>DATAML010000062.1:0-4959 GCA_036260545.1 Caproiciproducens sp.
GCACGATCATACGCGCCTGAACCCGGCAAACGGATTTGAACACCTCAAAGTCGCAGAAATAAGCGCCTTTTACCCCTTTCTGTTCCTTTAAATCATCTTTAATCCGGCTCAGGTCAACGTTTGCCCGCATTGTTGAGCCCACCAGCTGTTTCAGAGAATCGGAAAGCTCGATGCCGAGTTCCTTGCGGAACAGCTTGGACGCTTCGTTGTAATGGCTCAGGGCCTTTCCCTTCTGCCCTGAATTCAGGTAAGCGGTCAGCAGAATTTTATGGATGGGTTCCTCCAGCGGGGAGTAAACCAGCGCGGTTTCACAGATATGGATTACCTTTTCCAGACGGTGCTGCTTCATCAGAAGCCTGCACCCGCTCTGGATACAGTCACTGAAAATCGAGGAATAATAGGCTCCCGTGGAAACCACCCATGAGCTGTAGGTGGATTTAGGGAGGAACTCGCCCCGGTAAAGAGCGAGGGCCTGCTCACAGGCCCGAATGCGTTCCTCATCCGGATTGGAGAAATCGTTCAGTCGTTTCCAGCAGTCTTCCAGCTGTTCGGTATCTACCGCACACTCGTAATCGTTATTCCAGGAATATGTATTGCGCACAAAGGTGATAAACTGCGCCCCGGCGTCGTGGGAAATCTCCTTTAAAAGCTCCCTTGCACGGTAAACCAGATTTTTCAGGGCGTTCAGCGGGTCACTGCATTCGTACTCCTCCCACAGAACCTTGGCAAGCATTTCGGTGGATACGTCTTTCTTCCGGTTTGCAATCAGATATTCAATCAGCATCCACACGCGTTTTGTGCGCCCCTTCAGATTGGTAATCCGGTTGCCGTTGATGGTAATTGAAAATTCACCCAGCATATTTACCTGAATTTCGGGATGATCGGTATCCGGCTGCATTTATATCACCTTCTGTCCAACGTAATTTTACTATAATTGGAAAAATTTGTAAGTCGAATTATGTAATATACGATGGACAGGTAATTATTATTTCCCACCCGGGCAAAACCATGGCCTATTTGATAGCCGGTACCCCTTATCCGCAGGAAGCAATAACGGCAAAAGCCACTGCGCGCGGATATGCTCCGCGGGCAGTGGCCGGTTTACAGTATTCTGCTTATACCCCGTGCCGGATTTTTCTTCTGGTCAGTGCGAAGACCGCACAGGCGGCAGCCGCAAGGGCTGCAGCTCCCCAGAGAATGGCCGGATCCTGACCGGTTTTTGGGGGATTGGACAGAGGAATATCTTCATTCGGAATTTCTTCCGGGACAGAGGAAGGCCCTACCTGAGGCGTGGGATTCTCGGCGATGCTTTCCGTCGCGATATTTGTGCCGCCTCCGCCGTCTCCACCGCCGTTGTTGTTATGCGGGATGGAGCTGATGGAATCCGTTTCAAACTGAAGAATCCATTTGATGCTGGCCTGCGCGTTCCGATACTCGTTGCCCATGGTCTCCGGGGCAGTAAGCGTTGCGGAAATCACTCCGGTTTCGCTGTTTGCGTAAACAAATCCGAGAGGAATCTGTTTTGTGGCATCCGTAACGTGCTTATCCTGCGAATTTGCGGAATCGGCAGCTTTGCCGGAGGTTCCGGAAGCCGGCCCCTCATACAGGATTTTTTCGCCGGAGCTGTCATCCATTTTAAAGGTAACTTTCAGTTGGAGCGCCTGCAGAACGTTCTGCCCGGAAATATCAGTCGGCTGCGCCTGAAAATACACGCGCGCATTCTGGCTGCCCCGGTTGGCGATCGTGATGTTCTGCGGCTTTGTGGTTCCGCCGGGCATCAGGCCTTTAAAGGCGTCCAGGTTTTCCGCGTTTTCCACAGCAATGGATGAGGAAGTGCCGCCTCCGGTGTAAACCACCCTGGTCTGCGGTGACAGCGCCGCATAAGCCGTTAACGAGTTGCAGGCAAGGAATGCCGCAGCCACGAACGATATAAGCGCAATCCGGTTCAGTTTTTTTAAATTGAATTTTTTCATGGCATCATTCCCTCTCAGCCAGCCGGTTTTCCGCGTTGCACATAATTTGGCGCAAAACAGACATCATAATAACTGGAATTCATTACTTGACCTTGATATCGGATTTAATCGGAACAGGTCCTCCCCCGGCTTCTGCGCTGTAATTCCATCCGGTTATCACACCGTTTGTCAGGGTGGGTTTAAAGTTATCCGATTGAATCGCCTCGGCGGAGACGCTGAGGGTAAACGTGATATTCGCAATTTCATTGCCCCAGTCCTTGGGAACACGGACGGTATTGTCCTTGAAAAGCTCCACCTTGGAAGCGCTGCCGGAGGTCGGCAGAACGGTATTATAGTAGTAATACCCGCCGTCGCCTTTTGACCAGCCGTCTTTCGCCTGGAAGAAGTCCTCCGGAGTAACGGTAAGCTTTGTTTCATCCGACTTGTAAACGGTATTTCCCTCAAGGACTTCGCCGTCCCGCGTCATCTTCAGCTCCACCCTGGCGCGGATATAGCAGGGATTCGCTCCGATATTGGTAACCGTGGGATCCTTAACAAAACTGCTGCCGGGATAAATTACGCCCCTTTTCACATAGCTGCCGTCCGACGCTAAGTCCGTCATATCCGGGCCGGAAAAAATCGGCTCTTCCAGTCTAATGTTCACATTGCCCATAGTGACCACATTGGTAACTTCCGCCTTATTGGTGAGCAGCGCAAGCGTTCCGCCAACTGTTATAAGAGCGACCAGGGTAACTGCGGTTACAATTATCGATATTTTGTTTTTCATGGCGTATTCTCTCCTAACAATTCGGGAAGTTTTCAATGTTAAAACGGAAAAGCCTACAGAAAAGGATTGCCTTAAACTTTAATTAGCTGATAACCGGAGTAAGAAGCTTTACCAATTCAGGCTTCGCATCGTCTAACTTTTGAATGCTGTCGACACCGTTTGCCTGAACTAAAGCGGCCGTAACATCAATACTAAAGTCTCTCAGATCAGTCACCGCGGCACCACTCTTAATCGTTACATTATTAAACAAATGGGTTGTTTCAGCCTGCGGATCAATCGCGGTTTTGTAGAAGAAATATGCTACTTTTCCATCCTGGGAGTAGGCTACGTCTGTCCAGTTTGTTGAATCCAGGTCAATTGTAGCTATATTCAGGATGCTTGCCAAAGCCGTCCGTGTATTGCTGTCATCGGCGAATTTGGCTTCAAGCTTTATTGCGACCCATGCCTTTGTACCTTTGTTGGAATCTGAAGTATTCTTTACAATCGGGTTCTTAGGAATCACACGGCCCGGCATAACCAGCTTTGCGCGGTTGAATCCCAATACAGGAATGTCTAACAAACCGTCGGCAGCAGTCAAAGAATCAATTTTATCCTGCGTGTCATTATAATCTCCGCCGTCAAAGGCCTGCTCTTTAAGAGCACCAGTCAAAGAAGCACCCGCTGTGAACACATTGTGCTTCGGATCGGTTTTCTGGGACATATACGCCAGGGTGGAACCTACGCCGATTACGGCTACCAGTACCAGGGAAAGGACGACTGTGAGTAAGCTTTTCTTTTGCATTTCTATTTACCTCCAATAAAATTTTGGGCTTACAGGGTAAGCTCGGATTTATATTTTGGAATCCGCGGATTCCTGGGTTACATTTTCCTGTGCCGGTTCTTTTTCCTTTGTAAAAATGTCCGGCAGGAATGCCAGCAGGACGATTACCACGATCAGCCCGGTTGCCGCCATAATCCCCTTCGGGGTCTTGATATCCACCGCCACGTACCCAAGGTACGGAATGCTGATATTCGATGCGCGCCCTACAAATTTGTCAAAATCCGTGGGGCCGTCTTCCGTGTTGTTTGCGTCGCCTTTGGTAACGAACTGCCGTTTATTCGTGTCAATGGAAGTAACGCGATGTGTGGCGACCATCCCGTTGCCGAGCTGAAAGGTAATCGCATCGCCAACCTTGACCTCCTCCGGCTTTACCTTCTGTACAAAGACCACGGAACCCACATGATAGGCCGGTTCCATACTGCCGCTCAGCACCGTGAGCGTCTGGCAGCCGAACAGATACGGAATCAGCAGGATTCCCGCCACCGCCGCCATCACTACAAGGATGACGCTCGAAAGGATATTGCAGATCTTTTTAAACATAACGTCCTCCTGTTATTTTTTTGAGATCGTATGGCTGTTCGTATCTTCCTTAACAAACGTCCAGACATTTCCGACCGCGCCGCCCTCGGCTTGAATGGAGTCCGTAATCACGTCGACCTGAACACTGCTTATCACAATGTTACTTTTGGTGGGGTCCACCGACCCGACCGACGCCAGAAGGGGCTGCGCTGTACGTCTGCCGGGAGGCAGAATCTCTTTATAGTAAAAGTAGCCGATTTTATCTGTGCTGTCGTATACATAGAACCATTTGCTGCTCCAGCCGGGATCCAGATTCAACTTAAGATCGCCCATCGTAAAGGCGGTTGCACTGCTCCCTATGCTTTGGGGCATGGTATTAAACGAAAGACCCACATTTGCGGCGGATTTATAACCCGGCACCAGCATGACGCGCACATATGCGGGAATGGTGCCGGTATTTTCCACCTTCACTTCTTTCTGGGACGGATCGACGGAATTGGAACCGCCCGGTGTGGAGCTGTTATTTTCTATGATCTCAATCCCCGGAACACCTTTTTGAAAGGAGTTGGTCTTTGAATTGGTTATCGCTGAAGAGAACGCAAGTGTGGCCCCGATAGATACTGCTAAAATTAAAACGGCAGCGGAGGAAATCAATAAAACTTTTCGATTCGGTTTCATTTTAATTCCTCCCTATTGAAGAGATTGGCTACGCTGTCTGTCGCGCTGAACCACTGGCTGTGAGCATAATTATTTGCGCAGGTCGCCGCAATGGAAATATCACTGAATTCCTTGGTTACCGCATCCTGGTGATAGCCTAGAGCCGACTTGGAATCGACCCACTGAACCGGGCCTCTGTCGTACTGCCAGTTGCTGTTTACTTC
>DATAML010000066.1:0-8080 GCA_036260545.1 Caproiciproducens sp.
TCTCCTATCCTGTGGGCACCAGTATTCTGCAGAAATACAGCGGCCAAAATTTAGCCTATTCCAAGACCATGAAAGACTGGCGCGCCCATACGGGCACCGACTTTGCGGCAAAGCAGGGTGAAGCGGTAAAAGCCGTGGCCGACGGTACGGTCAAAAATGTCTATGCGGACGGGCTGTACGGAAATACAGTTGTAATAGCCCACGGCGATGTGGAAGCCTATTACTGCGGACTGTACCAGACAACCGCCAAAAAGGGCGTTAAGGTCAAACAGGGGGATAAGATCGGCACAGTGGGCACCGCTCCGCTGGAGAGCGCAGACAGCGCGCATTTCCATCTGTCCATGAAAAAGAACGGCAAATTTATTGATCCTATGACCGTTCTGAAATAACCTGCCCCCGTACTCTAAGCGATTAGGGGCAAATCACAGCCGCAGGACAATGGCGTTCTGCGGCTTTTTTTGTACGCCCGGCCTGTCATTCAACGAATAGGAAAGTTTTTTTCGGAACGCAGCAGCGTTATAAAAGAAGGCGGGGAGGGCGTGGGACTTTTTAGCGGTTGAATTGATACGGATTCCATGATATAATAAAGTAAATTATATAAATATCACAAAATTTGTCGACTGTATAATTAACACATTGTTAATGATTTATACAACTTCTATTACCATAAACTTGTTATAATTAAATTACGAAATAAAAGGAGGTAGAGAAGTGAGAGACAAGGCAGTAATCCTTGTTTGCGTTACCGGGCAGCACGATTGTGACAGACTGATTCGGGCGGGAAGAAAAATTGCCGATGAACATCATGCTTCTTTGCAGGTACTGAGCGTTCAGCCGGTTTCCGCGGGATTTGAAACAAGCTGCGAGGAGCTTGAATATCTGCGGCAGACGGCAAGGGATGCGAAAGCGGAAATGACTGTTTATTTTAACAGCGACCCGGCATTGGTTGCCGTGAGTTTTGTTAAGAAAATCCGGGCGACTCATCTTGTAACGGGAATGGCGGAAGCGCCGGTGAACGGATTTATTGAGATCATTCACGAGCTGTTGCCTAAAATGCCGATTTCGATGGTGGCGAAGGACGAAACCGTTTATAACATCTGCCCGTCCAATGTCGACACCAAACCGGGAAAGCTGATTCTGCAGCATTAATCAACTCGAATAATATACAGGAATACATAGCCGGAGCGTATACTCCGGCTTTTTCTTATTATCCTGGGGACCTTTTCCTTTCAGGAGTGTGGAGCGGAAAAAGCTTGCAAATTCGGGTGAAAATGATTATTATCATATTGTGTATCTTAACAGACAGGGTGATATTTTGTATAAAGCTTGCATTTTTGATCTAGACGGAACCTTGGCAAACACACTGAATTCCATTGCATTTTTCGCAAACAGCGCGCTTGAAAAATGCGGATATAAGACCATTGAGACTTCAAAGTACCGCTATCTGGTAGGCAACGGCGCCGATTTGCTGATGCGGCGGATGCTGAATACGGTGTGCGGGGAGGGAAACTACTCGGAGGACGACGTTCAGAAGCTGCGTGAGACCTACGACGCTCTGTATGAAAGCGATCCCACTCATATCGTGACAAACTACGACGGGATGCAGGAGCTGATCCGGGAACTCCGGCGGGCGGGAATCAAGCTGGCGGTTCTTTCCAATAAGCCGCACAACTGCACGGAAGCAGTGGTTGAGGCGCTGTTCGCGCCGGGCACGTTTGATGCCTGCTACGGCCAGCGGCCGGAAGTGGCGCGGAAGCCTTCGCCTCAGGGTGCGCTGCTCATAGCGGAAGAGCTTGGAGTGAAGCCGGAGGACTGCCTTTATATCGGCGACACCGATACGGATATGAAGACCGGGGCGGCCGCCGGGATGGACACTGTAGGCGTGCTTTGGGGATTCCGGCCGCGGCAGGAGTTGGAGGAAAACCATGCAAAATATATTGTTGAAACTCCAAAAGAAATAAAGGATATTCTTATGTGCGGCGTGAGGTAATGAATGAATTGGTTCAAAAACTTTCTTAAGTCAAATCATCGTATGGGCCTTCGAATTGTGAAAACGGGCATTGCGGTTACGGTTTGCGTGGCGGTTACCTTTTTCTGCAAACTGAACCAGCCGTTTTTCGCAGTGATTGCCACGGTGATGTCTATGGGTAAATCCATTGACACGTCGTTCAAATCCGGGAAAAATAAATTCTTCGGCGTACTGCTTGGCGCCGTGGTCGGGTATGCATTTTTCACCATTGCCCCCGCAAACGCAGGGCTTTGCGGCATGGGAATCATTCTGACAATTTACCTGTGCCAGCTTTTCAGGCTGAAAGGCGCGGCGACCCTTTCCTGCTTCGTATTTTCCGGCATGATGTTCCTGTATAACCTCGGTGCCCACCGCCCGCTGCAGTTTGCCATAAGCTGCACCGCGGACAGCATGATTGGCATCGGGATTGCGCTGGTGGTGAACCTGCTTGTTATGCCCCCCAATTACGCCGAGGAGATTAAGCAGTCTTTCGCACAGCTGCGCGTCCGGATCGCGGAATCGATGGACAATGCCTCTGCGCACCGCCAGATCGACACGCGCGCGGTGGAAGCCGCAATTCAGAAAATCAACTACAATGTAAATCTGTATATCGCCGAAGCGAAGTTCCTTCGCTGGAACGACGAGGATGTATTTAAGATATCCTGCAGGCTGTCGACTTATCAGATGATTCTGGACGAGCTCCGCGCTATCCAGATTCTCGAACCGACGGAAAACGGAGCCGCGCCGGACGGGGAACTGCTGACGGTTTATCATTACCATATGGACCGGCTGCACAGCCTCCTTGAGAGCGTTGGAGAAGTGAAGCAGGAAGTAAAGCAGTAAGATGTGAAAATCAGGGAGAAATCCGGAGGTTTTGTGGATGGGTTTTATGGATCGATTCAACCGCTTTATTGAAAAATGGATGCCGCTTGTTACGCCGGTCAGCCTGCTGATCGGCGTTCTTTTTCCGGAACAGCTGGGCCGCGCGTTATTTCTGGTTCCATATGTTTTTGCGTTTATGACCTTCAGCGGAAGCCTTAAGTCCGAATTCCGCGACTTTGCCCATGTGTTTCAGCATCCGCTGCCGCTGCTTTCCGCGCTCTTCATTATCCACGTAGTCATGCCGCTGACCGCCTGTGCGGCGGGCAATCTGATTTTTCCGCAGAACCCGTACATCACCACAGGAATGGTGCTGGAGTTCGTTGTGCCGAGCGCGGTGGTTAGCTTTATGTGGGTTTCCATTTACCGCGGCAGCGCGCCGCTTACGCTTTCGGTTGTCCTTACGGACACGCTGCTCGCGCCGTTCCTTGTGCCGCTGAGCCTGCACCTGTTCGTGGGCTCCTGTGTGCAGATGGATGCCTGGGGTCTAATGCGCGAGCTCCTCTTTATGATTGCGCTCCCTGCGCTTCTTGCCCTTACGCTCAACCAGGTTACGGGCGGAAGGCTCAAGGAGCCTCTATCCCATAAGCTGGCTCCTTACGGCAAGCTTGCGCTGATTTTTGTGGTAAGCGTTAATTCCTCAAAGGTTGCGCCCTACATCCGGCATATGACGCCCATGCTCTTTGCGGTTACCGGTGTCATGCTGCTGATTGCGGCGTCCGGCTATGCGGTCGGCTGGCTGACCGCGCTTCTTTTGCGGCAGAAACGGGAGATTGCCGTTTCCATGACCTTTAACTCCGGAATGCGGAATATCAGCGCCGGTGCGGTGATCGCTGCCGCGTACTTTCCGCCGGAGGTCATGTTCCCCGTGATGATCGGCACGCTGTTCCAGCAGATACTGGCGGCAATTTACGCGCAGCTGCTTACCCGGTGTTACGGAAACGGACATTCGGAAGAAATTACATGAAATGTCAATTTACCTTAACCGCTGTTGTGGAATTAGTTGAAAGATGTGCTGAAAAGCCTGTGTATTCAGGTGAATTACCGGTAAACAGTCTAATTTAACAATATATTGCTCCGGGGCAAATAATAATTCGTGAAAATAAGAGTTGACGGATTTGTTAATATCGTGTAAAATGCACATATACAGTTTAAAGCGATAAAGTGCTTAATGCTTTAAATGGATAAAGGAAACAGCGAGAGGATGGGTATTATGAAAAAGGTAATTGCAATCCTTTTGGCAGGCGCCATGGCGCTTTCCGCAGCAGCCTGTTCAGCCGGCGGTTCCGCTCCGGCTGCAAGTTCCGCTTCAGCGGCAGGAAACGGTGCGGCTTCCGCGGTTAGCCAAAAGCAAATTAAAATCGGTGTGGTTCAGCTTGTCGAGCATCCCGCTCTGGACGCCGCTTACAAGGGCTTTGTAGACGGTCTGAAGAAGGAAGGCTATGAGGACGGCAAGAATATTAAGATCAGCTATGAAAACGCGCAGGGTGAGCAGGCAAACTGCCAGACCATCGCAAACAAGCTGGTCAGCGAAAAATCCGACCTGATTCTGGCGATTGCAACGCCTGCCGCGCAGGCAGTGGCAAACACAACAAAGGATATTCCGATTCTGGTAACGGCGGTTACCGATCCGGCCAGTTCCAAGCTGGTTGCTTCCAACGAAGCGCCCGGCGGCAATGTGACCGGTACTTCCGATTTAACCCCGGTGGATGAGCAGATCAAGCTCTTAAAGCAGATTGTTCCCAGTGCAAAGAAGGTCGGCCTGCTGTATTGCTCAAGCGAGGCAAACTCCAAGTTCCAGGTAGACATCGCAAAAAAGAGCATTACCGCTCAGGGGATGGAATCCGTAGAGGCTACGGTATCCAACTCCAATGAAATCCAGCAGGTAACCCAGTCCCTTGCAGGCAAGGTCAACGCCATCTATATCCCGACCGATAATATGCTTGCGGCAGGCATGGCGACCGTTTCCATGGTCACACAGCCCGCAAAAATTCCGGTCATTGTCGGCGAATCCGGTATGATCAAGAACGGCGGTCTGGCCACCTACGGCATTAACTATTACAATCTCGGGCTGCTCACCGCAAAGCAGGCGGTCAAAATTCTGAAGGACGGCGCAAAGCCGGCGACCATGCCGATCGAGTATTCCAAGAACTGCGACCTCACTCTGAGCACTGACGTTGCGGCGAAAATCGGAATCACCTTCCCGCAGGAGCTTTTGGATAAAGCGAAGGCGGCAAGCTCTTCCAGCAAATAAGACTTGCAAAAAGAAAATAGAATTTGTATAATTATAAAAAATAGCAGCGAAGCGATAGGGGAAACCCTATCGCTCATGTTGCGTTAAGGAGACTGTTTATGGATTTCTCGACTCTGCCGGGTTCCATACAGGGTGCGGCGATGCAGGCCCTGCTTTGGAGCATTATGTCGCTTGGCGTTTATATTACTTTTAAAATATTGAATTTTGCCGATATGACCGTCGACGGCACGTTTGCAACGGGCGGCGCGGTTACCGCTGTTTTAATAACGAACGGCTTCAACCCTTATCTCTCCCTTTTGGTGGCAATCGCGGCCGGCATGATCTGCGGCCTGATCACCGGCATTTTACATACCAAGCTGGAGATCCCGGCGATTCTGGCGGGAATTTTAACGATGATTGCGCTGTATTCCATCAATATCCGTATTATGGGCGATAAATCCAATATCCCGCTGATTGGCGCGCAGACAATCATCAGCGTGATTTCTTCTGCGGCGCCTGCGCTCACTACAAATATTATTACGATGATTATAGGGCTGATCTTTGCGGGCGGCGTGATTGCGCTGCTGTACTGGTATTTCGGCACGGAGATCGGCAGCGCCATCCGCGCGACCGGCAACAATGAATATATGGTGCGCGCGCTGGGCGTGAATACGGACAATACAAAAATCCTCGGCCTGGTGCTCAGCAACGGCCTGATCGCCTTATCCGGCGCGATGGTTGCGCAGAGCCAGGGCTATGGAGACGTCGGCATGGGAACTGGTACGATCATGATCGGCCTTGCCTCCATCATCATCGGCGAGGTGCTGATGGGCAGCCGTTTCTCGTTTGCGTACAAGCTTCTTTCCGTAGTAGTCGGCTCTATTATTTACCGTGTGATCATTGCCCTTGTCCTGTGGTTTGGCCTCAAATCCACCGACTTAAAGCTGTTCACATCGGTCGTGGTTATCCTGGCACTGTCTGTTCCGGTACTCAAGCGGAAACTGCAGAAAGTACAGAATACGCCGGAAAGTGAGGAGCAGTCAGAATGATTCAGTTATCAAACGTTTATAAAACCTTTAACGCCAATACGATCAATGAAAAAAGGGCGTTGGACAATATCAGCCTTACGATTGAGAGCGGTGATTTTATTACGGTGATCGGCGGCAACGGCGCGGGAAAGTCCACGCTGCTGAACCTGATCGCGGGAGTTTTCCCGTGCGACGGCGGAAAAATTGTGCTTGACGGGGACGACCTGACCAAACAGCCGGAATATCAGCGCGCAAAGCTGCTGGGACGCGTGTTTCAGGACCCGATGAGGGGAACCGCCGCAGATATGGGAATTGAAGAAAACCTCGCGATGGCATACCGCCGGGGCAAGTCCCGCGGACTTGGCTGGGGAATCAAAAACGAGGAACGTTCCTTTTACCGGGAAAAACTGAAAACACTGGAGCTTGGTCTGGAAGACCGCCTTTCCAGCAAGGTCGGGCTTCTTTCCGGCGGTCAGCGCCAGGCGCTGACGCTGCTGATGGCCACCCTGCAGAAGCCGAAGCTTCTTCTGCTGGATGAGCATACCGCCGCACTTGACCCAAAGACGGCCCGCAAGGTGCTGGAGCTTACCGACGAAATCGTCAGCCGGGACAGCCTGACCACCCTGATGGTAACCCATAACATGAAGGACGCTATCCGGCTGGGCAACCGCCTGATTATGATGCACGAGGGCAAGGTCATCCTTGATATCAAAGGACAGGACAAAAAGAATCTTCAGGTGAAGGATTTACTTGATATGTTTGAAAAAGTCAGCGGCAATGCAATGGACAATGACCGTATGCTGCTTTCGTGATGAAATGAAGTTCTTATTCCGATGATATATGAAAAAGCCTGAAGGAGCTTTACAAGTTCTTTCAGGCTTATTTTTATGACCTTTGTCTCCCTTGACAAAGGGAGATGTCACCCGCAGGTGACAGAGAGATGATACTGCATGCAAGCTTACTCAGCAAACACAGTGTCTAACCGATGTGCTTTTTTCCCTGCCACGTGTCTCTGCGCACAAGCTCCCGGTCGATTCCGTTCAGCACGGCGATTTTGTTCACGCCCCAGCGCGGCGCGATCAGTTTGTCGTGTGCGCCGTCCCCGGTAATCCGTTCGATTACCGTTTCCGGAGAAAACACTTCAAGCTGGGAGCAGACCGTATCGATGTATCCCTCTTTTTCCATCGGAGTAACAAGACCCTGGGCATATTGGCGCGCCAGCTCCGTGCCCTCCATGATCTGTAAGAGGTGGATTTTAACCGCGTCAGGGCGGAGTTTGCCCAGTTCCCGCGCGGTATCCAGCATCATTTCCGGGGTTTCGCCGGGCAGCCCGTCGATGATATGGACGCATACGCGGATGCCGCGTGCTTTCAGTTCCCGGTAAGAGTGTAAGAATTCGTCATACGTATGCCCGCGGTTTATTTTTGTCGCGGTGCTGTCGTGAACGGTCTGCAGTCCAAGTTCTAGCGTAAGATAGGTTCCGGCTGACAGTTCGGCCAGATAATCCATCGTTTCAGCTTCCAGCGCGTCTGCCCGCGTGGCAATGCTGATGCCGCATACGCCCTCAACCTGCAGGGCGCTTTCGTACAGCCTGCGCAGGACGGAGAGGGGCGCGTAAGTGTTTGTGTGCGCCTGAAAATACGCGGTCACACCCGCGCCGGGGTTCTTAGTCCGGATGCGGACGAGCTCTTCGTGTACCTGCTCTACCACGCTTTTTCCGATGCCGTGGGTGAAATCGCCGCTTCCGTTCAGGCAGTAGGTACAGCCCCCGGTGCCCTTTGTCCCGTCCAGATTCGGGCAGGTAAAGCCCGCGTCGATTACGGCTTTGAAAATCCGCCGGTCAAACAGCTTTTTTAGATGATAATTCAGCGTATGATACCGTTTGTTATCATTTGAATAGGGAAACGGGCTTTTTGACATGGTTTTCCTCCT
>DATAML010000077.1:0-12071 GCA_036260545.1 Caproiciproducens sp.
AACCGGGAGATTCCGCTGCATATTACCCGCTTTTTCCCACGCTGGAAAATGCTTGACCGGGATGCGACGCCGATAGAAACGGTTTTCCGCCTTGCGGAAATCGCACGCGAAAATCTGCGGTATGTTTACGAGGGCAACTGCTGACAATCAAAAGTTCTTTTATACGGTTCAGAGGGGCTGCCGCCGGTCTTTGAACCGTTTTTGCGTATTTGAAACATCCTCCGGCTTGCACTTCAATTTGTATGTACAGACTGACCGCGACAGCGTGTCATGGAGAATAAAAATTATGGAACTTGCTGCATGAAATATTATTTTGGAAATTATTTTTGAAAATTCTATATTATACTGTTTTCATAAACTTATAAACGGATGCCAGGAAAGCGAGTTTATGAAAAGACATATTTTATATAGCCTAGTGCTGCTCGGTGCGGTTCTTATTGATTTTCTTACATTTAGAAGTGGAATTTACGGTATAACACAGCATCTGTATTATCTCCCGGTTCTTCTGGGCGTTTTTTTCTATGAAGAGAAAGGACTTTATTTAGCAGGATTAGCAGCTCTTCTGTATTTCCTGACGGTGACGCTTTTTAGCGGCGACCATATGATCCTGACCCAGACGGTGGTAAGGTGCTTTATTCTGATTGGGATAGCAGACATGGTTTACCGACTGAACCGGCGTAACAAGATGCAGAGGATAGAACTTCTGCGGGAGCATAAGTGGCTGGAAACCACGCTTCTTTCTATCGGGGACGGAGTTGTTGCAACCGATACGGACGGAATTGTTCGCGTGATCAACAAGGAAGCGGAGAATATTACCGGGTTTAGTAAATCGGAGGTAATTGGGAAAAATATAAGAGAATTCGGGAAGGTCTTTGACCGGAGCAGCGATGAAAAAATTAATTTTACACAGCAAGAACTGCTCGAGGGGACAACCGTTCAGCACAACGAGGTTTATTTGTTTTTGCCCGGCGGTATAAAAAAAGATATCGACGTGAAGGCTACCGCTATATCACTTTCCAATAAGGAAATTTTAGGCTATGTTTTTGTTCTGCGGGATGTTACGGAACAAAAAAAGAATGAGGCGCAGATTTATTATTTGACCTACCATGACAAGCTGACCGGACTTTACAACCGACGGTTTGTTGAGGAGGAAATCAGCCGGTTGGATGTGCAGCGGAATCTGCCGATTTCGGTAATGATAGGCGATGTGAACGGTTTAAAGCTTGTAAACGACACCTTCGGGCACCCGGCCGGAGATCAGCTGCTGATTGCGGCGGCAAAAGCAATAAGCGAAGCTTGCCGGGAAGATGATATCATCGCCCGTTGGGGCGGCGACGAATTTATGGTGCTGCTTCCCCATACAATGCTTCAGTCAACAGCGCAGATAGCGGAACGGATCATGAAACAATGTGAGGAGAAGCACGTCGGCAATATTGATTTGTCCATATCGATCGGCTACGCAACAAAAACAGAAGCGGAGCAGGATATCGAGAAGGTCATAAAACGGGCGGACGATTTTATGTATCAAAGCAAGCTGTCGGAAAGCAGAAGCGTTAAAAACAGGGCAGTTCAATCTATTCTTAAAACGCTGATTGAAAAAAGCGGCAGCGAGGACAGGCATTCTGCCAATGTAAGTAAACTGTGCTGTACAATAGGCACGTCAATGGGACTCACCCGGAAGCAGATCGAGGATTTGGACGTTCTGGGCAAAATCCACGATATCGGGAAGATTTCCATCGACCAGAACATTCTTGATAAAAAAGGCGGGCTCAAACCGCAGGAATATGAAATGGTTAAAAAGCATTCCCTGAAAGGATATAATATCATTATTGCTTCTCCGGAGCTTTCCTATCTTGCGGAAAGCGTGCTGTGCCACCATGAACGGTGGGATGGAGCCGGCTATCCGAACGGTGTGCGGGGGGAAGAAATTCCTCTTTACGCAAGAATTCTTTCAGTGGCGGACGCTTTTGAGGCCATGACGAGTAATCGGCCGTATCGCGGGGCGATGTCGCAGGAAGAGGCTCTTAAAGAGTTAAAACGATGCTCCGGTACACAGTTTGACCCGGTAGTTGTCTCGGCGCTTATCAAGTAACATCTGGATAAAACTGCCGCCGTATAAATGCGGGAAGAATGCGAAATCTAATATCAGGGCATTAATAAATGCCCCAATATAACAACCAAGCAAGGTTTAATTAATGGGGGATGGTTGCGTTGAATGGTACTATCCGGGAACCTGTTATGATACGAGAAGTATAGAAATGACAGATGGGGGATGGTTAAGTTGGACAGCTCTCTTTCTCCTGATAGAATAATTAAATATTAGCTTGAACAAGCAGGGGCTCTTAACGGAACCCCTGCCGTTTTTTGTTTGCAGAATCTGCTCGGTAGCGCCCAAAGGCTTCCATCTTAATGATTGAAAATCATTTTAATCTATCATATAATAAAAGAAATATAAACGGCTGAATGATTAGGAGTGACGTATAATGACGCTGAAGGGCCATAACTATGCCGGAGTGGAACAGAACGGCGCGCTTCATGTGGAAGGCGTAAACCTGGTGAACAGGGCAGCCAAACCGGTTCGCCTTAAGGGAATGAGCTCTTACGGAATGCAGTGGCAGCCGCAGTTTACCTCGGAGGGCTCCGTACGCGCCACCCGGGATTACGGCGCCAATTTGCTGCGCGTGGCGATGTATACAGATGAAAACGGCTACATATCAAATCCGGAAAAACTAAAAAAAGACGTATTTGATGCGGTGGATACCGCGATTCGGCTGGATATGTACACGATAATAGACTGGCATATCCTGCATGACAATAACCCGCAGATGTATCAAAAAGAAGCAAAAGAGTTTTTTGCCGAGGCTGCCCAAAGATACGCGGGGAATCCGGCTGTGCTGTATGAAATCTGCAACGAGCCGAACGGCAGAGTTACCTGGAACGACGACATTAAGCCGTATGCCGAAGAAATCATTCCGGTTATCCGCGGATTTGCTCCGGATTCCGTTATACTGGCCGGCAGCGGTACGTGGAGTCAGGACGTAAACGAGCCTGCGGATTCACCGCTTTCTTTCCCAAACGTGATGTACACCTGCCATTTCTATGCCGGAACACACGGGGAAGACCTGCGAAGCAAAATCGATTACGCACTTTCAAAAGGCGCGCCGATTTTTATCAGCGAATGGGGCACGACCCGGGCGGGCGGCAATAACGGCGTTTATATTGAAAAATCGGAGGAATGGCTTGCTTTTCTGGATCAACACGGCCTCAGCTGGGCGAACTGGTCGCTCGGCGATAAGGACGAAAGCTCCGCCGCCCTTCTGCCCGGAGCATCGCCGGAGGGCAACTGGAAGAAAGGCGATTGGAGCGATTCGGGCAAATTCGTTTTCCGCAAGCTTTCCGAGTAAGGAAAAAACTGTCAGTACATAACAGACCGGCATAATAATCGATGGGCACCGCGAAGAGATATGCGGTGCCTTTTTCTATACAGAACGCATGAACCGATCAGCGGAGAGCCCCTATACAGAATAGCCAACGCATAATTGCTGATTGTCATTTTGATATTATAAGTAGATAAATCTGGGGGAAACAAAAAATACCCGATTGACATAATCGAAGTAAAGTGATAAAATATAAAACATATTAAACATATATGTAATGGAGCAAATTGAGATGAAAACTTTCAGGGCAATTTTTACGGCGACAAACGATAGGAACAGGATGGCATGCGGCACGATGTGTTGCATGTGCATATGTATGCTCAGAATGAAATACTGTTGCCGGTGCCTTTAAATCGAGTATTGCGCAAACGCAGAAAGCAATATTTTGAAGGCCGACGCGGCAGGCGTCGGCCTTTTTATCTTAAAAACACAAAAAACGGTGTATTGGAAAATTGAAATGCAGGAGAATGAAAATGAGTAAGCTCGCTTTCGCTGCACGCAGGTATCTATGTGAGGATACCCGAATGCCCGAAAGGGTATGAACAACACACTGCAGTGCTGATTTTATGACATATCAAGTGTATGGATGAGGCACATGACAAAGTATTCAAGGAGGAAAATGATGGCAAGAGAATTTGAAGGTAAGACGATTTTTATCACCGGTGCGGCCAAAGGACAGGGAAAAGCGGTTGCCTTGGGGTTTGCGGAGGAAGGCGCGAATATCATCGCGTTTGACCTGGCCAAAGAAATTCAGTATCCGTCTTATAACCGCGCGGCAAGCGAAGATTTGGAAAAGCTGCAAAAGGAAGTCGTTCAGGCCGGGGGCAAAATCGTTACATACGGCGGCGATGTAAGAGCGGCAGAGGATGTCAAAGCGGCGGTAGAGCTTGGAGTAAAGGCATTCGGCGGGATTGATGTTTTGTTCAGCAATGCGGGCATCGCGGCTTACGGAAATTCCTACGAGCTGGAAGAAGCCCAGTGGGATGCGGTGGTTGACATCAACCTGAAAGGCGGATGGCTGGTTTCCAAATATGTGATACCGCATATGATCGAACGGAAAAAAGGTGTCATCCTTTACAATTCTTCCATCGCGGGGCTTCGCGGGATGAACCGCATGAGCCATTATGCCGCTTCCAAACATGGATTGATCGGTCTGGCAAGGTCGCAGGCCATTGAGCTGGCTCCCTATGGAATCCGGGTGGTGACGCTTCATCCGACCGGAGTCAATACGCCTATGAACGACGGTCTGGCAGAAATGGAGGGTTCCACTCCCATCGAGATCGCGGAACGTTCGGCGGGCAATCTGCTGCCGGTGCCGTGGATCGAGACCGAAGACGTCGTTGAGGCGGTCAAATATATAGCAAGTGAGAAAGCCCGCTTTATTACGGGCAGCCAATTTGTAATCGATGCGGGATTACTGACAAGATAAGGAGAAAACGATATGTTAAAGAGAATTTTATTTGGTGTCATTGCATTGACCCTCGCAGCCGCAGCATTTACCGGATGCGGTTCCAATACCGCCGCGGAAAAGGCCTCGGCTTCCGCGGCAAGTGCCCCGGCAAGTACCACAAGCGCCTTTCAATCGTCAACGGCAAACGCAACTGTTGTAAAGGTAGGCACGATGGGTACCTATAGCCCCTACAGCTATACAGACAAGGACGGTAAGCTGACTGGTTACGACCTTGAAGTGCTGAGAAAAGTCGAGAAAGTCGACCCGTCCCTGAAATTTGAGTTTATCGCCGGTCCGTGGGACAGCCTTTTTGTGGGACTGGATGCCGACAAATTCCAGATGCTCGCCAACCAGATCACCAGCAACGAAAAAAGAAAGGAAAAATATTATCTAACAGAGAATTCCTACTACACCTGCGTCGATGAGATCATCGTAAAAGCGGGTAGGACGGATATCAAATCTCTGGAAGACCTGAAAGGCAAGACGCTTGGCCTTACCGTTGGCGATGCGCACAACACGGTTCCCGAAAAATGGAACAAGGAGCATGGAAACGTCATCAAGATCCATTATTATCAGGAAGATATTACAACCATCCTGCAGGATATTCAGAACGGCAGGGTTGACGCGACCGTCAATGACCCCGCGGTAGCGGTAAGCAAAGCCAAAACGGAGGGCCTTGAAGTGCAGCCGGCCGGGGACAGACTTTCCGAGTCCCCCACCTTCTTCATCTTTAAGCAGGACGCTCAGGGGAAAGTGCTGAAGGATAAAATCGACGCGGCGTTGGCAGAGCTGAGGAAAAACGGAGAATTGTCACAGCTGTCAAAAGATTGGTTTGGCGCGGACTATACAAGGTAAAGATGAAAGAATAAAGAAAGGGTAGTTGCGTATGGGAAAAATATTTGACGTACAATTCATGATCGAGTCCATACCGGCCATCCTGACAGGGATTCCCGACACGCTGTCCATTGCGTTCGTTGCTTTTGCCATGGGAACGGTCATCGGCTTTGCCGGTGCCCTGGTAAAGATCTACAGGGTTCCTGTCCTGCGGCGTATGACAGACGTATATGTATCATTTGTGCGCGGTACGCCGCTGATCGTTCAGATTTTTCTAATCTACTACGGAATTCCGATTTTGCTGCGTATCATAAATCAGAAATTTGGAACAAATCTGGACGTATCGCAGATATCGGCAACCGCGTTTATGTTTGTCGCGTTTTCCCTGAATGCGGGCGCCTATCTGACGGAAACAATCCGCTCTGCAATTTTGGCAGTGGACAAAGGGCAGATGGAAGCCGCGTACTCTGTCGGCATGGGTTCCTCACAGGCAATGGTTCGGATTATTCTTCCTCAGGCTTTGAAAGTCGGGCTTCCCAATATTTCAAATTCCTTTATCGGCCTGCTGAAGGATACCTCCCTTGCTTTTGCGGCTTCCGTATCGGAGATTATGGGGCAGGCCAAAATTGTTGCCGGGCGCGCCTCAAGATTCTTCGAGGCGTATATCGTGGCCGCCGTCATTTACTGGATCATATGCATCCTGTTTGAGCAGGTAGTAAAGCGGGTTGAGGCGCAGGTGCGTAAGAACGAAAAAGGTGTTTCGGTATGATAGAAGTAAAAAACATCCATAAATCCTTTGGAAACACAGAGGTCTTAAAAGGCGTTGATCTGGTGGTGGAGGAAGGGCAGACAGTGGCGCTCATCGGTTCCAGCGGTTCGGGAAAGTCAACGCTGCTGCGATGCATCAATCTGCTGGAGGTGCCGGATAAGGGAACCGTCAGTATCGGCGATTTTTCCTTTGACGCCGGAGAAATCAATAAGAGAATTAAACAGGAAACGAGAAGAAGGACCGCGATGGTCTTTCAGGGGTTCTGTTTATTTGAAAACAAGACGGCTCTGGAAAACGTCACCGAAGCTTTAAAGGTGGTTCAGAAGAAAACCAGGAAAGAGGCGGATGAAATCGGCCGCTTCTATCTGGATAAGGTGGGACTTCTGGATAAGAAAGACAACTATCCCACTGCGCTTTCCGGCGGCCAGAAGCAGCGGGTCGCGATTGCAAGGGCGCTTGCCCTGAACCCCAAAATCATATTGTTCGACGAGCCTACCTCCGCTTTGGACCCGGAACTGGTACAGGAGGTGCTGACGGTCATTAAGAAAGCGGCGGAAGAGAAGGTTACCATGCTGATTGTCACGCATGAAATGAGCTTTGCAAGGGATGTTGCGGACAAAATCGCGTTTATGGATGGCGGCCAGATTCTGGAAACCGCAAGTTCAGAAGAATTTTTTCTGGCGCCGAAGCATGAACGAACCAAGCAGTTTTTGGCCAGCTATTTTCAGCAGTTCAGCTATTCAATATAAGGAGAAGAATTATGGCATATATATCACAGGTAAAATATGATACGGCCTCGGAAGAGGTCAAAAAAGAGATTGACAATCAGGTCAAAAAACACGGCAGAATCACCAATATGAAACTGACCCTGCTGCATTCTTTGCCGGCGTATCACGCACTGATGGAATGGTTCCCGCTGGAAGAAACCATAGAGGCGTTTTTGGGTGAAAGAGCGGTCAACTTCTTCTGCTATGCCATATCCACAGAAAATGATTGCCTGATCTGCAGTACCTTTTTCAAGAAGATTCTGGATGACCTTAAGATCGATTTCTCAACCTTTAATTTTACAGAGGAAGAGGATTTGCTCATCCGGTACGGGAGCGCGATTGTAAAGGATGCCAACCATGTTCCGCCGGAGATTTTTGACGAGCTGAAAAAGCACTGGAACGAAGAGCAGATTGTGGCGATCACCGCTTTTGCGACCATTATGATTGCGACAAACCTTATCAACAAATCTCTGGATGTGAAGCTGGACGACTATCTGGTTCCATACACCAGGGCCTGACTGTGAGTTGAAGAGCAGAAGCGATGACAGAATTATATCCGGATTTTTATAATGACGTGTTTGGCCCGATTATGCAGCCCGGTTCCAGTTCTCATACGGCAGGGCCCTGCAGGCTGGGCCATCTGGCGCATGATTTGCTGAAGGCTCCGCTGAAAAGCATCCGTGTTGTTCTGAACCGGAACGGCTCATTTGCCGGGACGTTCGGCCTTATGAATGAAGATTTAGGGATGCTTGCCGGCGCATACGGTCTGCTGCCGGACGATGAGCGGATTTTCGACATCAAGCAGATTCTGAATGAGGAGGAGATCCCCTTTGAATTTTCGGAGATTCCGGAAAGCTCAGACGCCAATGCGGTGAAGTTTGTCCTGACCGGAACGGACGATAAGACGGTTTCACTGGCGGGGGTTTCCACAGGGGGCGGCATGGTTGAAACCGTACAAATACTGGGTTTCCCCTACCGGTCAAAAGGGGACACCTACCTTACCTGTATCCGGGAACGGGAAAATACGCGGCAGCTGGATTCTTTCTTTCAGTTGGCCGTTCAAAAGTACGGGATACGGAACGTCAGCGTAATCAGCGATGGAAAATCAGGGAAGCTTTACTGCATTCAGTCGGAGACAGAGCCGGCGGAACTCAAGGCGGAGCTTGAACGGTATTCCGGGGCGGAATGTTACCAGATGAGACCGCTGCTTCCGGTAGTGACGACCGGACAGAAAAAGAAGCAGTTGTTTGATACGTTCACAGACTGGATCCGGATCTCAAAAAAACGCGGCCAGGGGCTGGCTGAAACAGCCATTGACTACGAGCAGGATGCCTCCGGCTGGAGCAGGGAAGAAATCATCGCATATATGAAACTGGTTCGGGAGACCATGGAAAAACAGACAGAAGCGGTTTATGAGGATGAATCCGCACTTCTGGAAAACCCGTTTTCAGGATATCATTATAGGCAATGGCGGGACTATCTGAAAGGCGGTTCCCTTTTGGCCGGGGACACCGTGGGCCGGGCGCTTTATTATGCGTTTGCGGTACAGGCGCTGGTGCGCGGGGTGAAGATGGTTCCCGGGCCGATGGGCACGGGCGGCGGATTTTTGTATTCCGCTTTCCGGGCGGTTAGAGAAGCAAAAAACCTCTCTGAGGAAGCCGTGCTCCGCGGTCTGTTTGTTGCTGCCGGGGTCGGCGTAATCTGTTACACCAGAACGCAGCCCACAGGCGAAGTGATCGGCTGTACCGGCGAATGCGGCGTATGTGAAGCCATGACGGCGGCAGGGCTCACGGAAATGATGGGTGGCACACCGGAACAGGCAGAGGCCGCTGCGTCACTGGCGCTGCAGTCAGCCATCGGATGGCCCTGCGACCCGATTCTGGGCGGCGATAACCAGCCGTGCCTGAGCCGGGTGGTTACGGCGGTGACAATGGCAATCACGTTTGCAGACCTTGCCCTTTCGGGCAGAGAGTGTGTAATACCGTTCCATGAAGTGGTTGATGTGGCGGATCAGTTGGGAAGAGGCATGCCCGCAGAATTGAAATGTACCTCCTGCGGAGGGCTGTGTGCTTCTCCGGCTGCCTTGAACTGCAAAAAAGCCTTTCAGGAGTGGCGTTGAGCGGGAATATGTTTTGGGTATAGTAATAAGAGCTGTTGCAAAACAGCCCGACAAAAGCCGGAGGCAGCGATACAAAGGGATTTGCTGCTCCGTCCTTTGCTTTAGAATTAAGGTATGAAAAATCATTTAAAGTATCTAAATTTGGGACAGAAACCTTTAACAGCTGATATTTTCGATGAATATGGGATTTGCAGTCGTATAACGGGGAACGGCAATTCATTAAAACGACTTGACATTTACCGGCAGATTACATATAATAATAAGGCTGTCTGATGACGCAGGCGCAAGTTAATAGCCCATTATAGTTCAAGCAATTAGCCGCACGGTGTTGGAATGTTGCCGTGCATATCGTCAGCAACGAGGTGTAACTCAGCTTGGTAGAGTGCTTGGTTTGGGACCAAGATGCCGCAGGTTCGAACCCTGTCACCTCGACCATTTATTTTAATTTTCCGTATGTCTTGACAAAGCCTATGTGATATGGTATATTATTTAAGCGCTGTTTTGCTGGCGTAGCTCAGTTGGTAGAGCAGCTGATTTGTAATCAGCAGGTCGGGGGTTCAAGTCCGTCTGCCAGCTCCAGACAAAAGGAGCTTTGCCAAATGCAAAGTTCCATATATGGGAGAGTTCCCGAGTGGCCAAAGGGGGCAGACTGTAAATCTGTTGCTTTATAGCTTCGATGGTCCGAATCCATCCTCTCCCACCAAAAGCAGTATGTTCGAAAGAGCATACTGCTTTTTTCTGCATAAATGTAATATGGAAGGATTCAGGATCATCCTTTGTGCAGCGAAGCAGCGCCTGCTCCGGATTTTCTGAGTAACTTCAATTTTATCCATAAATTCAGACCTCCCAAGTCTTAACCGCCGTGTGGGCATCTTCATATAATACGATGAGGTGATTTATATGCAGATGTCAGACGTAATTAGTGCAATGGAGCTCTCAGCTATCGCATACCAAAAAGCTCAGCCTGTTTTCCCCTGCGATTCCTTTACTGCGATCGACGACCTTAAGACCGATGTACAATGCTATTTGCGCAAGAGAGACGGTTGCCTCAATATCACATTTAGGGGATCAAACTCCGGCCAGGACTGGAAAACCAATTTTACATTCTGTAAAAAAGTTATACCGTACGGAAATACCGCATCAAAAATAAGAGTACATACCGGATTCCTTGAGGCATATAAGTCCCCGGCCGTAAGGAATGTCATACACAGAACGATGTCCTGCGACGTTCATCAGGTAAAAATATCCGGACACTCACAGGGTGCGGCGCTGGCTGTTTTGTGTGCTGTGGATTTGGAATATAACTACCCTGACAGAGACTATGAGGTAGTGCTGTTCGGCGCACCACGTGTTGGAAACCGCGCTTTTCAGAAATCTTATGATAAAAGGGTGTTCAAAACCCTGCGTATCGAAAATGGGAATGATATCGTAACAAAAATTCCTTTTGCCTTTATGGGGTACCATCATGTAGGCATTGGAATACATATCGGGAGACCGAAGATTCCGGGATTCTTTTCATTTAAGAGCCACTACCCGCAGTCTTATTATACAAATCTTTTTAAGTTGCTTCACGGGTAAGCAGGTTTTACTATTTGCTTATTTCATAATTCTCAGCGGATGACACGGATACAGCGCGATTCAACGCCGATATTGCCGCCGAAGGGAAAATAACGATCAGACCGAGATTACAAAAAGGCATTCTGTTGATACATTTGGGAAAGCCCCGCTTGTTCACGAAAGTGATATGCTGCATCAAGAAAAGAGGGTGGTGTCGTAGGAATACCGGTACATATAAGTAATAATAAAGCCTCTAAACAAACAGCGTTTTTTCTGCTTGTTTAGAGGCTTTTATCTGTAATACCGTTCTGTAATTATTTTCTTCTGAGATGAATGGCAAAGCCGCCGATTTGCTGCTTGAAATAAATGGCGATTAAATCGCCTTTGTCATTGCGCACCGCTGAATTCATGTCCAGCTCGGCTCCCTTGCACTGGAAGTGGTGAACTGCGCGCTCGATATCGTTTGTCTGAATTGCAATATGTCCGTTCTTGCCGAGGAAAGGCCCTTTCACAATTTCAATCATGGTGCCGGCAAAGAAAGCGCCCGGATACTCAATTACGGGGATCGAAAGAAGGTCGGCAAAACCGTTTGCCACATTGGCCGCGTCCGCCGCGTCTGCGGTATTTACGCCGACGTGGAGGAGTTCAAAACCGAATGCTTTTTTCACCGCTTCCTTGCACAGAGCGGCAATCTGGCTGAAGTCGCCCTGCTCAACGAGATCCTGCGGTACCATCCAGGAACCGCCGCAGGCGGCTACATTGGAAAGCGTGAGATAATCGCCGACATTGTTTTCACTGATTCCGCCGGTGGGAATAAACTGAATGCCGCCGTAAGGGCCTGCAAAAGATTTTAAGGCTTTGATTCCGCCGCTTGCTTCCGCCTGGTAGAATTTAACGGTAGTTAAACCGAAGCTCATGGCAGCTTCAATGTCTGTCTCATTGGAGCAGCCTGGAATAACCGGAATGCCTTTTTCAATGCACGACTGAACCACCGGCGCTGAAAAGCCCGGTGTTACGATGAATTTTGCCCCCGCGTTCACGGCGTTCTGCGCCTGTTCAACTGTGTGGACGGTTCCGGCTCCCACTGTGATTTCCGGAACGTTTTCAGCCATTTCTATGATGGCCTGCTGCGCTGAAT
>DATAML010000084.1:0-7428 GCA_036260545.1 Caproiciproducens sp.
GTGCCCGGCAAGCGCGGCCTTTGCAGCCTGGCTTCCCTGTGCGGAAATCAGCTGCATCACTGATTCCGCTTCGGTCAGGCCAATCTTTCCGTTCAGAAACGCCCTCTTGGTGAATTCCCCGGCTGCGGCCGGTTTTGCGCCTGCGGCAAATACCGCCTTTAGCACGCGCCGCATCAGGTACAGGCCGCCGTGGCAGGAAAGCTCCACCACGTCTTCGCCCGTGAAGCTGGCCGGCGCTTTATAATTCAGCGCAATAGCTTCGTCGATATCTTCGTCCCCGTCGTGCACTCTGCCGTAAAGCGCCTGATAGCCGGAAATCTCATCAAAGGCTTTCCCGCTTTTTGCCGTAAACACCTTCTGTGCGATTTCATGCGCCGACGGCCCGGAGATCCGCACAATGCCGATGCCGCCCGGCGCCTGCGGCGTGGAGATCGCAGCGATGGTCGTTTCCGAATAATTCTGGTTTTTCATAGTTACCTCATAAAATACCTTATGGTATATTAAAATAGCAATTCAACTGAAACTGCACTTATGGTGCAATTCTTTAGCCGCCCTCAGGCCAAATAAGATTCCACTAAACAACTGAGGGCTTAACCGGGGTGAAAAGAAAGCCTCTACCACCACAAAGAAAAACTCGTGGTCGCCGTAGGCGCGAAAAGACGCTGTCCGTCAAACGAAAAACAGGGGCGATTCAAAACGAACCGCCCCATGCTGATTATACAGACTATTTTTTCGAATCAATACGGCCATAAAGCGGCGTACTCTTATCATGTGCTGTTTGCCGGAAAGCTGCGTTTTCAGCAGTCGGTGCGGGAGAAGGCGCCTGTGCCGGTCTCGGGCCTCGGTTGTTGTTAAAGTTACCGCGCGGCTTGCCGTTTCCGCCGTTATTGTTGTACGGACGGTTCTGCTGCGGTCTTCCGTTATTGTTAAAGCTTCTGCGCGGCATCGGGCGTTCGCCCGCCTCCGGGCCGATGACTACATGACGGCCCATGTCTTCCCCTTCCGACCAGGATTTTGCGCCCGGTACAGTCTGAACGGCGGTATGGATAATTCTGCGCTCGTATGGGTTCATCGGTTCAAGGGAAGTATTTCTTCCGGTCTTTACCGCTTTTGCGGCCATCTTTTTGCCGAGCACTTCCAGCGTATCTTTGCGCTTTTCGCGGTAATTTCCGATGTCAAGCGTAATGCGATAATAGGAATTGTCGATATGGTTCGCAACCAGACCGGCCAGATACTGCAGCGCGTCGAGGGTTTCGCCGCGGTGGCCGATAATAAAGCCGATGTCTTCGCCGGTAAGCGAGAGCAGGGCACCGGATTCTTCCTCGGTTACGGAAATTTCTACGGAATGGAGCCCCATGCTGGCCAGAATCGTTTTTAGATAACTTGCAGCGGCTTCCGCCGGGCTGCTTTCAATGAATACTCTGACCTTTGCGGGATTTCCGCCGAATAGTCCGAATGTCTTTTTTGTGGGCATTTCAAGAATTTCAAACTCGGCGTCGTAGGTTTCCACGCCCAATTCTCTGCAGGCAGCTTCCCGGGCCAGCTCAACGGTATCTCCAGTTGCGATCGCTTCTTTAATCACAGTAATACCTCCCTGGTTTCACACTTATTTTTTCGAACCCAAATAATTGTCTTTTGTTTTTTGATCTTTCGTTTTCTGCTTCGGGGCAGCCTTGCTTTCCGCAGACTGCTGCTGAGCTTTCTGCATCACTTTTTTTATCTGTGCTCCCGGAACCATTTCTACAGCCGCTTCTTCCTGTTCAAGCAGCGCAATCCTCTGGGCTTCCGCCTTGGCGTTCAGATCGGCCGGGCCGAACCACATGTTGAGGATAAGAGTCTGCAGGAATCCGGTCGCCGTGGAAATAATCCAGTAGAAACCAACCGCAGCCGGCATTGTGCAGGCAATCCATGCGCTGAAAAGCGGCATAAAGTAAAACATTGCCTTCATGCAGCCCTGCTGCTGCTGCATCGCGGGCTGGGATTTGTTCATATACATCTGCGTCAGCAGAGATGTGACCAGGCAGAGCACAGGGATAATCCACAAATTAGAACGGAAAATTGTGCCGAATATATTAGCCGGATCGGACGGGGTATCCAAAAGATTCAGGCCCAGGAACTGGAACCCGTGGCTGAAAGACGTAATTTTGGAAAGCTCGTCCGCGCTGAACATAGTAAGATGCGGCCTTAAAGTTTCAAAATGCTTGATAATTTCGATCTGCGGATAGGTCGCGTTGAAAGTGGAACCCACGCCGGGGATCGCTTTCAGCATATTTACGGCTTTGGTGATTCCGTCTGCGGAAAGGTGCAGCGCGTTGGCAAGCGGGTTCTGAACGGTATAGAACAGACCCATTACAATTACAAGCGGAATTAAAGTGGTCATGCAGCCGCTGGCCGGGTTGACCCCTTCCTTTTCATAAAGCTTCTGCGTTTCCTCCTGCAGCTTTGCCTTGTCGTTTCCGTACTTTTTTTGCAGCTCTTTCTGCTTTAAAGCCATTTTGCTGGTCATGGCCATCGATTTCTGCTGCTTGACGGAAAAAGGAAACATCAGAATCTTCAAGGTTACGGTAAACAGGATAATCGCAATACCGTAGTCTTGAATCACATATTTGTAGAAAAACCAGAGAAGATAGCCGAGAATGCTTCCGAAGTAATTGAATATATCCATCATAAAAGAAGTACTCCTCTATAATTGCTTAACGCTTTCCCCTTTTTTCAGGAACGGGGTCGTAACCGCCCCGGCTGAACGGGTTGCAGCGCAATATGCGATACAATGCGAGAAAAAATCCTTTAAAAGCGCCGAAGCGTTCCACTGCCTGAAGCGCGTAATTGGAACAGGTTGGGTAATACTTGCAGCATGGCTTTTTATAGGGGGATATGGCGGTCTGATAAAACCTTATAAGCCAAATAAGCGGGCGCTTCATTTTAAAACCCCCGCGTTTTTGAACTGCTGTGCCATGGCACGGTAAACATCCGTGCTCTTTACAAAGGGCGTCTTTCCCCTCGCAACAAAAATAAAATCATAACCGGCGTGTACATTGGGCGCCATCAGACGGAAAGCTTCCCGTATCACCCGGCGCGACCGGTTCCTTTTTACGGCATTCCCCGTTTTTTTGCCGGTAGTAATGCCGATTCTTACATTATTGCTGCGGTTTTTCAAAACGTAAGTGACAAGCACGGGACTCACATAGGATTTTCCCCTGGTATAAATCCTTCTGAAATCCCTGTTCTCTTTAATCGGTAAAAATAAATCCATAACAGTAAAACCGCACCACAATTTCCAAACGATTAATAAAGAGTTAAAAAGAAAGGCCACACAACAGGTGGCCCTTTTTTGCTTAATAACTCAAGCTTGCTCTGCCCTTCGCTCTGCGGCGGGCCAAAACCTTACGGCCGTTGCGGGTAGACATTCTTTTACGGAACCCGTGCTCCTTTTGTCTGTGAAGCTTCTTGGGCTGATAAGTTCTCAGCATGAAAAAACCCTCCTTTCGAGGTACAAACCTTGCAATTTAGCATTATATATTAAAAACTTGCAGCCTGTCAACCTAAATTTTGCGCCAATTTTAGAAAAAATCGGGAATACGGCGACATGCTGCGGAATTCTCTTCTAAGGATTGACCCGATACATTCAATATACCACAATATAATGTAAAATAAAAGAAAAAGAAAATAAAAAATAAATTTAAATGAATAGATGCCCGCGTGCGCCCTCACTACAATATAATGTGTTTAAAGGTAAAAATGAAATTTGTCAAAATCCTCGTTTTGTGGTAATATAATTTATGTTATGCCCAAGAGTATAAATAATTTAAAATGAGGTTTATAGAATGGAATCCTTCACCGAAGTCTGGAATCTTGTCTGCGATTACTGCAAAAACAAAATAACCGATATTGCGTATTCCACCTGGATTAATCGGATTGAACCTGTGAGCCTTGATTTTGCAAAGGGCACCGCAGTCATAAAGGTTCCCAACGAGCTTCACCGCCAGACGCTGACACATTACTACATGGACCTGCTGGGCGAGGCCTTTGCACAGATTTTCGGTCAGGAAATTACCATACAGATCTGTATTCCGGAGGAAGTACCCGCTGAAAAGCCGAACGACGAAACACCACCCATCAACGACGATTACGAGTTCACTTTTGACACGTTTATTGTGGGCTCCTCCAATAAATTCGCGCACGCGGCTTCCATGGCGGTTGCCCACAAGCCGGCTACCCTTTACAACCCGCTGTTTATTTACGGAAATTCCGGGCTTGGAAAAACACACCTGCTTTACGCCATCTGCAACGAGATCAGCCGCACCGACCCGAAAACCAACATTATTTATATAAAGGGCGACGAGTTTACCAACGAGCTGATCGAATCCATCCGGCACGGCACCACGCTGGAGTTCCATAACCGCTACCGAAAAGCGGACGTGCTCCTGGTGGACGATATCCAGTTCATCGCCGGCAAGGATTCCACGCAGGAGGAATTTTTCCATACCTTCAATACGCTCTATGAGGCAAAGAAGCAGATCGTGCTCACCTCCGACCGGCCGCCCAAGGATATTGCCACGCTGGAGGAACGTCTTCTCACCCGTTTTGAGTGGGGCCTCACCGCGGACATACAGCCGCCGGATTTTGAAACGCGCATTGCGATTATCAAGCGCAAAGCGGAGCTTCTGGAAATAGAATTACCGGATAATGTCGCGGAATACATAGCAAACCGGCTGAAAAACAATATTCGTCAGCTGGAGGGCGCGGTCAAAAAAATGAAGGCCTATAATCTGCTTGGAGAAGGCCTCAGTATCACCACGGCACAGGCCGCAATCATCGATATCATCAACAACGACCAGCCCACCCCCTACACCGTGGAAAAAATTATCGACGAGGTTGCACGCACGTTCGGCACCTCGGGCGAAGATATCCGTTCCTCAAAGCGTTCCGCCAACATTTCCAACGCGCGCCAGATTGCCATGTATGTGGTAAGGGAAATTACGCAGATGCCGCTGAGTGCCATCGGCACGGAATTTGGCCGCCGCGACCATTCCACCGTGGTTTACGCCATCCAGCAGGTAGAAAAAGGGCTTGTGCGCGACCCAAAAACCAAGGCGACCGTGGAAGATATCATCAAAAATATTCGTGACCGTTAAATTGTGGAGAATCCGTTCACATTTAAACATTTTCGGTTGAATTCAAATTTTTCCGGTTTTCCGAATTCCTCGATTATTTAACTTCTTTTCAACATTCCCCACAAAGTTTTCAACAACGTGTTAAATACCAAAAATTTAATACATTTTGTTAACGAAAGTTTAACATTGAAAAAAGTAAAACTTTTCGTCAAAAATTACCGCGGTTACTGGGTCCGGGCATTTTTTCAACAATTTAAGGCCCACTACTGCTCTTACTAAAATAAATTCTTTCTTTCTATTCTAAAAAGACACGGGAGGTTGTTTCCATGAAATTCACGTGCAGCCGGCAGCAGCTGAACGAAGCTGTGTTGAATATTCAGCGTGCCGTTTCCACGAAGTCCTCGGTACCGGCTCTGGAGGGAATCCTGCTGAAAGCGGAAAAAAACGCGATCATGCTTTGCGGCTACGATCTGGAACTGGGTATGACCACGGAAATCGAAGCGCAGATTGAAGAGGAAGGCAGCATTATCCTCAGCGCGCGGCTTTTCGGCGATATTGTCCGCCGCCTGCCGGGGGATCAGGTTTATCTTGCCGCGGATACCAAAAATATGACAGTGATTAAAAGCGGACCGTCCGATTTTTCGATTGTGGGGATTCCCGCGGAAGAATATCCGGAACTTCCTGCGGTAAACGGGGAAACTTCCATAAAAATTGCCAATAATATATTAAAGGGCATGATCCGCCAGACGATTTTTGCCGTTGCGGAAAGCGACGCGAAGCCGATTCATACCGGAACTCTGTTTGAGCTGGAAAAAGATAAAATCCGGCTGGTGTCCGTGGATGGCTACCGTCTTGCGATGAGGGAGGAGAACGCCCGGTGCGACCAGGAGCTTTCCTTTGTCGTTCCCGGAAAAACCCTCGGCGAGGTGCTCAAGCTTTTAAGCGACGGGGACGAAGAGCTCGAGATACTGATCGGCAGAAGACATATTATTTTCAACATTGGAAATTACCGTGTAATCTCCCGTCTGCTGGAAGGAGAATTTCTCGACTACCACGCCGCAATCCCCGCTTCCAGCTCCACGGAAATCTCAGTGAAAACCCGTTCGTTTATCGACAGTGTGGAGCGTGTTTCCCTGCTGATTACCGATCGGCTGAAAAGCCCGCTGCGCTGCCTGTTCGCGGATAACGAAATCAAGGTTTCCTGTTCCACCTCCATTGGCCGCGCGAACGACCAGTTTGAAGCAAAAATCAGCGGGAACAGCGTGGAAATGGGCTTTAACAACCGCTATCTGCTCGACGCGCTGCGGAATACGGAGGGCGACGAGGTAAAAATTCAGCTGAACGGCGCGTTAAGCCCGATGAAGGTGCTTCCGCGAGAGGGAGATTCGTTCCTGTTCCTTGTACTGCCCGTAAGGCTGAAAAACGAGCCCTGATTATTTAGCGTGTGCTACAGAAAAGGATAAAAAAATGACTACGGAAAAGATTATGATTAATACGGAATTTATCCGGCTCGATTCGCTTTTAAAGCTTGGCGGCGCCGTGGAAACCGGCGGCCAGGCAAAATTTGTCGTGCAGAACGGCGAAGTGAAGGTAAACGGCGAGGTCTGCACGATGCGCGGCAAAAAGCTGCGCTCCGGAGACACGGCCGAATACAACCAGAAAACCTATGAGGTGGAGAACGGGTGAACATCCTTTCCCTGAATTATGAGGGCTACCGCAATCTGCAGCCCGGAGAAATCGTTCCGGAAAGCGGCATCAACGTGATTTACGGAAAAAATGCACAGGGAAAAACGAACCTGCTGGAAGAGATGTGGCTGTTTACCGGAGGAAGATCGTTCCGCGGCTCCAAAGATGCGGATCTGATTGCCGTCGGCGGGCAGCGGGCAGAGCTGAACTTGCATTTTTTCAGTGAGGAACGCGAACAGACTGCGCAAATTCGCGTAGAAAACGCGCGCAGAAGCGCAGCTCTGAACGGGATACCGAAAAAATCGGCCTCCGAGCTGATCGGAAAATTCTGCGCGGTGCTTTTTTCGCCCGAACATCTTTCCCTTGTGAGGGAAGGGCCTTCCTTCCGGCGTAATTTTATCGATTCCGCGCTCTGCCAGATCAAACCCGGCTATGCCGTGCTGCTGGCGCACTATAACCATACGCTCGTTCAGCGGAATACGCTGCTCAAGGATATCCCGCGCCATGCCGAACTGCTCGACACTCTGGAAATCTGGGATGAAAAGCTTGCAAGGTACGGCGAAGAGGTAATCCGGTGCAGGATGAAATATATCGAATACATCTGTGAACCGGCAAGGCAGGTTTACGC
>DATAML010000093.1:0-12075 GCA_036260545.1 Caproiciproducens sp.
TCAAGGCGGTGATAACATGATAGATCAGGAAATGCTCACGGCAATCGGCCAAATAATGGATACAAAGCTGGAAAAGGCATTACAGCCAATTAAGAATGATATTGCGGAACTAAGAAGCGGACAGGAAGAATTAAGAAGCGGCCAGGAAGAATTAAAAAGAGGCCAGGAAGAATTAAGAAATCATGTTCGGATTTTAAAGCACGATGTAAAGGAAATCGGCTGGAAGGTCGATACACTTTATGATTGGGTTGATGGGATTGACCTAAAAGTAAAGAAAATAGAGGACCGCACAACCGCATAAAATATAAGATAGAGATTTTGCCGTTCAGAGTACCAATTCTGGGCGGCTTTTTAATATTTATTGACTCAGTTCTTTTATTTTCCTACACAAAAAATCCAAAAGCATCCCGTTCAGCAAGAACAAGACTTCGCTTTTGGATTTGAATGGCGGAGAGGATGCGACTCGAGTGGCGCAGTAACAACGCGCGTGCCGCGAGTCCCTCAATTTATCTTTGTTTAGTTTAAAACCGATGCGTATCTCCGAATCTGCATCGGCGTTCTCGTTGACCCGCTCGGCAAAAAGAAAAGACTACCAGCAAAAGCTGATAGTCTTTTCTTTGGCGGAGAGGATGCGACTCGAACGCACAATGCCTTGCGGCACACCACATTTCCAATGTGGCTCCTTACCATTAGAATACCTCTCCAAATGGCAATTCGGGATGCTTTTTATCAAGCAACTCTGATATTATATCGGATACCGAGCGAAAAATCAAGCCCCAATTCGCATATATTTGTAATTTTTTAAGAATTCCGCACTTTGGTATTGAACCGCGTAACGGAGTGTTATAATATAGGGGTATATTTCACTATTAGGAGGAGTTCCATTGAAAAGGACGGAGATAACCGAACTTTATAGCAATAATGCCCAGTTGGGCGGAAAGACCGTAACAATATGCGGCTGGGTACGCACGATCCGCGATTCCAAAGCCTTGGGTTTCATTGAATTGAACGACGGAAGCTGCTTCAAGGGCGTACAGATTGTATTCGAGGCCGATAAAATCGATAATTTTGCGGAGATTGCCAAGCTCAATGTCGGCGCGGCAGTTACGGTAACCGGCGAACTGATTCTGACGCCGGAGGCGAAGCAGCCATTTGAAATTCACGCCTCCAAAATAGATATTGAGGGGCTTTCCACGCCGGATTATCCGCTGCAGAAGAAACGCCATTCCCTCGAATATCTGCGTACCATCGCGCACCTGCGTCCGCGCACCAACACTTTCAGCGCGGCGTTCCGTGTGCGTTCCGCCGCGGCCTACGCAATCCATAAATTCTTTAACGAAAACGGCTTCGTCTATGTCCATACGCCGCTCATCACCGGCAGCGACTGCGAGGGAGCGGGCGAGATGTTCAACGTAACAACGCTCGACCCGGACAACCCCCCGCGGAACGAAAAGGGCGAGGTGGATTACACCCAGGATTTCTTCCAGAAGCACACGTCCCTTACGGTTTCCGGCCAGCTGGAAGCCGAGTGCATGGCGATGGCCTTCGGAAAAGTTTACACCTTCGGCCCGACCTTCCGCGCCGAAAAGTCTTATACGCAGCGCCATGCCGCGGAGTTCTGGATGATTGAGCCGGAAATCGCGTTCGCCGATCTGGAAGATGATATGAAGCTCGCCCAGGCGATGATCAAATTCGTGATCCGCTACGTCATGGAAACCTGCCCGGACGACATCGAATTTTTCAATAAATTCGTAGATACCGGCCTGATTGAGCGCCTGCAGAACGTGGTCAGCTCCGATTTCGCCACCGTCACCTATACGGAAGCGGTTGAAATTCTGGAGAAAAACAATGATAAATTTGAATACAAAGTGGATTGGGGAACGGACTTGCAGACCGAGCATGAAAAATACCTCACCGAGCAGGTATTCGGCAAGCCGGTGTTCGTTACCAACTACCCGAAGGAAATCAAGGCATTCTATATGCGCATGAACGACGACGGAAAGACCGTTGCGGCGGTTGATCTTCTTGTGCCGGGTATCGGCGAGATCATCGGCGGCAGCCAGCGTGAGGAGCGCATGGAGATTCTCCGGCAGCGCATGAAGGATTTCGGCCTGAGCGAGGAAAACTACTGGTGGTATGAGGATTTGAGGCGTTACGGCGGCACGAAGCACGCGGGCTTCGGTCTTGGTTTTGAGCGCATGGTGATGTATCTCACCGGTATTGCGAATATCCGCGACGTACTGCCCTTCCCGCGTACCACCGGCACCGCGGAATTCTAAATCGAATTAAGAAGACTAATAATAAAAACAGGAAAAGGAAGAATTAATAATGGCAATGTGGAAAGACAGCCTGAAAATCGGCGTACCTTTGATTGACAGCGAGCACAAGGAGCTCTGCGACCGGATCGACCGGCTTTTTGCGGCGTGCAGCCAGGGAAAAGGCCGGGATGAAATTATGGAAACCGTTGAGTTCCTCGAATCTTATACCATCAAGCACTTTTCCGACGAAGAGAAGCTTCAGCGCGGCAGTGCTTATCCGAAATACGCCGAGCACAAGGCCATGCATGACTTTTTTACGAAGAAGATTGCGGATTTCAAAAAGGATATCGCCGAGCACGGCGCAACCGTCAGCGTTGTTTCTCAGACCAATTATTTTCTGATGGACTGGCTGCTCAATCACATTCAGAAAACGGACTCGGAGCTTTCCAATTACATAAAATAAGTTTTAAAGATTCCCCGAAGCCTGACTGCCGTTGGGTTTCGGGGATTTTTGAGGAAAGGGAAACCTTGATTCTGCTGCAAAACGAGTGTAATAAAGGAATCACGGTGCTCAAACTTAATATAGGAAAGGGATGCCATCAAATTTTTAGGAAAACCCGGAAACAGACTTATCATTGTTAAGTTTCCGCCGGGAACGGCTTTTTCATTGACGAGATAGACAGAAAAGCGGGCACAAAGACCTTATATATAAGCAAAAACAGAAAAATTGCAGGATACATATTTTAGACTTGCATTTATGCTGCTGATATACTAAAATAATAAGAGATTTCGTAATGTTTTTGCATTTTTATATTAAGGAGATGCTCATATTGGATTTTTTGTCAATGTCTGCTGAGGAGTTAAGCGGGGTAAAGGCAGATTTGGAGGAACGGTACCGCAAGTTTAAGGATCAGGGCTTAAAGCTGAATATGGCGCGCGGAAAGCCGGCCACTGACCAGCTGAATCTTTCCATGGAAATGCTCGATGTGCTGAATTCCTCCTCCGATATGCACGCTTCCACCGGCGACGACTGCCGCAACTATGGCGTGCCGGACGGTCTTCCGGAATTGCGCGAGCTTTTTGCCGAAATGATGGGTGTGGATGACCACAACATTATTGTCGGCGGCAATTCAAGCCTCAACATGATGTTCGACGCAATTTCCTGTGCGATGACGCATGGCTTTGAGGGCTGTGAGCCCTGGGGCAGACAGGGGCATCTTAAATTTTTATGCCCGTCTCCCGGCTATGACCGCCATTTCGCGATCACCGAATATTTCGGAATAGAGCTGGTTGCCGTCCCCATGCTTTCCACCGGCCCCGATATGGATGCTGTGGAAAAGCTGGTTTCCGGAGACGCAAGCGTCAAGGGCATCTGGTGTGTCCCCAAATATTCCAATCCCACCGGCATCACCTATTCGGATGAAACTGTCCGCCGCTTCGCAAAATTAAAGCCGGCAGCCAAAGATTTCCGTATTTTCTGGGATAACGCCTACTGTGTCCATGATTTGTCCGATGAGCCGGACACCTTGCTGAACCTCTGGCACGAATGCAGGAAAGCGCACAGCGTGGACCTTCCGATCTTCTTTTCTTCCACAAGCAAAATCACGTTTCCCGGCGCGGGTGTGGCGGCAATGGGCGCAAGCGAAAGCAACCTGGCCGTTCTGCGTGAGCATTATTCCTTCCAGACGATCGGCCCGGATAAGCTGAACCAGCTCCGTCATATTTACTTCCTCAAGGATATGGACGGCGTTAAGGCGCAGATGAAACGCCACCGCGCGCTCATTGAACCCAAGTTTAAAACGGTAATCGGCAAACTGGAAAAGGAACTGGATGGAAAGAGCGTAGCAGCCTGGACGAATCCGAAGGGCGGCTATTTTGTCAGCGTAGACGTCATGAAGGGCTGCGCAAAACGCGTGGTTTCCCTCTGCTAGGAAGCTGGGGTCGTACTCACAGGCGCGGGCGCTACCTTCCCCTACGGAAAAGACCCGGATGACAGCAACATCCGCGTGGCTCCTACCTTTCCGCCGGTCGCGGAACTGGAACAGGCCATGAATCTGTTCTGCATCTGTGTACAGCTTGCCGCTGCGGAAAAGCTGCTAAATAAGTAGTAATCTCGCGGTTGCGTGATTTTTTCGTCAGTCTGGGGGAGGAGCTTTGCTCCTCCCTTTTTTGCTGCTGTAAATTATCTCCAATTTTACCTTTTATACTTTATAAAATTCCGATTTAAAATATTATAAATCCCGGATCCGGCTGCCGGATAACGCTTTGCACCGCGGAATTTACTGCGCCCGGCCTGTTTGTTTTCAAAAAAAAGAGCAGGGAGGAGCTTCTCCCTTTATTTGTCCCGAAATTTAATTATATGCTAATAATCTCGCCAAATTGATTGACTTTTTCAGATAATAACAATATAATTAATTCTGTTACGTCTGCGAGGATTCACAGAAAAACAACGCATTGGAGGATATATGCATGAAGCGAGTAGCGAAACCCGTGTTTTTCATTGTCTTCGTCTTCATACTGCTTTTTTCTCTTACCGCCATCACAGGCGTTAAGGGTCAAAATGGAGACAATGCCGTAACCTACATAAAAGGCATCGGCGATATCAGAAAAGGCATTGATATTAATGGCGGCGTAGAGGCAACGTTTAGCCCTGCTACCAAAACAAAAGCTACCAAAGAACAAATCGACTCAGCAAAAGCAATCATTGAGGTTCGTATGATTGCAAGCCACATCACCGATTACGAACTGTATACCGATTATAACAATGATCGTATCATTGTTCGTTTCCCCTGGAAAAACGGTGAAAAGACCTTTGATCCGGAAGCCGCTATTCAGGAACTTTCCGCGACTGCCGAGCTTACGTTCCGCGAGGGCGGCGAGTATACCACCCAGACGACCGGCTCCGACGGACAACCTGTATATAAGACTCCGAAGGGAACGACTGCAACAAGCATCATCCTGAAGGGCAGCGACATCAAGAGCGCCAAGTCGGAGATGACGCAGGACCAGACGACCGGAAAATCCAGTTATGAGGTCGGCCTTGAGCTGAACGACAGCGGCACACAGAAGTTTGCGGAAGCGACTTCCAGACTGCAGGGTCAGGTTATTTCGATCTGGATGGATGACGTCCGGATTTCCGCCCCTACCGTAAATGCCATTATTTCGGACGGCAAATGCGCAATCACCGGCAGCTTTACCGCGGCGGAGGCTTCTTCGCTGGCCAATAAGATCAACGCCGGCGCTCTTCCCTTCAAGCTTACCACCACGAACTTCAGTACCATCAGCCCGCTGCTTGGCTCCTCTTCCTGGTCTGCCATGCTGCTGGCCAGCGGTATTGCCTTTATTCTTATCTGTCTGTTTATGCTCTTTATCTTCCGTCTGCCCGGCTTTGTCGCGATTGTCGCGCTGCTTGGTCAGGTCGGTCTGTCATTTGCGGCTGTTTCCGGCTATTTCCCGTTTGTAAACAGCTTCACACTGACGCTGCCCGGTTTTGCCGGTATTATTCTTTCTATCGGTATGGGCGTTGATGCCAACATTATTACGGCATCCAGAATTAAAGAAGAGCTGTGGGCGGGCAAAACGCTTGACGGCGCCATTCAGAAGGGCGACGACAACAGCTTCTGGGCAATTTTCGACGGTAACATCACGGTTATCATCGTAGCCCTGATTCTGATGGGTGTATTCGGTCCTACGAATATTCTCTCCATGATCTTCGGCGCTTCGACAACCGGTTCCATTTATTCCTTCGGTTACACTTTACTGATCGGTATTATCGGCAACTTCCTGTTTGGTGTAACGGCAACCCGCCTGATGACAAAATCACTCTCCGGGTTTAAGTCTTTACGCGGCAAATGGTTATATGGAGGTGCCAAAGAATGAAAACCTTTAACATTCATTTTTTTGAAAACAGAAAGATTTTCTTCGGAATTTCTCTCGGCCTTATGGCAATCGGGTTGATTTTCAATATTGTTTTCGGCACACAGATGGACATCCAGTTCACCGGCGGCGCCGTAATCAAGTATTCCTATACCGGTTCCATCCAGCAGGAAGAAGTGGAAAAGATCGTTCAGGATGCGGCCAAGAAGGATGCTACCATTCGTATCCTTGAGAATGTAAAATCCGCGGACGGTTCAGCCGCCAAGAATAACGTTTCCATTTCCTTTGCGGGTACAGAATCCATTTCCATTGAGAACCAGCAGGCTATTGCAAAAGCGCTTACCGCAAAATACCCCAGCGCGGGCTTCCAGGTCGTGGAATCCAGCTCGGTTAACCCGACTATGGGTCGCAGCTTCTTCCTCAAGTGTATGGTCGCTGTTCTGCTTGCGTTTATTCTCCTTGTCATATATATTGCGTTCCGTTTCCAGAAGATCGGCGGTATGTCTGCCGGTATTATGGCGATTATCGCTTTGCTGCACGATGTGGCGATGATATATTTCACGTTCATCATTTTCCGCATTCCGATCAACGATAACTTTATCGCTGTTGTTTTAACCATTCTCGGTTATTCACTGAACGATACGATTATTATTTATGACCGTATCAGAGAAAACCGCAGGCTTTTAGGGCCCAAAACGTCGTATTCGGTTCTGGTCAATACCAGCATCAACCAGACCTTTACTCGTTCGCTCTATACGGCGGGATGCACGTTCGCCGCGATTGCTACCGTATTTATTGTTGGCCAGATTTACGGCCTTACGAGCGTAACGACCTTTGCCCTGCCGATGATGGTCGGTGTTGTAACAGGCTGTTATTCTTCCGTCTGTGTCGCCGGCCCGCTCTATGTCATGTGGCAGAACCATAAGGCGGCTCAGAAAGCAGTAGAAAAATAAGATACTTGGATTTATGAATCCTGCGACGCCGGTGTGCTTTTCAGCACGCCGGCGTTTTTGCGTGCCCAATAGATTCGTATCCGATTCTTAAATATATACTTTAATCTTCCTTACATTTGAGATATAATGAATAATATAAAAATATGGAGAGCGGGTGTCTGAATGGCTACAAATTTTACTGTACCACTTTCAAAGGTAATTGAGGAACTTTCGCTGGATATTATTGATATGCCCGGAGACGCGGAAAAGATTATGATCTGTTCTACGGACGTAAACCGTCCGGGATTGGAATTGAACCGGTTCTACGATTATTACGACAGAAACCGGATTATTATTTTCGGAAATGCCGAAACCGCGTTCCTGAAATCCATTTCGGCGCAGGAGCGTTTAAAGGTTTTAAGCGAAATCTTCTCAAAGAAGCCGCCGGCAGCGATCATTGCACGCGGAATTCAGCCGATGCCGGAGCTTCTGGAAGCGACCAAGGCGAACGGCGTCCCGGTCTTGAGCACGCAGGAGACGACCTCCAGCCTGGTTGCCGCGCTGGTCTCCTTTATGAACGTGGAACTTGCTCCCCGTATCACCCGTCATGGTGTGCTGGTTGAAGTTTACGGCGAAGGCATACTCCTTGTGGGCGACAGCGGCGTGGGTAAAAGCGAAACCGCAATCGAACTGATCAAGCGCGGCCACCGCCTCATTGCGGATGACGCGGTTGAAATCCGCCGCGTTTCCGACAAATCCCTTGTCGGACAGGCACCGTCCAACATCAGGCATTTTATCGAATTGCGCGGCATAGGCATTATCAATGCCCGCAGAATCTTCGGTATGGGCGCCGTCAAACTCACAGAAAAAATCAACATGGTAATCAATCTGGAGATTTGGGACAATAAAAAGGTTTACGACCGTATGGGAATCGACAGCGAATATACAGAAATACTCGGAATCAAAGTGCCCGTTCTGACCATTCCGGTTAAGCCGGGCAGAAACCTTGCCATTATTATTGAAGTTGCCGCCATGAACAACCGCCAGAAGAAGATGGGCTTCAACGCGGCGCAGGAATTGCTGCAAAGCCTGGGAATGGATATTTCCTCTATGCAGGAGCAGGAGAAAAAGCTCGATCTGGATTTGTAAAGGCGCAAATGAAGTTTAAATCGAATAAAGGGAGCATAAAATGAATATCATAGCAGATACACATATGCATACGACAGCCTCAACGCACGCATACAGCACTTTACAGGAAATGGTGCACGCCGCAGCGCAGAAAGGGCTCTATGCAGTCGCAATAACCGATCATGGAGTCGATATGCCGGGCGCACCGGGAAAATGGTATTTCCACAATCTGAAGGTCGTGCCCCATATACTGGAAGGCGTGCTTGTGCTGCGCGGGCAGGAAACCAACGTGCTTGATTACGACGGGAATACCGACCTGTATCGGGACGAGGACGACGAGCTCGACTGGGTTGTCGCTTCCATTCACCAGATCTGTATGCCGGAAGAAAAGCCGTCGGTGGAGGCGGTGACGAATCTGTGGCTTCAGGTGGCGAAAAATCCGGATGTAAACGTAATTGGTCACAGCGGCTCGGTTCGGTATCAGTATGATTACGAAACGGTTATCCCGGAATTCGGACGGCAGGGCAAACTGGTTGAACTGAACGAGTCCACTTTTCTGGGACGCGTAAAGTCTGTGGCCAACTGCAAAAAAATCATGCAGACCTGCAAAAAGCACGGCGTACCGATCATTGTGAACAGTGATTCGCATTTTTCCAGTATGGTTGGGTGCTTTGAGAATTCTCTAAAGCTTCTGGAGGAGATTGACTTTCCGGAGGAACTGGTCGTGAATTCCGGGGTCGAACGCTTCCAAAACTATTTGAAACAGTATTCCCGGGTGTTCCTGGATCCTACATTACAGACAGATTAGCCGGAGGGGAAAATGAACCAAATCGAGCAATTAGCGCAGACAGCCGAACGTTTGGGCTGCGAGATTTCCCGCGCCGAGCCGATGAGCCGCCATACGACCTTTAAAATAGGCGGACCGGCGGACTTGTTCATCAAGGTGTACGGGCGCGATGCCCTTCAGGAGCTGTACCGCGCGGCAAACGCGCTGGGCGTTCCGGTACTGGCAATTGGGAACGGCTCCAACATGCTGGTGAGCGACGAAGGCATTCGCGGAGCGGTGATTTCATTGGCGGGAGATTTTTGCGCGATAAAGCGGATCAGTGAAACTGAAATCGAATGTGGCGCGGGGGCTACGCTTGCTGCGCTTTGCAGCTTTGCAAAGGAAAATTCCCTCACCGGTCTTGAGTTTGCGTGGGGAATACCCGGCGGCGCGGGCGGTGCGGCGTTTATGAATGCGGGCGCTTACGACTGCGCAATGCAGAATGTTCTGACCGGCTGCACCCATATTACAAAGGCGGGGGAAATCGGCGTGCTTACCGGGGACGAATTGGAGCTTGGTTACCGCCACAGTGCTTACTCGGAAAACGGCTGCACCATTCTGTCGCTTACAGTGAAGCTGAAAAAGGGAAGTAAGGATCAGATTGAAAAGACGATGAACGAACTGTTTCAGCGCCGGAAATCCAAGCAGCCGCTTGAACTGCCGAGTGCGGGCAGCGTTTTTAAACGCCCGGCGGGGCATTTTGCCGGAGCCCTCATCGAGCAGTGCGGGCTGAAGGGCGCAAGGATCGGCGGCGCGATGGTGAGCGAGAAACACGCGGGCTTTATTGTGAATACGGGCGGCGCCACCTGCAGGGACGTACTCGGTCTGATCGACTGTATAAAAAAGACGGTTCTGGAGCAGACCGGCGTTGCTCTGGAGTGTGAAGTGAAAATATTTGGCTGATTTTGGAGGGAATATGGAGTTCTTAATTGTCACCGGCCTTTCCGGGGCGGGGAAATCCCGCGCCGTTGACGCGCTTGAGGATATCGGGTTCTACTGCGCGGATAACATCCCGCCCAAGCTGATCGAAACCTTTTATGAGCTTTCGCAGCAGGCAAAGGGTGCGCTTTCCCGCGTTGCGGTTGTTACCGATATCCGCGGCGGGGATATGTTTTCCAGTCTTTATCAAACTCTGGACGATTTAGAAAGCGCAAACAAAGAGTACAAGCTGCTGTTTCTGGACGCCAACGATTATGTGTTAATCAACCGGTTCAAGGAAACCAGACGCAAGCACCCGCTGGCGGAAAACTGCCTTGGCTCTCTGGAGCAGGCGGTACAGCTGGAGCGGGACGTACTCAAGCCGGTGCGCGAAAGGGCGGATTTTATCATTGATACCTCGTCCCTTTCACCGGCGCAGTTAAAGGAACGGATTTCAAACCTGTTCCTCGGCGATTCCTCCGATGCGTTGATGATCCACTGCGTGTCGTTCGGCTTTAAATACGGTCTTCCCAGCGAGGCGGATCTGGTTTTTGATGTGCGCTGTCTTCCCAATCCGTATTACGTAGAGGAGCTGAAAAATCTCACGGGGCTTGACCAGCCCGTGCGGGATTATGTTCTGAAATGGGAGCAGACGCAGGGCTTTGTCAGCCGCTTCATAGATCTGGTCGATTATATGATCCCACTCTACTGCAATGAGGGCAAAAGCCAGCTGGTTATCGCGATCGGCTGCACCGGGGGGCATCACCGCTCGGTCACGCTCGCACAGCTTCTATATAATCACCTGATTGAAAAGAATATGAGGACAAGCGTAAATCACCGCGACATCCATAAGCAATAAAAATATTCATACTCACCCTGTGAAGGGAGGGCTTCAATCGTGTCGTTTTCATCCGATGTGAAAACGGAGCTTTGCAAAGCCGTACCAAGAGAATCGTGCTGCCTCAGGGCGGAATGCTACGGACTGCTTTTATTCGGAAAGAGCTTTTCCCCCAGCGCGGTTACGCTGAAAACGGAAAACAATGCCGCGGCGCACCGTGCAGCGCAGCTTACGGCCGAAGTTACGGGAGCAATCGTCGACCTTTCCGCCGCGATTTACCGCCGCAAGGAGTCAAAAAGCGCGTTCACTGTTTCCGTAAATGAAAAAGACCAGATAAAATCTGTGCTTTCCTGCTTTGGGCATACGGGGAATGAAATCAGCCTGCGGATTAACCGTGCCAATCTGGAAAACGAATGCTGTATTGCCGCTTTTCTGCGCGGAGCTTTTTTATCCTGCGGAACCGTGACCGATCCGCAGAAGGATTACCACCTTGAATTTGTGGTGCCGTTTATGAACCTTGCCAAAGACCTGTCCGTACTCATCAGTGAGACGTACGAGCTGGATATTCAGCCCGGCTTTCTGAACCGGAAGGGTTCTTTTGTCGTTTATATCAAGGGCAGCGAGCACGTTGCGGATTTTCTTACCTTTATGGGCGCGGGAAACGCCGCCATGGAGCTGATGCAGGCTAAGATGCTCAAGGAAGTCCGCAATGATGTCAACCGCAAAACAAATTTTGAAACCGCGAACATCGATAAAACGGCGCAGGCGGCGGCTGCCCAGATTATTGCGATCGAAAAAATCGTCAGTGCATCCGGAATTTCCAGACTGCCGGAGGAGCTTCAGGAGTTTGCCATGCTGCGCCTGCGCAATCCGGAAATGTCCCTGCGGGAGCTGGGGGAATCTCTCTCGGAACCGCTGAGCCGTTCCGGCGTGAACCACCGCCTGCAGCGCATTGTTGAATTCGCGGAGGAGATTTGATTCAGGAGGGATTACTTTGGACTCTTTCAATTCCGAATTAAGGCAGCTATTGTATGATCGCGGAGCAAGTATGGTTGGCTTTGCAGATTTAACACCTTTGGCAAAGGACGATATGGTTTACGGGGTATCCGTAGCTGTTGCAGTTCCGCCGCGGATTATTCAGGGAATTCAGGACGGGCCCACCATGGATTACTTTAACGCTTACCACGATAGTAACCGCCTGTTGGACGAAATTGTAACAGCGGGTGCCGAATATTTGAAGTCCAAAGGCTATAAAGCTTTTGCTCAAACAACGGATGCCGTTGTGGAGTCCGAGGATTA
>DATAML010000095.1:0-2937 GCA_036260545.1 Caproiciproducens sp.
TAATTGACAGACATAAAATAGAATGTTATATTATTCTCATCTTCATAAAATGAAAGGTTGGTTTGGATGTCGGAATTGTCTGTAAAGGTGACAAACAACTGAATCAGTTGTAAGAGGTATTGGAAAGGCAGGATATCTGCCTGCTTTGCTGTACCTTTTGGCGGTATGAATTTTTACTGCCGGACACTGCCCTTACAGATTGCTTCCGAACGGCTCACAGCCGTTCTATAACCATCCAGTTATATAACTGTAAAATTACGCTTGTATTTTTATGGATTATGGAAGCGCAGCGGGTTCAGGCCTGTTACGCTTTTTTGTTTGGATGAATATACCCGCAGGAGCATTCTGCCATTCCGAATATCGGGGACTGTAATTTTCCCTTGTGTTTTGAAATGCCGGCAGTGTGAACCTGCGGGCATTATTTATGTTAGGAGTCCTTGAAATGAATTCATCAGAAACAATACTGGAATTTGATAAAATTAAAGAAATGCTGTGTGAGAACGCCCTGTCGGAACAGGCGCGCGCACGGCTGTTTGCCTTAGCCCCCTATATGGATGAAAGCGAATGCCGCCGAAAACAGGATGAGACGACCGCCGCGCGAAAAATCCTTGATTCCTGCGGTACGCCACCTTTAACGGCCATGACCAAAGTCAGTGAGATTTTAGCGCTCAGCCAGGCCGGTTCCATGCTGGTTCCGGAGCAGCTGCTGCTCGTCAGCCGGTTCACGGTATCCTGCGGCCGGATGAAGTCCTACCTGAAAAAAGCGGAAATACTTGAGAATGCGGTTGCCTGTTACGGGAACAGCATCTTTGATTTAACGGAGATGCGCGAAGAAATTGAGCGCTGTATCCGCAACGAGCAGGTTGACAGCGGCGCAGCCCCCGCCCTGCGCGATATCCGGCGGAAAATCGAAACGGCGAAAGCGCAGGTACAGACAAAGCTGAATGATCTCCTGCGCGGCAAAAAGAAATGTTTCTCGGACGATACGGTCGTGGCGCGGAACGGGCGGTATGCCCTGCCGGTAAAAAAGGAATTCAAAAATCAGTTTTCCGGCAGCGTGCTGGGGATATCGGGTACGGGCGGCACTTATTTTATAGAGCCGTCTTCTGTTACGAAATTACAGGAAGAGCTGTCTTCTCTGGAAATTGAAGAGGAGAACGAAGTACGCAAGGTTCTTTATACCCTAACCGCCCTTGTGGATGAGAACAGCGCCGAAATAAAAATCAATATGGAAGCGATGGAAACGCTGGACGTTGTATTTGCCAAGGCAAAATTAAGCGCACAAATGGATGCCTGCCCGCCAGTTATTACAACTAAGCGAAAAATATCGATTCATAGGGGGCGGCACCCGCTGATTGATAAAAACGTATGCGTACCGCTGGACTATGAATCGGACGAAAGCTGCTCCGGGGTGGTGATTACCGGGCCGAATACGGGCGGAAAAACCGTCGCGCTAAAAACGGTCGGTCTGCTTTCCATGATGGCGCAGAGCGGCCTCCACATTCCGGCGGATTCGTCCAGCGTCCTCTGTATGCATAATGCCTATCTGTGTGATATCGGAGACGGGCAGAGCATCGCGGAAAACCTGTCCACCTTCTCCGCGCATATGACCCATATCATTGAAATCCTGCGGCACGCGAACCGGGAAAGCCTTGTCCTGCTGGATGAACTGGGCTCCGGCACTGATCCCGCGGAGGGTATGGGCATTGCGATTGCGGTTCTGGATGAGCTGCACGCGCGGGGCTGCCTTTTCGTTGCCACCACCCATTACCCGGAGGTCAAGGAGTACGCGGAATCAACAAAGGGCATGACCAACGCGCGGATGGCGTTTGACCGCGAAACGCTCCAGCCAGTTTACCGGCTCGAACTGGGCAAAGCGGGGGAAAGCTGCGCACTGTATATCGCGCAGCGCCTGGGCTTGCCTTCCAACCTCCTGCAGCGGGCGCATCAGGAAGCATACCGGCAAAAAGACCGCAGCAATCCGGCACCGGATTTTCATCCGGATGAAATAAACCGCACGGAACAGCCGCCTGTCGTTCTGCACGCCGCAAAAATTCAGAAGAGTACGCAGATGAAAGAAGTGCCTGCCCATGCCGCCAAGTTCCAGTTGGGGGACAGCGTGCTTGTTTACCCGGGAAAAGAGATTGGTATCGTATTTCACCCGGCAAATGAGCGCGGAGAGATCGGCGTTCAGATCAAAGGCAAAAAGAGCTGGATTAGCCATAAGCGGGTACAGCTGAAAACACCCGCGAGTGAGTTGTACCCGCCGGACTATGATTTCTCCATCATCTTTGATTCCGTAGCCAACCGCAAGGCAAGGCACGTAATGGGAAAACGGCACGACCCGAACGCGGTAGTTGAATATAGCGACGAATGATGCGCGTCTCGTCGCCCGGTTTGCACCCGGGCATCGTCAAAAATTGGTCGGCAATCTGCACACCTTGATTTAACCAGCGCTTTCTTAATTGTTGCCCTCAAAAGCTTCCACGCATTGTCTTTAAGGAGTACACGCAAGGCTGACTGTAATAAAAATGCCTTTCAAACAATCCGACAGAACTGTTTGAAAGGCAGATAGGCTATATAAAATTATAGAAATACCGGAACACCAGCCGCTTTGTCTTCGATAGCCCTTCGTAGATTTCCTTTGCCGTGACTTCGGCATACGCAACCATTGCTTTGCGCTCTTCTTCGCTGATGCGGTGTTGGCTGAACCGTGCTTTCAGGGCGATATTCGTAATTTCATCGCTGATTTTTCCGCTGAAGCGCGTAAGCTTCTGTAAATAGTCGTAGATACCGATTGCCGCCCGGTTCGCGTCCTCAAGCCCGAATAATTCGGAACGTCTTGCTAACTGAATCCTCCGTTTTAGCACCGCAGAGCCTGCCAGAACGGCAAGCAGCGCTAACACGGAGAGAAGCGTGAGGATTGCGGCGTTTGAA
>DATAML010000097.1:0-2652 GCA_036260545.1 Caproiciproducens sp.
AGATTTCGTTCTTTAGAAACCGGTTCCCGCGTTATCCCGTGCGGAAGCGGTATTCACACTTAATAATATAAACATAGAATATCTTGGAAAAATTGCGTCCTTCCGATATTACGCAATGTATTGTCCAGCCTCGTCTGCGGAATCGCCAAATGAATTCCGGCGTACATGCCGATAAATTTGCCTGTGATCTGCCAAAATTTTTCGAGTAAGAAAAGCATTTGCATTTTGCTTTTCCTGCCAAGCGCAGAAACGGTCCGGTGCCGGGAAATCCGGAAGGGAATCGGTCCTTCCTGAAAATTAGAGAATTATTGGTAAAGCCAACATTTGCTGGATAGGGTTGATAATTGTTACTTTTTGGCGTATAATCGTAGCAGAAATTATAACTTTTAGTATTATTATCTAATATAAATAACCGGGAAATAGGAAATATTGGAGTGAAAATCTTGAAACTGAAAAGAAGGATAATTTTATCCGCGGTCTCTGTCTTTTGTGCTGCTGCGGTGACGGTTGCTTCTCTGCCGTATAATGCCGCTTTGGCGGCCGCAACGGCGACGACTACGGATTACCTGAATCTGCGCACGGGCGCAGGCACCGACAAAAAGGTGATTTTATCGCTCAGCAAGGGCGTTTCAGTGACAGTTCTTGACAATTCCGATCCGGTATGGGCTAAAGTAAAGACCGCAAGCGGCCTTACCGGATACTGCCATAAACAGTACCTCAGCATTTCCGGGGCCTCAGCCGCCGCGCCGACAAACGACGCAAAGGTTGCCTCCGGTACTGCTGCAGTTACCACTTCCAATCTTAATCTGCGGAACGGTGCGGGCGGCACGAATGCAATTATCGTAACGATAAGCAAAGGCACATCCGTCAAGGTGATCGACAGCGCAAATGCCGATTGGTACAAGGTGCAGACCTCCGACGGAAAGCTCGGCTACTGCACCAGCCAGTTCCTGCAGATCGCGGCTCCATCCGCTTCCCAGACAGCCGCGCAAACCGGTAATTCTGCCGTGCCGGCTTCTTCCGCCACAGCGGTTGCAACGGATTATGTCAACCTGCGTCAGGGCGCCGGTTCCAGTTATAAAGTTCTTGAAACCGTAAGCAAGGGTACGTCTCTTAAGGTGCTGGACAGCTCCAACGCCCAGTGGACAAAGGTTCAGACTCCGAGCGGAAAACAGGGTTACTGCAGCAAACAGTACCTGAGCTTTTCCAACACATCGGCATCACCGTCATCCAATACGGCTTCTCCCGCAGCGGGCGGCTCAACCGCCTCCGGCACCAAGATTCTTACCGGTACGGCAACCTCCTCAATCAACCTGCGCAGCGGGGCCGGCTCAACGTTCAGCGTGATCGCCACGCTGCCTAAAGGAACGGTTGTTACGGTAACGGACAATTCCAACAATGTCTGGGCAAAAGTAAAAACCTCCGATGGAAAGCAGGGCTACTGCAGCAAGTCGTTTTTAAAGATTGCTTCCTCCACTCAGCAGAGTACACCCCCCGCAACTACACCAACAAACCCAACTACACCTACTACGCCCACAACTCCCGCACCTGTAAAAACCCTGATCGGCACGACCACCTCCGGGCTGAACCTTCGCAGCGGCGCGGGCACAAGCTATAAGGTGGTTGTTTGTCTTGCAAAGGGTGCGACCGTTACGGTAATCGATAACTCCAACGCCACCTGGGCAAAGGTGAAAACCGCCGACGGAAAGACCGGCTATTGCCAGAAGAAATATTTGAAAATTACGGAGAAAACAACTCCGCAGACCAATACAAACACCGGTACAGGCACAAATACCAATACAAATACCGGCGTGGATACCAATAACGGCAGTACGGATAACGGTACGAATTCCGGCAGCACGGCCCATACCATTACGGGGGCAAGCGTGACCGCCGATCTGCTCCGCCTGAGGGAGCAGCCGAATTCAAACGCCAATGTGGTAACAAACCTGCCCAAGGGAACGAGCCTTACGGTACTGGAAGCGACGAATTCCACATGGACCAAGGTGCAGACCTCCAGCGGTCAGGTGGGGTATGTTTGTACTCAGTATATCAAAATCCATTATTCCGATGATTCCGATTCCGTAACGGATTCCACAGGCCTGCTTTCCGCTTCTTCGTGCAGCATCCCGCTGGGGAAAACGCTCTACATAAAGGCTTCCGGCAGTGCTTCCGTTACATGGACAAGCAGCGATCCTTCCATAGCCACCGTTTCCAACGGGTATGTTTACGCGGCGGCAAAGGGGAGTGCGGTCATTACGGCGACCAACGGCACTGATACGGCGACCTGCAATATTACGGTAACCGACGCCGAACCGGTAAAAACCGCTTATGCCTCGCCGAATATCGCCAGCACAGGCGCGCAGGTGACCTTTACCGCGGTAACGGATAGCACAAGGGACGCTGTTCAATTTGTTATTACGATGCAGGACGGAACCACAAGAACTCTGGATACCACAAACTATACGGAAGAAACCATGTTGAACACCGTCACAAGAAAATGGATGGCGACAACGACTTTCGATACCGCGGGAACCTATTCGTTCACCGCACTGTCTTCCCTGAACGGTGTGATGAGCAGCTCCGGATTTAAGACAAACGCGTATGTGTCGAACCAACAGAACTTTACGACTACCACGGATGAGGAGAGAA
>DATAML010000098.1:0-2025 GCA_036260545.1 Caproiciproducens sp.
CACCATGGATTACTTTAACGCTTACCACGATAGTAACCGCCTGTTGGACGAAATTGTAACAGCGGGTGCCGAATATTTGAAGTCCAAAGGCTATAAAGCTTTTGCTCAAACAACGGATGCCGTTGTGGAGTCCGAGGATTATCGCACTGCGATGCCGCATAAAACCATTGCGGTTCGCGCCGGGCTCGGCTGGATTGGAAAATGCGCGCTGCTGGTTACGGAGGAGTTCGGTTCCGTCGTCCGGCTTTCCTCGCTGGTTACCAATGCGCCGCTGGAATCCGGCATACCGGTCACGGCTTCCCGCTGCGGAAGCTGCACGGCGTGCACCGATGCCTGTCCCGGGAAGGCGGTTTCCGGCAGGCTGTGGAGCGCGGAAACCGACCGGGACGAGTTTTTCAATCCTTATTTTTGCCGTAAAACGGCTCGGGAACTGGCCGCGTTACATATTCAGAAAGAAATCACCCTATGCGGCAAGTGTATTCAGGTGTGCCCTTATACGCAGAGATATTTGCGGAACACGTTAACGTAATACGACACCGATTGAAGGAGGTGCTCCGGCTTGGAGGTAAGGTTCTACAGCAGTGTGAAAAATTCCCTTTTAAAATTTGCTGTTATTGTATCTATGTATCAGAATCAATGGGTGTACTGTAAGCATAAACAGAGGGATACTTACGAAGTACCCGGTGGACACAGGGAAGCGGGAGAAGACATCCTTTCCGCCGCGAAGCGGGAACTGTTTGAGGAAACAGGTGCCACCGAATATGATATCAGGCCGGTTTGTGCTTATTCAGTTGACGACCACGACGGGGAAACCTTTGGAATGCTTTATTTTGCGGACATCAAATCGTTCGGTGAACTGCCTGCGTTTGAAATGGAAAAGGTTGCCCTGTTTCCCGGAATACCGGACAAGCTGACTTATCCGATGATACAGCCTAAGCTGGTTGAAAAGGCAATATCGGCTGTATTTCCCGAAAAATCAAAAAGCAGGAGGACAACGCCATGAAATACGAGTGGTTTGATTCCTATCTCCTCGCAAAAAAGGGCGTGGAAAAGGATTACAAGCTGGAATGGGAAGCAACACGCTACATGATTCGCGGAAAAATGTTCGCCATGCAGGGCGGCGACAAATACGGAAAGCCGATTCTCACCATGAAGCTGGAACCGGCGTTCGGCAGTCTTCTGCGGCAGCAGTATACGGATATTGTCCCCGGCTACTACATGAATAAGGAGCACTGGAATTCGCTTTATCTGGAAGGGAACGTGCCGGATGAAACGGTTCGTGAAATGCTGGATGGTTCCTATGAGACTCTGCTGAATTCGTTCAGTAAAAAGGCACGGGAGGAAATTTTAGGCTAAGGGGGCGGGCATATGTTTGTCCATTTGCATCTGCACAGCGAATACAGCCTGCTGGACGGCGCGTGCCGTATCGACCGGCTGCTAGATACCGCCGCGGCAAGGGGAGACACTGCCGTTGCAATCACCGACCACGGCGTAATGTACGGCGCGGTCGATTTTTATAAGGCCGCAAAAAAGAAGGGAATCAAGCCGATCGTCGGCTGTGAGGTCTACGTCGCGCAGCGGACGCGCTTTGACAAGGTGCACGAGCTGGATTCGGAAAACCGCCATTTGGTGCTGTTGTGCCAGAATAACACCGGCTACCAGAACCTGATTGCCATGGTTTCAAAATCGTGGACAGAGGGCTTCTACAATAAGCCGCGCGTGGATTTTGAGCTTTTAGAACAGCATCACGAGGGACTGATTGCGCTGTCCGCCTGTCTTGCGGGAGAAATCCCGCGCGCACTCACCGCGGGGGACTACAGCGGCGCCAAGCAGGCCGCCCTGCGGTATCAGTCGATTTTCGGAGAAGGAAATTTTTATCTGGAGCTGCAGGATCACGGTATCCGCGAGCAGCAAAGAGTTAATCCTTCCATTATCCGTCTGGCGCAGGAAACGGGTATCCCGCTTGTGGTTACCAACGACTGCCACTACATCAGCCCGGAAGACAGCAAAATGCACCACATCCTT
>DATAML010000103.1:0-4045 GCA_036260545.1 Caproiciproducens sp.
AAATTACAGGGTTAACGACGCTCATAAAGCTGTAGAAGCGTGCGCCATTCTCTTTATACAACTCGCCGAATTGAAGCGGCAGCATAAAGCTCCATTGTATGTAGGTGAAATCATATACGAATAAAAACAAAAGGAAAAAGAACAGTACCGGTGTGCTTTTCAACGCCTGAAACAAGGACATCTTCCTGCCGGAATCCTCGCAATCGGCTGCTTCGGTATCATCTTGGCGGCTTTTTTTCGGCAGCTTGACATACAAGGCGATCAGGTACGTTGAAAGCAAGGTTGTTGCCGCGTCTAGAATAAATAAGACTTGCAGATAGTCCTTAAACAGCAGCCCTCCGATCAGCGGGCTGACTGCCATGCCGACATTTATTCCCAGGTAGATCAGGGAATAGGATGCCTTCCGATTTTCCGGAATTGTGAGTCTGGCGACCATGGCCTGATAGGCGGGGGACGCGGCGGTATACAAATCCGAAGCGATAATGATAAAGTAAAGCATGACGGTATGGTCTTTTGTAAATCCGCACATAAGATAAAAAAGGGAACCCAGTACATGGCATGCAACCAATATCCTTTTCTCCCCGAAAGCGTCAATCAGTTTGCCGCCCAAAAGCAGGCAAGGAGCCTGAGTAAGGATTAAGAGAGCGGAGAAATTTCCTGTTGCGCTCTCAGACATGCCCAGCTTCTGCGAAAGAATGAGCGTAAGCAGCGGAAGAATAAAGCCGCCCAGGCAGGTGATCACCCGCGCGCCGAATAATATGTAGATCTCCTTTGGCAAGCCGTTATAAGCCGTAAAATATTCTTTGAATTTGAATTTCATAGTAACTCCTAACTTAGAATATGTTTCTATTCTTCATCTCCAGTGCGGACATAAAATAATGTGAATTCATAGGGCGCCGTTCCCTTCACCGGCTGCGTGTGCGCGTCACAAAAATCACGGAATATTTTGTTCAGCTCCAGCGTATCCTGCCTGCTCAAAAAAAGCATACCGGTTGAGAAATCGGCTGCATCCGGGGTGCGGGGGACTCCGGATTCGTCCAATGCTTCGACCGCGTCGGCCCAGTGATTGAAATTTTCATTTATATGGTTCTGCAGTACTGCGCGCCGGGCGCTCGCCGCCTCCGGAGGAAGCTTTTCCAAACTGATGCTCACGTTTGTCGCCCTGTAAAATTTAGCGGTGAAGCCGTGAACCTTTTCTGTGTGCGTAAGCTCCACAAGGCCGGCCTCCTCCAGTTCGGAAAGATGGTGCCCCGCGCTGGACGGTACGATTCCAAGCGCGTCCGCCAGCTGTTTTGCCGTCATTCCGTTTTTACTGCGCCCCAGTGTAAACAGAATCCGCTGACGTAAGGGATGCATATAGGTTCTCAGTTCCTTTTCGGTCGTAAGGTATATTTTCTTTCGCTCCATGCCGTACCTCCAACATAACAATAATTGGTATGTTGGAAATTATATCATAACAAATATTGTTATGTCAAGGATTTTTGAAAATTTGACGTTCAATACTATGACAAAAGAGTACAGAGAAAATAAATGGTATAAAGTACCATATGAAGATACAGACTAAAATAATACGGAATAAAATTTCTTGACGGCCGGATTGGAGATCAAAATGGATAAAATGGATTTTAAACGTCTGCCTCGGCATATCGGTGTGATCCCGGACGGGAACCGCAGGTGGGCGGTGAAAAACGGATATGAAAAGCAGGACGGGTATCAATATGGGATACAGCCGGGCTTCGACCTCTATCAGATGTGCCTGCGGCTGGGAATTGGCGAACTTACGTTTTACGGCTTTACCGTGGACAACACGAAGCGGCCGTCCGCGCAGACGCAGGCATTTCAAAAGGCCTGCGTGGATGCGGTGCTCCAGCTGGCGAACCGCGACGCAGACCTTTTAATTGTGGGAAATACGGAATCACCGCTGTTTCCGCCGGAGCTCCTCCCGTATGCCAGCCGGGTAAAGTTCGGGCGGGGACTGATTAAAATCAATTTTCTGGTGAATTACGGCTGGAACTGGGATTTGAACGGCGCTCTGCAGAACGGTGGAATCCGCCGCTGCGGCGAATTGACCGAGGGCATCGCCTCCTCCGCCGTGTCAAGAATCGATCTTGTAATCCGGTGGGGCGGAAGGCGCAGACTGAGCGGATTTCTGCCGGTACAGACGGTCTACTCCGATTTTTTCGTTTTGGACGAACTGTGGCCGGATTTTAAGCCGGAACAGTTTTACCGTGCTCTGGAGTGGTATCAGGGGCAGGATGTAACGCTGGGAGGTTAAATGTTTTTTGAATGCATCCTGCACTTTTCAAGAAAAAGTGCGATGTTCTTCTTTTGTTCTTCCCGGTCGGCGCCCAGCCGTCCCATCCGGTCACAGAAGCCCAGCAGGGCGACGTCCTCGATATTGGTCTGCGCCATCATGGCTTGCACGTTTGCAAAAGCCAGAGATTTTGTTACAAAAAGCAGCTGCATATGCCAGCGTACCAGCGCGGAAACATCACGGATAAACGGGTCTTCACACCCGAATTCCCGCAGAAATTTTGTGCAGAGCTCGGCGCCGATGCGGTCATGGTTGTAAGACGTAATCCGGCCCTTCCGGTTTTGCGTCGTATCCGGCTTGCCGATATCGTGCAGCAGCGCGGCCCACATGAAAACCCTTGTGCTGCTGCTTTTTTCCCGGCAGCGCGCCGCCTCGTCCAGCACCAGCACGGTGTGGTTCCACACGCTGCCTTCCGGGTGATATTTTGGAGACTGTTCCGTCTCTTTCAGCCTGCCAAGCATCGTCAGGGGATATTCCCGAAAGAGCGGCCCGTCCGATACGCGGTTAAGGTAATCGGACGGCTTTTCATCATGCAGCAGGTGGTATTCGATTTCAGAAAAAATGTCTGCCGCAATCATTTGTCCGGGTCTGTCTGCTTTAAGCCGGACTTGGCCCTTGCGCTTTCCGCCTGCGGGTCATGCTTGATCTTTTTGGAATGAAATGTGCCGTCTTCCTTTTTTCCGTTGTGGGTGCTTTTCTTTTCAGTTCCCATTGCAAATACTCCTTTAAAAGTTTTTTATAGTATCTGCGTTTTGGCAAGGATTTATCAGCGGAAAGATAAATTTGCGTATTTATCCGCGCGGTGGTTGCCGTAAGGTGGCATTCGTGATAAAATTCAAATAATATTAGTGAAAAAGGAAGTGCAAAAGATGGATTTTACTTACTATTTGCCCGTTAATCTTATATTTGGAAGAGGAACGGTAAACGGCGTTGGAAAAATAACGGCACAGTATGGAAAGAAAGCGTTGCTGGTGACCGGAAAAAACAGCACAAAGAAGACCGGACTTCTGCAAAAGACAGTAACCCTGCTGGAACAGGCCGGAGTGCAGTCGGTTATTTTTGACAAGGTTTCGCAGAACCCACTGACGACTACCGCGGAAGAAGGCGCGGCTCTGGCAAGGGATAACGGCTGCGATGTGGTCTTGGGTCTTGGCGGCGGAAGTATCATGGACGCCGCGAAAGCAATCGCGTTTTCCACTTTCAACCCGGGCGACGTATCCGACTTTATATTCGGAATAAAGCAGGGGACAGAGGCGCTGCCCATTGTCCTTGTGCCGACTACCTGCGGAACGGGGAGTGAGGGGAACGGCTTTGCCGTGCTTACCAACCCGGTAACGAAGGATAAAAAATCGCTGAGAACCAACCGCATTATTGCAAAAGCATCGGTCATTGACCCGGAGCTGATGACCACGATGCCGAAAAGTATTTTAGCGTCGGTGGGCTTTGACGCGTTTGCCCACAATATGGAGTCCTATCTTTCCAAAACGGCGCAGCCCATGACCGAAATGCAGGCATATTACGCCATGAAGCTGCTTGCGGAAAGCCTGACAAAGGTTTACCGTGATCCCGGCGATATGGAGGCTTGGGAGAAAATAACGCTGGCAAGCACGCTGGGCGGCATGGTCATCAATATGACCGGCTGCACCGCGCCCCACGGAATGGAGCATCCGGCAAGCGGCCTGCGCGATATCGTTCACGGCAGAGGCCTCGCGGCTCTTACGCCGGAAATCA
>DATAML010000123.1:0-21904 GCA_036260545.1 Caproiciproducens sp.
GAAAAAATTGAGGGGATTTCCGCACATATCGGCTATATGCTGCAAAAGGATAACCTTCTGGACTGGCGGACGATTTTCAGCAACGTAATGTTCGGGCTGGAAATCCGCCATATGATAACGCGCGAAAACACCGACCGCGCGATCCGTCTGTTAAAAACCTACGGGCTGTATGACTTCAAGGACAAATACCCCGCCCAGCTTTCGGGAGGAATGCGGCAGAGGGCGGCGCTGATCCGTACCCTGGCGATCAACCCGGATATCCTGCTGCTGGATGAAGCCTTTTCCGCGCTGGATTACCAGACGAGGCTCACCGTGACCGACGACGTTTACCGCATCCTGAAAAAGGAAGCAATCACAACCATTATGGTGACCCACGATATCCCGGAAAGCATCAGCATGGGCGACAAGGTAATTATCCTCAGCGCCAGGCCCGCGGAAATCAAGGAAATACTTGAAATTGACTTTGAGGATAAAAACAGGACGCCTTTATCGTGCAGAAACAGCCCGAAATTCCGATGCTATTTCGACCATATATGGAAAGAGCTGGTGATTGATGAATAATCTTCCGATCTCGCCGGAACGAATTCAATATTTAAGAAAGCGGAAACAGAGGAAACGTCTGATCCTTTGTTTTCAAATTGGTATTCTTGTGCTTTTTCTTGCCCAGTGGGAAATCACGGCGCAGCTTGGCTGGATTGACAGCTTTATTTTAAGCCAGCCCTCCCGGATATGGAACACCTTCCTGAATATGTTCCAGAATGAACTCTTGATGAATATCGGCGTAACCGTCTATGAAACGCTGGTCGGCTTTCTGCTCGGCGTTCTGCTTGGCACGCTGTTATCGATAATCCTCTGGTGGAGCGATTTTATATCAAAGGTATGCGAACCGTACCTGGTCGTCCTGAACAGCCTGCCCAAAATTGCGCTGGGGCCCGTCATTATTGTGATCGTGGGGGCGGGAACCGAAGCGATTATTTTTATGGCGCTGGCAATTTCGTTAATCGTTACGGTATTGGAGATGCTGAACGGATTTAAGCACACAGACAAGGAGTATATCAAGATGGCGACCGCTTTTGGAGCGACAAAAAGACAGATTTTCTTAAAAATTGTATTTCCGTACAACATATCCACTTTGTTCAATTCTTTGAAAATCAATATCGGGCTTTCCCTTGTCGGCGTAATCGCGGGCGAATTTCTCGTATCGAAGGCTGGTCTTGGTTATCTGATCGTTTATGGCGGGCAGGTATTTAAGTTGGACCTTGTCATGGCCAGCGTGATCATCCTTGCGGTGGTCGCCGCGCTGATGTATGAGGCGGTTGTGCTCCTGCAAAAGCTGGTCATGAAATGGTATGGACACTGAAAGAGAATTTTTTATATAACCGAAACCATTCAGAAAGGGGCAATCAGTATGAGGAAACCAATAAAACTTTTGAGCGTTGCCGTCTGTATCTCAATGATATTTGCAGTGGCGGCAGGGTGCGGCACAAAGGAAGCCAAAACGCTGGATAAGGTCAGTTTATGCGAAGTGACCCACTCGATCTTTTACGCGCCGCAGTACGCCGCCATCAGTCTGGGGTATTTTAAGGAAGAGGGCATCCAGATTGACCTTTCCAACGGGCAGGGCGCAGACAAGGTCATGTCGGCTGTTTTGTCCGACAAAGTAAATATCGGCTTTGCAGGCCCGGAGGCGTCCATTTACGTTTATAACGAGGGAAAAGCCGACCACACGCAGGTTTTTGCCCAGCTGACGCAGCGTGACGGTTCCTTCCTTGTGGCCAGAAAGCCGGACCCGAGCTTTACATGGGATAAACTCCGCGGCAAGGTGGTTCTTCCCGGACGCAAGGGCGGCGTTCCATACATGACTTTGGAATACGTCATCCGCAAAAACGGCCTCGATCCCCAAAAAGACGTAACGCTTGACAACAGCATCCAGTTCGCCCTGATGGCGGGCGCCTTCACGAGCGGCACCGGCGATTATGTCGCCCTGTTTGAACCCACCGCCTCCTCTGTGGAAGCCAGCCAAAAAGGATATATCGTTGCTTCCATCGGCAAGCAGAGCGGAGAAATCCCCTATACCGCTTATTTTGCCAAAAAGAGTTACATTGAAAAAAATTCCGATCTGATCCGGCGATTCACCCGCGCCGTTTACAAAGGCCAGAAATGGGTAGCGTCCCACAGCGCCGCCGAGGTTGCGAAAGTGGTGGCGCCCTCTTTCCCGGATACCGGCCTGAAGCTGCTCACGACCGTGGTTCAACGCTATAAAGATATCGATGCCTGGAGCGCCACTCCTGTTTTAAAGCAGGAATCCTTCGCCCTTTTGCAGAACGTCATGACGCAGGCCGGCGAGCTGAAGCAATCCGCGCCTTACGACAAGGTGGTCAATACCGCTTACGCGGAAAAAGCAATTGCGGAGATGAAGTAGCAGGCGCTTACCGTGATAAAGTTACCGAAATAAAAAACCATTCGGGATATACTAAAGATGCAAAATCATTGCAGCGGACGGGAAATTTTTATTCCGCGTTGGCTGCCGCCTGCAAAATCGCGTTATCCTGGTCAAACCGTTCATTTTGAAATATAAAAAGAGGGATTTAAATGTTTGAAAATTTGTTTGTCGCAAAAAAGTACAGGGACATCGATCCTCAGGACGTAAAGGAACGGCTGGACGCCGATGAGAACCTTTTTCTCGTTGACGTAAGATCGCCGGAAGAATACGAAGAGTATCACATACCGAACAGCATTTCCATACCGCTGAATGTGCTCAAAACCGAGATTGCCAAAGCCGCGCCGGACAAAGACGCGGAAATTATCGTCTACTGCCTGAGCGGGAGACGCGCTGCTGCGGCATGCGGCATGCTGGCTGAAATGGGATATCGCAGCGTCAGCAACATGGGCGGAATCCTTTCCTGGCGCTACCAGACCGTAAGGGGCAGATAAAGTTTTCCATTGATACACCACAAAAAGGAACCGACGCGGCTGTTTCAAACAGGCTGCGCCGGTTCCTTTTATTTTCCGGGGTCGCTTCTTGTTTTACTATAGTTTTGCAAAAACAGAATATTTCCTGATTCCCAGCATATGGATAGGTCAAAATGGTCTTTCCCGTAATGATCCTACTTATAAAATCTGGCAGGACAGCACTTGTTTAAATGAAGAAATGTTACAGAAACTAAGCTGCGGAGGATGGAATTATGCAAAATGAATATGGAGATTTATACAGCCTGATCGAACGGAACGCCGAGGCAAGCAAATACTATGATCTGCTGCCCGACGATGTGCAGGAAGCAATCCGGCGGCGGGCTGACGGAGTAACCTCTTTCGCAAGCCTGTTTCATTATGCTTCCAACCTGGGCAAAAATAATTAAATCTTGCAAATTCAAAAGCTGATATAACAGGCAAAGCACAAGAATAAAATTTATGCAGCCCCCGGTGATAGAAAGCCGGGGGCGATTCTTACTATTCCACATTTGTTACGCCCAAAACGCTCCTTCGGCATATTATAAATATATAATATTTTTTCCATATTTTTTTAGGTTATGAAGGAGCAATCGCGATATGAAACAATGTGGATGCGGCAATTATGAAAGCCGCAGAGAAATAAACCTGAACAATACGTTTCGAAGGCTTTGGGAACAGCATGTGCTGTGGACGAGATCATTTATTATCAGCACCGCGGCGAATCTGGGCGATCTGCAGCCCGTAACAAAACGGCTGCTCCAGAATCCCGGTGACTTTGCGGATGAGTTGCGCCGGTTCTACGGCGACGAAAAAGCAAAAGCCTTTGCAAAATTACTCACGGAGCACCTGCTGATTGCCGCAAAGCTGGTCAACGACGCAAAGGCGGGAAACAGAGCGGCGGCAGAAGCCGACCGGAAAAGCTGGTATCAGAATGCCGATAATCTGGCTGATTTTCTTGCGGAGATCAATCCGTACTGGGACCGGCAGGTATGGCGTTCCATGCTCTACGATCATTTGAAAATGACGGAAAACGAAGCATCGCTGAGGCTGAACGGACAGTTTGCCGGAGACGTCGTACTGTATGACAGCATCGAAAACCAGGCGCTGAAAATGGCGGACTACATGGCGGAGGGAATCCGCAGACAATTTCACCTATAATTCACGTTCCGGTCGGTTAACTTTCAAATGAACCGGTTAAAATAAGAACATGACCGGCAGATTTATGATCGGAAGGAATCCGGAAAGAGGCGGTAGCTATGGAAAAACCCGGCAAAAATTTTTGGGCTGTCTGGGCGGTTGTATCCGTCGCGTCATTCGTGCTGTTTTTGGCCGGAATCATGCTTCTGCTGGGCAATCCTATTTCCCCGCAGAATTTCACGGCAATCTTGATCCTGTCGTTTCTTTTTGGCCTGCTTGCTTCCGCTTTGTACCTGTTAAAACGAAAAATTGCCTTTTATCTGTTCCTCACGGGGCTTTCGGTGGGATTTTTCGAAATGAGCCGCCTGTTTTTAAGCAACTCCGGCGGATGGGGAGATTTGGCCGGCATCGCTTCCCTGTTTACCTGGGTCGCGATTGGTCTTGCCAGCGGCGGTGCCGCCGAGCTGTGTCGCTTCTTCTATAAAAAAATATCCGGCAGACGCGGATAAAAATATTTTCTAAAAATAAAGCCCGGCAGTTCCCAACTTTTTCATAAGCGGGCTGCCGGGATTTTGTTATGCGAATTTATTCCAGAATGATCCTGTGGTCTACAAGATGCATCTCTTTGATTCTGGCGCGAACGGTTTTGCGCTCTCCGTAAATATTCTCAAGATAAATATGGTCGTCTTCCTTTGGGATCACCTTATCGACCGCGTCGAGCAGCAGGTTGGTATTCCCATCCTTATCCAGCAGATATACGTTTGCTTCACACATATCATTCACCTCTGATCATGTTTTTTACCATGTCGGCAACTTCGTTTACGTAATGCGGCAGCGGTTCACGGCTAACTCCCGCAATATAGATCTGGCAGCGGTTCAGCGGAATCAGTATTTTCTTTGCGGGACTTTCCGCAACCGCTTTCGCCATGGCGGGCGTGAGTTCCCCAAGCATGGAATTTGCGGCAAGAATGGCAACGCTGCCAATAATAATATCGGCTTTGGGGGCATTTACGACGATCGCGTTTTCCCCGGACGCCCCTTCGTTGGCACCGGCTTTCAGCATAAAGGAGGTTGCCAGCGCATTCGTTCCCAGCGCAAGGATCTCCGCATCGTCTCCGAGTTCCCACCGCAGCTTTTCGATCAGCGTTTTTCCGATTCCACCGCCCTGGCCGTCAATTACCGCAATCTGCATTTTAACACCGTCCACAACTGTCTTTAAACTATATGCTGATTATCATTATATCATACTTCGGAACTTTTTCCACTCAAATGTAATAATCTTCACCCACCAGATTCACTTCACGCAGCAGAGCGCAGTCGCGAATCAGGGCATCCGTGGGCTGGTCCGCAACAATGCGGTGATCCTCGCTGAATAATATGGCTCTGTCCGAAAGCTTATGCACCAGCTCCAGATTATGCGTGGCAGTGAGAATCGTTTTACCCGCTTTATTGAGCGAAACCAGAAGTCCAACCAGCCATGCCTGCGTTCTGGGGTCAAGGCCGTTGGTCGGCTCATCCAGAATCAGAACATCCGGGTTCATGACGAGTACGCAGGCCAGCGCGACCTTCTTTTTCTCCCCGCCGCTCAGCTTGAACGGCGGTTTGCCAAGCAGATGCCCGATGTTCAGCATAGCGGAGATATCGGAAATCCGCTGTTTTACCCCGTCCGCGGAAAAACCAAGCTGCAGCGGCCCAAAAGCGATTTCTTCCTCCACCGTGCTGCAGAAAAGCTGCGCTTCCGAATTCTGAAAGATAAAGCCCAGCCGCCTGTGGTAAGACTTGGAAAAGCGGTCGTCGTTCAGCTTTTTCGCTGTTATTTCCTCGCCGAACGCGGCAAAAGTCCCTTTCTGGGGCAGAAGCAGCCCGGCGAGTATTTTCAGCAGCGTGGATTTGCCGCACCCGTTCGCACCGAGGATGCAGAGCTTTTCCCCTTCCCGCACACTCAGGCTGATATCCCTCAGCACCGGCTTTTCGTAAGGATAGGCATACTCCGCATGCTCAAGCTGAAAGATCAAATTTTCAGACGCCAAACAAACGCCTCCCATCCGCCGTTAGTTTTCTTTTTTATCCTGCTCTTTAACCACCATCTTTGAGGTAAGGAAAATCAGAGCCGCAATCAGCAAAACCCCTATGGCGGCGGAAAGGACATAGCCCGCCGCGGCCCCGAATCGGCCTTCGCCCAAAGCGGGTACGGTATAATCCGGCAGCAGGGAGTTCCACCAGTCTGCCGCCGCCGTTATGCCCTGGGGAATATAGCCGAGCTGCGCCTTTATTTCCTCCGTGCTCCACTCCCCGAAAGCGGTTCCGGTGGCAAGCAGGCCGAACGGCGTCAGCAGAATCAGCGCGGCAAAAGGAAGCAGAACCGGTTTATACCGCTGAATCCATGGGATTTTCGGTTCCACCGCTCCGTTCAGCTTCTGCGCGGCAAACAGCTGCGGGGCAAACTGATAGAGGTATGCCGCGGCGGCAGCCGTAACGGCGCCTTCAATCGGGCCGGCGATCAGGATATGCGCGGCCATCATGGAAGGAACGGTAACGGAAAGCGGATACGGGCAGTAAAGCGGCATGCCGTCCGCCGCGCGGAAGAGAAGCGGCTGGATGCCGAATTCGACCGCGGCGAGCAGAGCCGCAAGGTTCAGACCGAAATAGCTGCCAAAAAATGCGGCGGCAAGGCCCCGGCCGGTTCCCGGCTCGGATTTCCCTTTGATCAGCTTATAAACGCCATACCCGGCAAAAGGCATGACCAAAGCCATGTTCAGGCAGTTTATGCCGTAGGCCATGATTCCGCCGTCTCCGAAAACGAGCGCCTGAATCAGCAGCGCTGTGGAAACCGATATGACCGCGGCCCACGGGCCGAGCAGGATTGCAATGAATACCGCGCCTACGGCGTGCGCCGAGCTGCCCCCAGCGACCGGTACGTTGAACATCATGATCAGGAATGAAAACGCGGAACAGAGCGCAAGTGCAGGAATCCGCTTTTTGCTGAATGTCTTTTTTACTTTTTGAAACGCAACTCCCCACGCCGGAATCATCCCGGCAACCGCCGGAATGGTCGTAGCGGGGCTCAGATACCCGTCCGGAATATGCATAAAAGCACCCCAATTCAAAAATAAAGCCCATGCCGGGCATAATTACGCCCTTCATGGGTTGATTTAAATCAGAGAAATGTTTCAATTCCAATTACGCAAAGCCTTCATGGCTTTATTATGAAATTAATATTATCATAAGAACCGTTTTTTGTCAATTCGCCAGATTTTTATGAAAAAGTTGACAGAATGAATTTTCAGCATCTGTGAAAACTAAATACGGGGTGTTTTTATGGGTGATATTCCGATTGGCTTAGGCATGGCTCTTGCAATGAATCCCGGAGCGATGGAAGCGTTCACCGCGCTTCCGGAGCAAAGAAAGCAGGATATTATTGAGCATACGCACCAAATCAGCTCCCGTCAGGAAATGCACGATTACGTGGAAAGTCTGACCGGTACAAATTAGCAGTTATAGTTGAGGCGAAACCGAGCATGATAATAGCGGCGAGGCAAATACCGTTTTTTTAAAAACGTGCTAGTGTGCACGGGTATTTACCTTGTTAGGGTGGGGCTCAAACTCCACCCGGTCTTACATATATCTTATTCGTGCTTCAGCCCTGTCAGCGCGGGGTTATTAATGAGCTTTCCCTCTTTCGTATAGCGCGAACCGTGGCAAGGGCAGTCCCATGTGTTTTCATCGGGATTCCAGTGCAGACGGCAGCCCAGATGCGCACACCGGCGGGAAGGTGCGGAAAACAGCCCGGTGGTAAGGCCCGCGACCGACTGGCCCGCGTCCGTAAACAAGTTTTTGGCAGACGCGCCCATGTTGAACCGTTGCGGAGAAAACACGTCGGCGCAGTCGTTTTCCCTGCCGCAGATCATATCTGTAAGGATCATGGCAGACGCCATGGAAGTGGTCATGCCCCATTTTTTAAAACCGGTGGCTACAAACAGGTTGGGAGTCGATTCGGCAAACCGGCCAATATAGGGCACGTTGTCCCATGTAACGCAGTCCTGTGCGGACCAGTTGTAGACCTCTTTGCTTTTCGGGTAGAATTTCTTGGCGGCTTTGCGGAGCTTTTCATAACTGCTCGCCTGCGGATGCTTTCCCGAACGGTGCGCACCTCCGCCGAAAATCAGAAGGTCGCCGTAATTGCGGAAGGAATACGCGTTATTCGTATCGATGCTGATATACATTCCATCCACCTGCGCCGCGTTTTCCAGCGCCAGTACATAAGAACGCTCCTGATGCATACGCGCAAAATACCACCCCGGCACATTGATGAACGGGAAGTGCGACGCAATGACGATCTGATCCGCCGTTACCCGGCCGTGATCGGTAATGATGACATCACCCTGTATTTCACGTGCCATGGTATGCTCGTATATGGTCAGATCGGCTGAAATTGCCTTTAAAAATTTTAAAGGATTGAACTGTGCCTGATCTGCAAAACGCAGTGCGGATTTTACCGGAAACGGCAGACCGGTTTTCGTGGTCAGCTCCGCTTCGATTTTCAGGGTACGCGCCGCATCCAGCTCGTCCTCCAGCGGCTTCGCGTCCCCCAGTGTATAAAGATAGGCGGACTTCGTTTCCAGTTCGCAATCAATGTTGTTTTCCGCGATAATGTCCCGGTACATCTTTATTGCGCGCTGGTTTGCCCACGCATACTGCGCCGCTTTTTCCACCCCGAAATTGTCAATGAGCTGGCGGTAAATAAGGCTGTGCTGGCAGGTGATCTTTGCCGTCGTGTTTTTCGTCATTCCGCTTGCGGTGGTGGAGCCCTCCAGCACGGCTACGTCCAGCCCCTGCTTTTTCAAAAGATACGCGGTAAGAAGTCCGGCCATTCCGCTTCCGATCACCGCGACCTGCACAACATGATCTCCGTCCAGCCTTTCCCTTTCCGGAAAGGTACAGCTTTTGCTCCAGATTGATTCCATTTCTTGCATCCCTCCGGTATTAAGTTTTGCCAATATTTATGAATTATACAAATGCTGCTTCTTTCCCATATAACATTTTCTTTATTTTACCGGAAAATGCCCGCCGGAATATTTACTCAGTTTCATTCGAAGCGGTTAATTTGATCCGTTCAATTCATATTTAGAATTAATTTAGTAAGCTAATGTGGTAATATAGTAGCCGGTAAATCCGTATTATTGAATTGACAAAACATTTTAGGTGGGATATTTATGAAAAAGATATTATCGGTTATCCTGACGGCTGCGATTGCCGTTTCCTGTACCGCATGCGGCCTTGTAAAAAACGCTGCCTCCTCCCAGGCTTCCGCCCCGGCGGCTGCTTCAAACACTCCGGCTGCTTCCGAAACTTCGGCGGCCGCGGCTTCCGACGATTCCTGGAACAAAGTGCAGAAGGCGGGCAAACTGATTCTCGGGCTTGACGACGCATTCCCTCCGATGGGCTATGTGGACACGAAGACCGGCAAACTGGTCGGCTTTGATATCGACGTTGCGGTGGAAGCCTGCAAGCGTCTGAACATCGAGTTGAAAACGCAGGCAATCGACTGGGACAATAAAACAGCCGAACTGAACAATGGAAATATCGACTGCCTGTGGAACGGCTTCAGCAAGACCGCAGAGAGAGAAAAAGAATTCAACCTGAGCATTCCCTATATGAAGAATAATCAGATTGTTTTAATTAAAACGACCGACAACTTCACCGGGCTTTCCTCCCTTGCGGGGAAAACCGTGGGCGTACAATCGGATTCTTCCGCGGAATCCGCGCTGAATTCAAACGCAGACTTTAAGAAAACCTTAAAGTCGGTCGTACAGATCGACGACTACTCAAAGGCCGTTCTGGAACTGCAGAACGGAACCATTGACGCGATCGCGATCGACGAGGTGGTTGCGCGGTATTATCTGACGAACAATCCGGGTGCCTACAAGGTGCTCCAGGAAAAGGACGGCAAAGATTCCTCCCTGGCCGTAGAGGACTATGTTGTCGGCTTCCGCAAGGCGGACAGCGCGCTGAAAGAGAAAATTGAGGGCGCGGTCAAGGATATGGCCGCCGACGGTACACTGGCCAAGATCTCCGCAAAATGGTTCGGCAAGGATGTAACGACGGTCAGCAAATAACCAGCGGTTAAGTGAATACTCGGCATAGGGCTGGCAAAAATCCGGCCCTGTGCCTTTGGCTTTTTATAAGGAGGCGTGCTTGTGAACTATCAGGTGCTTTTAACGCAGATGCTGGGCGCAACGCTTATGTCGCTCCGCATATTTTTTGTTACACTAATTTTTTCGCTGCCGCTCGGTTTGCTGGTTGCCATGGGACGTATGTCGAAGGTAAAGATCATCAACCTGCCGGTTCGGTTTTACATACTCATCATGCGCGGCACGCCGCTGATGCTGCAGCTGCTGTTTATTTTCTACGGGCTGAAACCGATTTTTGACATTCAGCTTGACCGTGTGCTTTCCGCAGAGGTCGCGTTCATCTTGAATTACGCGGCTTACTTTGCGGAGATTTTCCGCGGCGGCATTGAGGGAATTCCGCGCGGGCAGTACGAGGCGGCCAAGGTGCTCGGCCTTACCCGCAGACAGACCTTTTTCCGCATCATCCTGCCGCAGGTGGCCAAGCATATCATCCCGCCCATGGGCAACGAATTCATTACGCTTGTAAAGGATACCTCCCTTGCGCAGGTCATCGGCGTAGTGGAGCTTCTTAAGATTACTTCAAACTGGGTATCCTCCGCCGTCAGCATGACGCCGTTTGCCATTGCGGGCGTGTTCTACCTGTTTATGAACGGCGTGGTGACCCGCTGCTTTACGATGGCGGAAAACAAGCTGAGCTACTACCGTTAGGAGGATGGAAATGGGTATTTTAACAGCGAATAACATCTTCAAAAGCTTTGACGGAGAAGAAGTTCTCAAGGGGATTTCCATCAGTGTGAAAGAGGGCCACGTACTGGCAATCATCGGGCCCTCCGGCTCCGGTAAAAGCACCCTGCTGCGCTGTGTGACACAGCTGGAAACGGTGGACTCCGGTGAAATCCATATCTGCGGCGAAACGCTTGTAAAAAACGACGCCGGCGGCAAGGCGGTTTATTCCGACAAAGCCACCTGCGCGAAGATTGGGCTGCACATCGGCCTTGTATTCCAGAATTTTAACCTCTTCCCCCATCTTTCCGTAATGCAGAACATCACCGAAGCGCCGGTCTGCGTTCTCAACCGGTCGAAGGAGGAGGCGGAAACAGCCGCGCGGGAACTGCTGAAAAAGATGGATTTATCCGACAAGGCGGACGCTTACCCCTGCCAGCTTTCCGGCGGCCAGCAGCAGCGCGTTTCCATCGCGCGGGCGCTTGCCATGGACCCGGATATCCTGTTCTTCGACGAGCCCACCAGCGCGCTCGACCCGGAGCTGACCGGGGAATTTTTGAAGGTTATCCGCGAGCTGGCCGACGAGCACATGACGATGGTGGTCGTTACGCATGAAATGAAGTTTGCGCGGGACGTTGCGGATTATATCGTCTTTATGGACAACGGCGTGATTGTGGAGCAGGGCGACCCGGAGCAGCTCTTCGGCAACACGCAGAACGAACGGACAAAAGCGTTTTTATCACGCTTTAACGAAAACTGAGCGGACAAAGTCCGATCATTGTACAAATGCCGCGCTGCGTTTCGAAACGCAGCGCGGCATTTGTTTGGAATCACTGTGTATTACTTTGAAATCGGTTCGGTATGCTTTTTCAGCCACTTGAGCTCCCTGCCGGAAAGCAAGGGGGAAAGCTTCTCATAAACCAGCCTGTGGTAATCGTTGAGCCACTCGATCTCCTCGTTGGTCATCAGGGCGGTGATGATTCCCGCGGTATCGATCGGGAAATAGGTGACCGGCTCAAATTTGAGGAACTGGCCGTACTCGTTGCTGACCGCCGGGACAACCAGCATGATGTTTTCCGTGCGGATGCCGTGACGGCCCTCCTCGTAAATGCCGGGCTCGTTTGTAATGGTCATGCCCTTTTTAAATACGACATTGTTGGTGATTCGCAGGCTCTGCGGTCCCTCGTGAACGCCGCCGAACATTCCCACGCCGTGGCCGGTTCCGCAGCGGTAGTCAATCCCGTGCTTCCAGACCTGCTGGCGGCTCAGGATATCCAGGTTTCCGCCGGTGCAGCCTTCCATAAACACCGCGGAGGCAAGGGCAATATGCGCCTTGAGAACATAGGTGTAATGCTCCATTTCCTCGCGGCTGAGCGGCCCGAGGACAAAGGTGCGCGTAATATCGGTGGTGCCCTCCAGATACTGCCCGCCGGAATCAATGAGCAGAAAGCCCTTCTTCTTTATGGTACTGCAGGAACCGGGCACCGGGCTGTAATGCATCATGGCCGCGTTTGCGTTGTAAGCGGCGATCGTTCCGAAGCTATCCCCCATGCTGTGCTTCCGCTCTGCCCTGCATTTGCTCAGGATATCGCAGACGATGCACTCCGTTACTTCTTCGCCCTTCTCCATCTTCTCCTCGAACTGAACGCAGAATTCCACCATCGCACAGCCGTCCTCAACATGGGCCTGCTTGATGTTTTTGATCTCCGTCTCATTCTTCACGCCCTTTAGCGCCGTGACCGTGTCACTGCCCTCTTTGACCGCAACATTGGAATTCTGCTGAAGGATGCGGTACAGTTCGTAACTGACGCTCGCCGTATCGACAAGGATCGTTTTGGAAGAATCGATCTTTTTCAGCGCCTCTTCCATATCCTCATATTCTTTTACTGTAACGCCGTTCTCCTTCAGATAGTCCATCGTTTCCGGCAGAACGCGTTTTGTATTGATAAACAGGTAAGCGGAATCCGAATAAACCACCGCGTAGGAAATGGCAAGCGGGTTATATTCGATGTCGTCCGCGCGGATATTCATCAGCCACGCCACGCAGTCCAGCTTTGCAAAGATTTCACCGTCCGCGTTCTGCTTTTTCAGCTCCGCGCGAACCTGCTCCAGTTTTTCTTTGCAGGTGTATCCGGCATATTCCGCTCCGTGAACAAATACCTTTGACGCGGGGACTTCCGGCCGATCCGGCCAGATATCGCAAATCAGGTCAACCGCCTTGATATTCAGCTTCTTTTCGGCAAATGTTTTGCGCATTTCCTTTACGGCGGCAGCAGAAAGCAGCTTGCCGTCAAAGCCGACGGTTTCGCCGTCCTTCAATTTCTCGTTTAAAAACTCCGGATAAGTCGGCACGCCCTTGACCGCCATGCGATACAGTACAATTTCGCTGCCGTCAAGCTGGTTTGCCGCCTGAATAAAATATCTTCCGTCCGTCCACAGCCCGCTTTCCGTTTCGGTTACGACCAGAGTCCCCGCCGAACCGGTAAAGCCGGAAAAGTAGCTCCGAGTCGTCCAGTGAGCGGGCAGATACTCGCTCATGTGCGGATCGGAGGACGGTATAATGTAGGCCTGCACCCCGTTCTCTTTCATTTTGCCCCGCAGGGCCGCCAGTTTTTCATTTACGCTGACCATCGTTCAACACTCCTTCTATTCAAAATGGTAATCATTGACACCGGAAAAATTAAACACCTAAAAAGTATAGGCTTATTAAGCGGCAAAGTCAATGCGTTCTATTGAACATGGACGCCGAAAAGCGGCGGCGCAGCAAAAAACTTGGGAAAAGGAAAAGGCAGTCCTTCCGAAAATCGAAACGGCTGCCCTTTTGATACTCGATATTTTAATGTACAGTTTCTTTTATTTTCTTTCATGCAGAGGAACATAGCTGCGGCGCGCGGAGATGCTCCGGTACGCCGGGCGGATGATTTTCCCGCAGTTGATTTGTTCTTCCATCAGATGAGCGCTCCAGCCGGCGATGCGCGCCATGGCGAACACCGGGGTGTAAAGTTCCGGCGGAAGGCCGAGCATGTGATAAACGAAGCCGCTGTAGAAATCGATGTTCGCGCTCACGCCCTTGTAGGTTTTCCGTTCTTCCCCGATCACCTCGGGCGCAAGGCGTTCCACAAGGGAATAAAGCTTATATTCCTTGGTAAGGCCCTTCTCTTCGGACAGACTTTGCACGAATTTCTTAAAGATATTCGCGCGCGGATCGGAAAGCGAATAGACAGCGTGCCCCATTCCGTAAATCAGACCGGAGCGGTCGAATGCCTGCTTGTTGAGCAGCTTTTTCAGATATTCCGCAACCTTCTCCTCATCTTCCCAGTCGTCAATATTTTTCTTCATATCTTCAAACATCATCATAACCTTGATGTTTGCGCCGCCGTGCTTTGGCCCCTTTAAGGAACTGAGCGCCGCCGCAATGACGGAATAGGCGTCTGTTCCGGAGGAAGCAACCACATGGGTGGTAAAGCTGGAATTGTTGCCGCCGCCGTGCTCCGCGTGAAGTACCAGCGCCAGATCGAGAATCCGCGCCTCAAGCGCCGAATATTTATTGTCGATGCGCAGCATATGCAGGATGTTTTCCGCGGTGGAAAGCTCCGGCTGCGGCGCGTGGATAAAGAAGCTGTTGTTCCGGTTTGTGTTGTGAGCGTAAGCCTGGTATCCGTAAACCGCCAGCTGGGGGAACAGCGCAATCATTTCAAGGCACTGGCGCAGCACGTTGGGCAGCGAGGTATCGTTCGGCTTTTCATCGTAGGCATAGAGCGTAAGGACGCTTCTGGCCAGCGTATTCATCATGTCGAAAGAAGGGGCCTTCATGATGATATCGCGGACAAAATTGGTGGGCAGCGTGCGGTATTTGAACAGCAGCGCTTTAAATTCTTCCAGCTTTTGGGGAGAAGCCAGCTCTCCGAACAGGAGCAGGTATGTAGTTTCCTCAAAACCAAAACGGTTTTCCGCGATAAAGCCGCGCACAATATCCTTGATATTGATCCCGCGGTAAAAAAGCTCGCCGTCGCAGGGAACACTCCTGCCGTTCACTTCCTTTGAGGACACGATCTCGGATATTTCGGTAAGCCCGGTCAGAACGCCCTTGCCGTTGATATCCCTCAAGCCGCGCTTTACATCATACTTTGCGTACAAACCCGGATCGATGGTACTGTGGCTCTTGCAAAGAGCCGTTAATCCCTCAATCTCGGGTGTTACCGAAAAGAAATCATCGTTTGCGTTCCTGACCATATTACACCTCTCCTTTTCCTGCATCAGATTCTGATTTGTTTATAAATAACCGGTTCGCCGGCGCCGTCTCAGACGAAAAACCTTTTGCAAACCGCTTTACTTTTATCCCTATGCCTGCGGAATCTTGGTGAGAATTCTGGTTACGCTCCGAACCGCCGATTTGAATTCCTCGCAGTCTTTTTCATTCAGCGTATCCATAAAAGTTCTGAGTGAATCTGCGAACCATTCCCTGCCGCGGATGATATACTCCGCCGTATCCTGCGATACGGAAATCAGGATTTTGCGCCGGTCGCCAGGATCATGACTGCGTACGATGTGGCCTTCCTCATAAAGCTTTTCGATCATCCTGCTCATCTGCTGGGGCGGAGTGTGCAGGCAGGCCGCCAGTTCTCCCATTGTCATCGGCCCGCTTGTACAGAGAATGCACAACGCGTTGATCTGCAGGCTCGTAAAGCGGCCCTTAAAATAGTCCTCAAAGGGTTTGGAAAGCTTACGGTGGACAAAAACCATAAAATTAAAAATCTCTTCGTCTTTTTGGGCTGACGGACTGTCTGTCATTCCAATCACCTTTACTAAGGAACCACTGAAATTGGTGCGGTAATCGATACGACCTGGTTAACTCAGTGTTTCCTTGACTTTTCACAATAGTAAACATTTGATAAATATATATTATCGGAAAGCTAGAATTATGTCAACAGCAATTCTATGAACGAATGATGAACATTGGTTGCAAATTCCGACACAAGCCGCCTCCGGACAGCGTGTCCGACGTTTCCTAATTCCTGCGTCTGTCAAAATCTTCTTGTCCCTCTCCCGCGCTTGAGGTTCAGGTGATTTTTATTGTTTGTAATAACTCCACTACAAAAAAGCGCTCCCGCGATGATGTCCGTCATCCGCAGGAGCGCTGAAAATGTAAATATGTCAATAAAAAAGTTTACGAAAGGATACCGTCTCGCGCTTCCAGATATTCGTCGTAAGTCGTAACCCGGTCGATCACACCGTCCTCGGTAATTTCGATAATACGGTTGGCGACGGACTCCACAAACTGGTGGTCGTGGGAAGCGAACAGCACAATTCCTTTGAAATCGATCAGGCCGTTGTTCACCGCCGTAATCGATTCCAGGTCGAGGTGGTTGGTCGGCTGGTCAAGCACAATCACATTCGCGCCGAACATCATCATGCGCGACAGCATGCAGCGGACTTTCTCGCCGCCGGAAAGCACGTTGACCGGCTTTAAAACGTCGTCGCCGGAAAACAGCATCTTGCCGAGGAACCCGCGCAGATAAGTTTCTGTGGTATCTTTTGAATACTGTTCCAGCCATTTGATAATACTTAATTCACAGTCGTTGAAAAACGCGGAGTTATCCTGTGGAAAATAGGACTGGCTGGTGCTGACGCCCCATTTAAAGCTGCCTTCGTCCGGCTCCAGCTCCCCCGTGATAATTTTAAACAGCGTGGTATTGGCGATTTCGTTGGAGCCTACAAACGCGATCTTGTCGCCCTTGTTGACGCGGAAGCTCACGTTGTTCAGCACTTTTACCCCGTCCACAGTTTTCGTAAGGCCCTCCGCCTCAAGAATTTCCTTACCGGGTTCGCGGTCCATGGTAAAGCCGACAAACGGATAGCGACGGGAAGACGCAGGCATTTCTTCCACCGTGATCTTATCCAGCAGCTTTTTGCGCGAAGTAGCCTGTTTGGATTTGGACTTGTTGGCGGAAAAGCGCTGGATAAAGCTCTGCAGTTCTTTAATCTTATCCTCGGCTTTTTTATTCTGGTCGCGCATAATGCGTTGCATAAGCTGGCTGGATTCATACCAGAAATCGTAGTTGCCGACATAAAGTTTGATTTTATTGTAATCGATATCAACGATATGGGTGCAGACATTGTTGAGGAAATGCCGGTCATGGGAAACGACGATCACTGTGCCGGCGTAATCCATTAAAAAGCCCTCGAGCCACGCGATGGATTTGTTGTCCAGGTCGTTGGTCGGCTCGTCCAGAAGGATGATATCGGGCTGGCCGAACAGCGCGCGCGCAAGCAGCACCTTAACCTTTTCCGCGCCGGTAAGGGAATTCATCAAAGAATATAGAATCGAGTTATCCTCGCCAAGGCCCTGCAGAAGACGGCCCGCCTCGGTTTCGGCCTCCCAGCCGTTCAGCTCGGCAAATTCGGCTTCCAGATCCGCCGCAAGGATTCCATCTTCATCGGAAAAATCCTCCTTGGCGTAAAGCGCGTCCTTCTGCTTGAGCACCTCGTAAAGGCGGGGGTTCCCCATCAAAATCGTTTCAAAGACCGTGTAGGAGTCGTAGGCGTGGTGGTCCTGCTTCAGAACTGACATCCGCAGCTTGGGATCGATTGTAATATCGCCCTTGGTCGGCTCCAGCTCTCCGGAAAGCAGTTTTAAAAAGGTGGATTTGCCCGCGCCGTTGGCACCGATTACGCCGTAGCAGTTTCCGGCGGTAAAAAGCAGGTTGACATGCGAAAATAAGCTCTGGCCGTTAAAACTGAGGCCAAGATCGGATACAGTAATCATAGTTCCTCCAAGTATTATTCTAAGTGACCGAAATTTGCAGGCGCAGCCCGCGCAGCAGGCAAAAGCGCAGGATAATCTTTCTGCTGCGCGGCTTTGCCGTCAGTCTTGTAATGCATTCTGTTTTATTGTATCATAAATCTCCGCAGATAAAAATGGTTGAAACGATGAAGTAACGGCGGCAATACTTGTTATTTTTGAGAATCACTGCTATAATAAGATCATTGCAGCAGGCTGTATCGTCTGTTTTTTGAGGTGATTTCGTTGAAGATACAGGAATCCGGCGAAAACTATCTGGAAACCATATTAATACTGCATAACAAAAATCAAAACGTCCGTTCCACCGATGTTGCAAGCGAGCTGAACTTCTCAAAGGCAAGCGTCAGCCGCGCCATGGGAATCTTAAAGGAAGCCGGTTTCCTTGTCATGGAGCAGAACGGAAACCTGATTCTCACCGAAGAAGGCCGCAGAAAGGCTGCGGCGGTTTACGAGCGCCATATGCTGATTGCCAGATTCCTTGAAATGACACTTGACGTAAGCCCGGAGACCGCGGCACAGGATTCCTGCCGGATCGAACATATCATCAGCGACGAAAGCTTTGAACGTATCAAGCAATACATTCAAAAAAATTTATGAATTTTCGCCCAGTTCACTCAGGGCGGTTTACTTTTAGGAGAGGTGCCATATGAATTTTGTCAGCGCCGCCTGCCCGCACTGCGGGAAGGAGCTTCAAATACCCGAAGATGCGGAAAAAATAGTCTGCATGTACTGTGCACAGCCGATTGACGTAAAGGCTTTGCTGGCAAAGCCCGAAGGAAGCGACGCCGGAGATTATGAGAGGCTCATGGGAGAAGCGGAAGCGCTCCTGACGGATGAAATATTTGCGGACCGTATTCAGTCCAAGCCGCTGAAGCGCAGTACGTATCCGGACGATTTTCAAAGCTATGCGGCGGCACTCAGCCCCGCAGTCCGCAAGTACTGCCTTGCCGCCGCGGGAAACGAGGAAGCGGCAGCGGAACATTTTTCCGGGATTCTTTTCAGCCGGTTTGTAAAGCAGTTTGAGGCGGAAGGCCTTAAGAAGGAAAGCGACCCGCGCTTTTTTAACTACCGCTACCTGATCGTCGCGTTCACCGTACCGGCGATACTGGAGCAAAATGTTCCGGCTGCCGAAAAGCTCGCAGATGCTTTCCTTGCAAAATGGAACGAGCATTACCCCAAAAACAAGCTGGGCAAATCCAGCTATGAGAATATCAACAACGGCTTCAAGAAAAAGCTGTGCTATATCACGACGGCAGTTTGCACCTCGCTGGGAAAAGGCGACAGCTGCGAAGAACTGAACGCCTTCCGCCGGTTCCGCGACGAATGGCTGTCCGGCTCCGCCGCCGGGGAAGCAAAGATTCAAGAGTATTATTTATTCGCGCCGATGATCGTCCGGGCAATCGACCGCTCACAGGAAAAGGAAACCGTTTACCGCGAAATCTGGGACGGGCACCTTATGCCGTGCCTGAATCTCATCCGTTCCGGCGAACTGCAGGAATGCGCAAGGGAATATGAGGCTATGGTTCAGGAACTTGAATCAAAATGGTTAAATTAATCTGACCTGAAACAGCAATGGCATCCTGCCCGTACCGGGCAGGATGCCATTGCTTTATGTATTTGGGTTATTTACCGTCGCCCCAGTCAACAAATTCGGGCACTCCCTGGCTGCTCGCTTCTTCCATAAGTTTGAGCATCTCCAGAGCGCTGCGGAAATGCTTTGTCCGGTTCTGCTCCGCCCATGTTATGGTCCCCTGCCAGGTTGCATTCTGCCGGTACTGAACATTTACAACAAAAGTCGTTTTGGTGTTCTGCATCAATTCCTGTAAGTCATCTTCCATGATCTCTTCCGCCTTCACAATAATCTTCCTGATCTTTTTACCGAAAAAGCTGCGGCCCTCAAACAGAGTTTCCGGGAAATCGACGCTGTCAAATAAATCCTGCATAGCGTTGAGCATTTGAATTTCGCTTTCGAACCGAACGGATTTCTTATAATGCTCGCTGTACAGACAGCCTTTCATATGATCAGCCTGCATCGAACCCAGATAAATGACGCATCGGGATGGATTTACCTTGATTGCTCCTTCCACGCGCTGCATTTGCGTTATCTCCCCCAATATTAATTCTTTATAATTATACTAAATTTAAAATTAAAATTCTATAGATTTTTATTAATTTTACGAAGAACCTGCAATCTTTTTTTTAAGCTAAAAAACCTGGGATGCTGTATTTTTCTCCTGTAAATATAACAACCGGACTTGCAACGGACAGGGATGGCATGGCATATAATGCAGTCAAAGGGGTGACGGCTATGTTCGGTGCTTTGCTGGGATTTGCGCTCTCCGGATTACTGTTCTATATCCTGCACGTAACGGGTTCCGGTTCCTTTCCCCGGCCGCTCAGCGCACAGGAAGAAAAAGAATGTATGGAACGACTAAAGAACGGCGATATGGAAGCCCGGAACAAACTGATTGAACATAACCTGAGACTTGTGGCGCACATAATTAAGAAATACTACGCAAACTCAAACGACCAGGACGATATGATTTCCATCGGCACAATCGGCCTGATCAAGGCGGTAAACACCTTTGACAGCAGCAAGGGAATCCGGCTTTCCAGCTACGCGGCGCGTTGCATAGAAAATGAAGTCCTCATGTTTTTTCGTTCCACAAAAAAAAGTGCGCAGGATATTTCTATGAATGAGCCCATCGACACCGACAAAGACGGCAATGCTCTGACATTGATGGATGTAATGGCGACGGAAGACAACATTCTGGAAAATCTGGACTGCAAAATCAAATCCGAACAGCTGAAAAAGTATCTTTATGAGGTGCTTTCGCCGCGGGAACGTAAGATCATCGAGCTGCGGTACGGGCTCACCGGAGCCAACCCTCTCACACAGCGGGAGGTTGCGCAGAAGCTTGGCATTTCGCGCTCTTATGTTTCAAGAATAGAAAAGAAATCGCTTGGTTCTCTTTACAAGCGGTTTACTAAATAATGTTCTTTTGGTTCCATCCGGTGAAACTCTTTCCACTGTCAGTAATGCTAGCTTTTGCAGAAGAAACGATCATCGGCGTGAACGTTCACCCCCCCTGGCAACGCAAATGCAGTGGATACAAAAAGTAAGTATTCCCTTTATTAAATATACACAATGTCCTCTTATAATTTATAAAATTCGTTTCTTCATTAATATAATTACTTTTTCGTAAAAACAGATTTAAAAAAAGTCTGATTTCTTCCATAATACAGATTAAAGTGCTATAAGGAAGGATTGGACACACTCCGGTCGGTAATATAAAATGAGAAATATGAAAATTTCACGGAAAATGCTGATTTTTTCCATCGCCTCCATACTCTTGATTCTGTTTGTCTGGGTAACTTCGCTTTTTTTAAACAGCAAAGTCAAAATCGGCAGCAACCTTTATAATCAAATCATGCTGTCAAATGAATTAACGGCAGATATTATGCCGCCGCCGGAATATATCATCGAATCCTACGCGACAGCGCTCGAATATCTTTCGGAAAAAGACGATTTTAAGCGCACCAATCTGCTTACTGCGCTCAATGATCTGAAATCGCAGTACACAGAACGTTACAGTTACTGGAAAAAGCATATTCCGGCCAACAGTGAGCTGCAGAAGACGTTCCTAATGAACTCCTATCATTCCGCAATGCGGTTTTATGACATTTTTGACGAGCAGGTAGTTCCTGCAGTGAAATCCAATGATTCTACAAAAATCGAAAAAGCGCGCGTGGAATTAAAAGCGATGTATAAAATGCACAGGGAATACGTCAACCAAACTGTAGCCCTTGCCTCGGCGTGGCAAAAAAGCGTTACGGCAACTTCGCGGGAAATGGATAAGCAAAACACATGGATAACGGGCGGATTCATTATGCTGGCAATCATACTGAGCCTGCTTTTAAGTGTTTCTATTTCGCGTTCCCTCGTAAAGCCGCTAAAATATATCACCGGCGTTTTAGGCAAAATCGCTGACGGGGATTTAACGGCCAACGTGGATAAAGAGCATATCACAAGGGATGAAATCGGGCAGCTTTGTGAATTTACCAAACGGACATCCGCGCGGCTGAACAGTTATTCCTCCTATATCGGGGAGGTAGCCGAAGTATTGGATACAATGGCATCCGGCAACATTCGAATTCA
>DATAML010000129.1:0-30661 GCA_036260545.1 Caproiciproducens sp.
AACAAATTGTTCCTCTTCCACTTTTATCCCAAGGCTCAGACCACAGTGAGCTATGTCAGCGGCAGCGGAAAAACCCGCACACTTATTTCCGACAGCAGCGGCCAGCTCGCCGTTTATGAGCCGGACGGCATCGCGGGCGACGTCTCCCTGAAATCGCAGTCGGGTCAGGATACCTATCTGGGTACGATTCTCCATAACAATCTTCTTTCCTCGGAAGGCGACGCAGGAACCTATGACCTATACCCGGTTAATTTCTTCCAGCTGCGCCCCGTCACAATCCTTGACCTGTACTTCAAAGGCAGCGACGGCAATCCCTACACCGGAACGGTCACCTACGGCGGCGCTGTTTACAAAAACGTTAAGGAATGCACCCGAACAGAAGTGAAAAATCAGCAGGCAAATCTCGGCAGTGATGGACATTTTCAGCTTCGTTTCGATTCGACTCAGTTTGCAACCGACGACAGCCAGTCGCTGAAGGCAACTGACAAGATCAAGTTTATTTATGAGGTGCGGTTTGCAAATGACAGTTATTACCCGCAGCTGATTACCGTAGACGGCAATATCAGCCCCGACCAAGCCGTAAAGTTCGGGGATAGTGTTGTCAGCCTGAAGGCGGTGCCCTCCGCTGCCTACAAAAACAAACCCTTCGTCGTCTCCCAGAAGCTTGACTATCATCTGCTCAGCGGGCGTCTGCTGGACGTAACGAATTTCACCGGTTCCATCGGGCCGGGCAACATGTATCCGAGCGTGGATCTGGTCAGTACGGAAGCGTGGTGGGGTAATTCCAACCCGGCGGAAAACAAAAACTACGGGATGGAGATTCAGGATGAATTCAGCGGAGTCCTGCCGGTGCAGAAAGTGAAGACGCTCAATTACCCATTTGCGGATATGGCCTTCACGGAGAACGTCACCACTCTTGACCCAAGCACGCTGAACCTTGAAATCGGGCATGCCAAAGGGGCGGCCGCCGCCCTTATTCTGCCGGACGGCACGCTGTACGGCAGAGTCCAGAGCCCATTCACCTTTACCAATATGGTGGGCGCACCAAATGCGGACGACAAGGACAGCGGGATCAACAACGCATTCTCCAACATGAAAAAAGACGGCAACCTGAATATGGATGTGAAAAGTGCTACCGGCAGCCTGTCCGGTCAGATCAGCGGGTCCGACCAAACGCTCGGCATGCTGATGCAGTTCATGGACGGTCAATCCGTGGGTTCGAACACGCTCAACCTTCTTGTTACCGCGACGGAGGACCCGCTTGTGTTCAAAGGGCTTATCACCATCTCGCAGGGCTACGGTGAGGATACATCCGTCAATATCGGCGGTGCCGATGAGGGTCTGTCACTTCCCGGCGCCTCCGACATTCTGGATGGTGCGAAAAATAAGGACTACATTAAAAAGCAGCTGGCGGGCGAAAAGAAGCTGGCTGCTTCGGGTGGTCTGGAGTATGGACTGAGCGTCACCGGCTACTACGAGGTGGAGGTTCGCTACGACCCGTCCGCAACAAAATGGAAGATGACGACTACGGGCGGCGGCTTCGACCTCGGGGCAATGATTGGGTATTCCAAAAATTTCAATGTCAGTGTGGAAGGGGTTCCGCTGACTGCGGAATTCGGCCTTGGCGCAAAGCTCAATCTGGCGTTCCGCGCTGTCAGACCGACCAACACGGGTCTGGAACCGGTTCAGGCCGCGTATGTCAACGACTTCTTCAACAGCCTGCAGATCAATATGTACGTGAGCGCCTTCGGCGGCCTGGGGTTCGATTATGAGATTGTGGCCCTGAAGATCGGCATATTCGGGCAGATCGACCTCGGTTTGAACAACGAATCGCTGATCCGTAACTACAAAACGGAGAATCAGAAGCTTGACGCGCTCAGCATGAGCCTGTACGGTACGGCGGGCATCAAGTTCGTTGCCAAATTCCTATTTGTTTCTTATTCGACGGTGCTTGCGTCGTTCACATACGGAGGCAACCTGTTTACCAAAGACCTTCAGGGGACCAATGCGCATGACGAGATCGCCGACTGGAAGTCGGATCAGACAATCCCCCTGCCGGACGATCCGGAACAGGGGTTCAGCTATGGGGCTCTTGGGGGGAATATCTCGGGAAATCTGTCCTCCTCCGGTCTGAAAAGCAGTTTCGCGAGGGCTTCGCTTGCCTCTTCCTCCGGCCTGAGTACGGTCAGCAGTTCCGTCACTATGGAAAAGCGCGATTATCTGAGCCAAGCCGCCCGCCGCTGGAACAGCGGAACCCTCATGCGATCCCTGCTTGCCTCTGCCGACTCCATGACCGACATCCAGTCGAACTCCTATCCGTACGCAAACCCGGTGGTGGCTCGTGACGGTAAAGTCCGTGCCTATCTGTCCGACGGTGGCTCCAATAACGTGAATAAAACCCGCGCAAGCTGGGCGGCGGGCAGCGGGAAAGGCACCTATGCCGACCATGGCGTTCTGAGTACGGACGACGGCGCCGGCCCGGACAGCAGCCTGGCCTTGGACGGGACTTCGTCTTTCGCCGCGGCCGCGTGGACGCGTCAGCAGACGAAAATTGACACCGCCGCCGGCGGTACGGTCAGCAGCGCGGATGTCTCCGCTATGACAAACAGCACCAAGATTATGGCGGGAATTTACAATGGGTCGTCCTGGACAACAACCGCCCTAACCGATGCGGGGGGCGATAACCTGACTGCAGATCTTGCACCGGTCGTGTCCGCCTTCAACGGCCACGCCATCGTGGCGTGGCGCAGCGTATCCGGCAGCGGTTTGGGCAGCAGCTCACTGCAGTATGCGGATGTTAGCGACCGAATCCTGTACAAAACCTATTCCGGCGGCGTATGGAGCGATGCAAAAGTGCTTTACAACGGTTCACAGGGTGGTGTAAAGGGGCTTCAGGCAGCGATGCTGGACGACGGTACGGCCGGGCTGGCCTATACTGTGAACTGTGGGGGCAATGCATCAGACACCTCCGGGTGGGAGACCTTCAGCGCCGTTACCGCACCGGATGGGACCCTGAAAACCAACATTCGGCTGACAAACGACAGCAATACGGATGAGAACCCGCAGATTGCAGCGGTGAACTTCGGCACCGACGCCGATCCGAAGCGGAAATTTGTGATGGGATGGCATACCGCAGTAAAATCTGTAGATTCCAAGACCCAGAAGGAAACCATCTCCAATGATATTCTGCTGGCGGCTGTCAACAGCGACGGAACACCCTGTGCAGACATTCCTGATTCTCTCAGCAGCATCGGCAACAGCACACAGGTTGCCAATGTGGGCAGCTTCCGGTTTGCGAGGGGTGATAATTTGAAGCTGGATGACCTCTCCCTTGTCTGGGTGGAGCCTTCCATGGCAGACGGAACGGGCTACAGCGGCGGTTTGAATCCACAGGCCGGGAATAAAGACAATCTGAAAGCCGTTAAATTCTATCGCGATGCTGCGGGGATAGCCCGCCTGACCAGTGAGCTCTCTCTGGCGGAAATGCCGGACTACACCGTCATCGATCAGTTTGACTCCTATTACGACACCTCGGCCGCACAGGTCCGCACCGTGATGCTTACAAGCCGTTACGACCCGAAAGACGGGCATACGAGCACGGTCTATACGACGGATAACCGTCCTGTCACCACGGTTTCTCCGATCTGCGACATGAAGGCGGTCTCCGGTGCCTTCACCAATTCGATTGACGTGTTGGACGTGAAAGTCAACCATTCCGAACTGAAATGCGGGCTTCGCATGGCGATACCATTCACGGTTCAGAATACGGGGATTCTTCCCGTCAATTCCGTCACCGTCACAGTGGACGGAACGCAGCAGACGTTTGACCATCTGGAGCTTCTGCCGAACCAGAAGCAGACACTTTCCTACGATTATGATGTGCCCGACGCAAGCGTCGGCATCCATAACGTTGATTATATGGTTTCGGCCGCATTCACTGACCATTCCGTCAGCAGCAAAACCGGCAAGCTGAATCTGGACCTTCCGGATACCGGCATCGCCAAGGTGGAGCTGGTGGGCGACGAATCAGGCAAGCGGACTATTCAGGCCACGCTGCAGAATCTCAGCGACGTCCCAATCAAGGACAGCGGAGACCGTAAAGTCTACGTGGCTTTCTACACAGACCCGGGCTGCAACGAAAACAAAAAAGATGGTACGCCCAACGGGACCCTGGTGGAAAAGAAACAGATCGCCGGAAGCGATCTCGACCTGCTGAACCAGAGCGCGCTGACCATGCGTTTCACCTACGATGTGCCGCAGAACGGCATCCCGAGCGGCGGCGTGCGTCTGTACGGCCGGATATGGGTAGAAGAAAAGCAGCCGGACGGCTCCTATGACGAACTGGTGGAATACGATACTTCCAACAACACAAAGAATATTCTGCTCCCGAATCCGGTGGAGGCAAACAACGGGCAGCAGTTCCGTGTAACTGTGGAACAGGATAATTCCAAAGGAGCCACTGTTGCGAACCTTACCGTTAAGAATCTCTCGATGGAGCCTTCTTCCAACGGGAACGTCGCCGCTCAGCTTCTGGACGCGACAGGAAACGTCATCGAAACGAAAATCCTGGCAGATTCCAATGCAGATCTGATCAGTCTCGGCGGTGAGAAAACCGCACAGGGGCAGATTCGGTTCTCAAAGACCGGGGCGCGGGTAATTGCCCGCTACTTCACGGCGGATACTTCCTCGGGCGGTATTTCCAGTATTACGGCGCAGGGAATCAACATGGTCTTCGACAGCGGCAACCACTCGTATTCGGTGGACGCGGTCAATCTCTCTTCCACATCGATCATGGCGGCCGCGGCAAGCCCCGGTACCTATGTTACAATTAAGGACAGCGGCGGAAGCGCCGTGCTGGCACAGGGACTCGGTGCGGTTTCGTATATGCTGAAGCTTTCCCCCGGCGAAACGCAGACTCTCCGGATCTCCTCAGGGGCGGCTCCTGTCGCGGATTCCAATGTGAAACTGATGGCCCGGTCTCTGGCAAAATCTCCGCCCGATTCTTCCGGCGTCTATCTTGTCACCATCCACAGCAAGACGAAGCAGGTTGCCGGCGGCAGCGTCTCTCTGACGGCCCTGGGCAAAAATGCATCAGGCCAGATGCGTGTGCAGGTTCAGGCAACGGGGCTTTCCGGATTTGTGCCGTCGCAGTGGCAATACACCATAAACGGCGGAAAGACCTGGACTCCGCAGCAGAAATGGGAAAATAACGGAACCAATGAATTCCTGCTCGACAAAGGGGAATACAGCGCCGTGCAGGCCCGTGTGTTTGACGCGTCGGGAATGTCCATAATGTCCAATGCCATCGCCGTTAGTTCGCAAGGCAGAATTCTTCAAAGTATCGAACCTCCAGCCGCGGTCACCGGGCTGGCAAACGGTGCAGCCAAGACGGCGCTGGGGCTGAACCTCCCGGGTTCCGTTACGATCCGGACGGACTGTGGAACAGAAAGCGCAACCGTTTCCTGGAATGTGGATGACTGTTCCTACCAGCCGTCCTCCGCCTCACCGCAGAGCTTTACCGTCAGCGGAACCGTGTTCCTGCCCTCCGGGGTTTATAATCCGAACCATGTTTCTCTGATGATCGGTATCCCGGTGACGGTGCCGGGCAAAGGTTCATCGCCGTCCGACGGTTCAGAAAGCAGCAGCCACTCGTCAAATCCCGGAAAGGCGCAGCAGACCGGCTCCGCCACCCGCAGTTATATCAGTGATACGACCCGTGATTTAGCGGTGGACGGTACCTATCAGTTCCGCATCATCAGCACGGACGGCAGCGTTCCTTCCTTCGTTCTGGGAACCCCGGGCGTGTTCAGCGTGCAGATGGTGAAGGGCAGCGGAAACGGCTATTTCTTCAAGGTGACTGCGGTTGGCAGGCCGGGTGACCGTACCGGCGTCTATGTGAACGGAGGCCCGCGGCTCCTGATTCTGACCGTCGGCGCGGAACAGGCATACGCCAAAGCGATCAGCGATACCAAGGGTGTTTTCGACGTGCAGTCAGGAAAGAAGTATCAGTTTAAAATCGTGTCCGACCGCAGGCCCGTCCTCATTCCTGGCAACAGCTCCTTCCGGTGCGTTGAGATTCGCCAGGTGGGAAACGCATGGTACTTTGCATTTGTGGCAGTCGGTCTTCCGGGCAAAGGCTGCGGTTTCTATCTGAATGGCGGGAAAAATCCGGCGGCCATCGCGAATATCCGGTAACGCTGGCTTTCACTTAATCCAGTAAAACCTAAAAGCAGGGATTCCGTTTCTCTTTATTTGAGGGCAACGGAATCCCTGACTTTATGGGTGATATGTTTGTCTTTGCTGTCATTTATGTCAATTATAATATGAGTCTGTCCCGGCCTCATACCGGCTGCTTTCACATTGCCATTTTTCAGAACGATTACGTTTGCAACACGTTTTGTGGCCAATTTTCGGCCGGAGTTAAACAGATTTCGCAATATCGTACAGACGAAATCCTCCACAGGCGAAGAAAGTGCCTCCGCGAGCAGCGAGCTTTCCGGTATTTGACGGAAGAAACTCCCGGCGGAGCCAGAAGTTTTCGCTATACAAAAAGATAATCCCTCCGGCGGAACTGATCCGCCGAAGGGATAACCAAGAAGGAAAGATGTAAAAATCGATTAAGCTACGGTTACCACTGTAACTGGTGTCTTGTTTGAATTCACATAGAAACCGGAGGATGTACCCGCTTTTCCTGTAGGAGTAATACGGTAATAGTAATCGTTGCCAACTGATTTTACGAGTTCAACTCTGAATGCGCCTTGCGTACCGCATGTGAATGCAGGTTTCGAGTTGGCTGTCAGCTTGAAGGTATAGGAAGAATTGGACTTTAATTTAAACGGACGGGTCGTATCGCTCTTTACAGCGGAAGTTGCCACCGGAGTTTCGACTGTGGCGACAAAGAGTTTTACTCCGTTTACATAAACACCGGCCTGCACTCCCGGCTGACCAATCGGAATCAGCTTTACAAAGTAGTCTTTGCCATTTGTGGTAATCTGAACTTCAAATACGCCCGGTGTACCGATTACAACAGTTGGGGCCTGACCGCTGACACTGGTCAGCTTAACGGTATATCCGCCCTTTACATGGACATCTGTTGTTGTGTCGGTAACAAACGTACCAGTGCTTGTCGTAATGGTTGAACCTGATATTGACGAACCGGTATTAGCGGCCGTTGTTGGGTCGGTACTTGAGCTACTCCCACTGGAATGATGATCCGAATTTCCGCCGTCCGAAGTAGGTGTTGTGGAAATAGCAGATTTTTGCATCTCGGCAAAACTATCAAGCTTAAACTGGCTGGAATAAGGATTGATCTGAACATCAGAATACATCTTTTTAAATTGAGTAGACTGCATAACGATATTCAGAATGTTCATGACACTCTTCTGAAGATCACCTTTTAAAATGTAATCATTTTTATAAGTGCCTGAGTAAGTTGTATAGTCTTTTCCATCAACTGACGATACATACTTATTGGCAGAGTACTTTTCCTTGGAAGTATGGCCTTGATTTAACACTGGAACAAAGTCGTTCCAATTTTCCACTTCTTGCGCATTCCCAAACCAGTCATAACTTGTTGTAAGTTTGACAGTACCATCGGAATTAAGCAAAGGCTCAACTTTATTTATCGCTTGGATGATGGTGTTCTGAGAGCCGCCGGGCATAATCATGTCATTTCCTGCGTGCATGGATACACCTGCGTCTGCCTGGCTGCCCCAGTCTGTCATGACAAGGCCTTTAAAGCCCCATTCGCCGCGGGTAATGTCTGTGCAGAGATCATAGTTTGCTGCAGAGAACGTACCGTTGATTTTATTGTAAGACGTCATAATAGCCATTGGCTGTGCTGTTTTTACTGCAATCTCAAAGCCCTTTAAATAAATTTCACGCAGAGCTCTTTCTGACACAACATTATTTTCAGTGCTTCGGTTGTTTTCCTGGTTATTGGTTGCGAAATGCTTAATGGTAACACCAATTCCGGGTTTGGACTGAACTCCAAGTGTTTCAGAGGCAGCGCAGAGGCCGGTAACCAGAGGATCTTCTGAAAAATACTCAAAATTGCGTCCGCAAAGCGGATTGCGGTGAATGTTCATGCCGGGTGCAAGCCACAGTGTCACACCAAGCTCCACCATTTCTGTGCCGATTGCTTCGCCGACCCGCTTAATCAAGTCGCGGTCCCAGCTCATGGCAAGCAGTGTGCCGATCGGCCACGCGGTACAATACTGATAATATGTTTTTTCTGCTCCTGTTGTCGCATCTTTGCCTGTAAAGCTTTGAGTCAATCTTAAGCCGGCCGGGCCGTCCGAAAGGATGATATTAGGAATTCCGGAATCCTTATAAAGGCTGGTCGTTTCGCCGGCTGCACCCGGAACAGAATTGGATTGGGCGCCGATGATAGGAGTACCGCTTCCACCCCAACCGATTCCATTCACGATATCAGCCATTTGCTGCAAACTCATTTGTGCAACAAATTCCTGCATCGTTACCTTCTTATCATAGACATCTTTTAGAGTCAGGCTCGACTTTTTTGCAACGGCTTTTATCGTTTCATAATCATCGCCCGTGTAATTCGAAGAATCCTTAACCTGACCGTCTATCTGATATGTGGTAACCGTTCCGTTGTCATACGGAGAAGCATCGTCTTTTGTAACAATGTCGTTCGGAGTTAAATTAATGACTTTAGCGGAGGATATTTCATTTTTTTCAGAAGCATAAGTATATGAAGTTTTGCCGGAACTAGAAATTTCATCCAAAGTGTCCTGGGGCTGCAGCTGATTACTAAGCTGCTCTGTTGTTGCATCATCGTTCAGACGAACAACCGCTCCTACATGGGTGTTTCTGGACGAATTGCCTACGCGGATAGTATAATCACCCTTTTCCATGACGTAAGAAGCTGAATCCGTATCATAGGAAGACATTTCGGTTGTGTTATAGGAAATAGTTAAAGTCTGTTTCTGGCCCGGCGCCAGCAGATCCGTCTTGGCATAGCCGGCAAGCTCCTGATACGGCTTTTCAATCAAACCTTTCGGCGCGGAAAAGTAAACCTGAACAACCTCTTTGCCGGAATATGTACTGCCGGTATTGGTTACCGTTGCCTGAACTGTAACCTTGCTGGCATTCGCAGTAACAGAGTCGATATTGGTGCTGAACGTGGTATAGGATTTGCCATAACCGAACTCGTATTGCGGAGTGACATTAAAGGTATCAAAATAACGATAGCCAACATAAATACCATCCGTATACTTCTCCGTATTAATATTGCCATCATTTGAACTGAATCCTACAGATGACGAATAATCAGAGTAATTTTTCGCCCATGTATCCGTTAATTTGCCCGAAGGGGTAATTTTACCGGATACGACATCGGCAACCGCATTTCCTGTTTCCAAACCGGCCTGAGACATCAGAAGCATTGCATCCAGACCGGGAATTTCGTTGAAAAATTTGGTGTCTATTACGCCGCCGACATTCAGTAATACAATAACATTTTTAAAATTGGCACCTAACTTTTTTAAATTACTATATTCATTATCGGAAAGCAGGTAATCGCCTTTTCCCGAATCTCGGTCAGAACCTTCACCGGAATTTCTTGAGACGACATAGATAGCAGTGTCTGTCGTTTTTGCAGATGTAATCTGGTCGTCTGTAATCTCCGTATCCGAAAAAGAGAATGCACTAAACATTCCGCCATGCCAGTTTGCTTTGGCTGCTGTATAGGCAGCATCATAAGCATCCAGCCACCCAGTCGAAGTAATTTCATAGCCGGCATTTTTAAAGCCCTCATCGATAGGAACAACATTCCTTTGATTGACATCGCCGGAACCTGTTCCACCCTTTACAGGGTGTCTGGCGCCGCCGCCAAACAGTGCAATCTTTTTGGTAGCTTCGGCAAGCGGCAAAACATTATCCTTGTTTTCCAGTAAAACCATACCCTGTGTAGCTGCCTCTCTAGATAGTGCAGCATTTGTTTTTTCTCTGTCGGATACTTCATTTGATGTACTGGCAGCGAATGCACTCGTGCACATTCCCGTGATCAATGTGAGAACAAGCAGCAGCGAACACATTGATTTTGAAACCTTTTTCATACTCAACCTCTTCCTTCTAAATTAGTTTTTCATTTTGCCTGCAATGTGTACCTTTGCAATAACGCCTCCACTAATAAATATTTATTCTTAAAGATGGATTTCAAAATACTCCACCTTAGAATATCTAATCCGGTCGAATTATGTATTTCAATTTTTATATCCATTCAATTTATTATTACATATATTAAACTAATTTTATTTGATATTGTCAATACTATTTGTTAGTTTTATATATCGAATTTATTTGATAAAAATACAATTTTTTAATTAATTCTAATGTGTAATAATAACTCTATAAATTAATGTAAAATATAAATATAATAATTCGTTTGGAGATAAATGATGGATAATACGAATAAAAGCTTAAACCAAGGGAAAATTCAAATGATTAATCGTTCTCTGGTTCTCGACTTAATTCGTCAGGAAAAAATATGTTCAAGAGCAACGCTTTCTAAGTTATCCGGGCTGAAGCAGACAACCATTACAAATATCGTTAGCGATCTTATGAAATGTCAGCTGGTTGTGGAAACAGGTCTGATGAACGGCGAAAAAGGGCGCCGTTCGATTGGACTTAGGCTGAACGATGAAAAATATAAGGTCATAGGCATTCGGATGACACGATTGTTTTTCTATATTGGCCTTTTTGGTATATCCGGAGATGTTCACAACATCAAAACATATAAAATTCCACATGATGAAAGTGTTGACATTACTACTTTAAGAATACGCAACGCTATTCAAATTACCCTCGATGAAAACAAGGATTGTAATATTTCTGCGATTACTATGGCAATGCCCGGTCCATATCGTGAGGATATCGATCGCCTGCTGTTCGTAACCGAGCTGACCGGCTGGCAGAATTTTGCCATTAAAGAAGCCTTGACAAAAGATCTAAAAATCCCCCTGTATATTGTTAATGATGCGGATGCAAGCGCATTTTCTCAGTATTGGTACCGGAATAAAAAATATCTGATTTATGTTTTAGCCGGTCAGGGAATTGGAAACGGAATGGTTGTAAATGGAAAACTCGCATGCGGCAGCAAGGGGCTTGCGGGAGAATTCGGCCATACTTCAATCAATTTCGACGGGCCGAAATGTGGCTGTGGAAATCGCGGCTGTATCGAAAAGTATTGTTCCCTGCTGGTTCTTTATGATAATATTAAAAACCGACTGAAAGCCGGTGAAGTATCCTGTTTAGTGAATAACGACATTAATACAGAAAATGTTGCCAGAGCAGTGCAAAACAGAGATCCTGTAGCCTGCGAAGAATATAAAAAGGTATGTGTGTATCTGTCAATAGGAATTATAAACCTTATAAACCAAAATGATCCTGATACGATTGTAATTGGTGATGAACTTACGCAAATTGCACCGGATATGCTCTTAACCATTGTCAATGATAAAGTCCGTGAATGTGTTAATCCGCTTGTCTTGGAAAATCTATCGATAGAAATCAATCAACTTCCGGAAAGTCCTTGTTTGTTGGGGGGCTGGTGCGATTGCCGCTCAGAGTGTTCTGTCTGATTTTTCTTCTGTAATCTATCTGGGTGAATAATAATTAAAAGGTAATGGGCTGGCTGATTTTCAGGACAGAATCAGCCAGCCCATTTTATTGCTAAGAAAGACTTTGAATTTGAAAGTCATAGCAAATCTGTACCCCCTATATGCGGCGTTTTGTATGGATGAGCAATTATTAGGATCATAAAATAAAACCAAGGGCTTCATCCCCTTCGTATGAAGAGCAATGAATCCTTGGCTTTTTCTCTATTTTATCACGAAATATGGATTGATGATTCGACATAGTTCTCTGCAATTCCGTGTTAAGCAATGCAAAAGCATAACATAGCCTTGTGCCGCCCTTTTTGCGACAGGGAGGCCAATAGGTTTTCAAAGCTCAGGAAGCCCGGCAGACCTGGCAGCCACCGTTCGGCTGATTTAAAAGGTCGATTTTCAAGTTCAGATTCTCAAGTCCGTAAAGTTTTCCCCGGGACAATTTACTGGGCACCGCCGAGCTATTCGAAGGGTGGATCAGGCTTCTGGTTATAGGTAAAACAAAGCCCGTGCAGATACTGAAAATCCAGTGTCCGTACGGGCATTAATTTTGAAAAAAATTATAGATTGTTTTCACAGAGGCGCATTAGTTTTGCAAGATCTTCCGCTTCTTTGGCACCTTCTGCCGAGATTGTGATTTTATCGCTTTGTTTGACGTCCAATCCCATAACCGCAAAAAGGCGTTTTGCATCAGCGGATTGATCGCCTTTTTTCAGGCGAATATCTGAACTGCAGTCTTTTGCACATTTTACAAGCAGTCCGGCTGGCCTGGCGTGCAGCCCGACGGGATCTTTTATCGTATATTCAAAACTTTGCATGATAAAACTTCCTTTGCTTACGGATTTGGGCTTTTGGCATCAAGTTGGAATCCCATCCCGTCCGTAATATATTCCAGGTATGGAATGGATTCCGGCTTTATCCGGCCGACAATATTTACCTTGCTTTCCGGCGGCAAATTTATTCTGGCAACTTCAAGTTCCCCGGAATAGCGCAGGTATTTTTCATTGCCAATCGATATACTGCCTTTTTCCCTTGGCTGACAGGGCTCCGCCGGAAAAAACTTGCCTTGGGAAGCATACGTTCTTGACTCCTGCGAACGTATTACATAATCGCTGGAATCCGGCCGGTCATGATGCACCGTGTCTGCGATAAAACCGTATTCGGGGCGGATTTCAGCTTGCAGACGGACGTAGCCTTCGGAGAGCTCTCTGATCTGGCGATACGCTTTATCACTGATGTCGATATCACCGATGATGCACACGTCGGTTGCGCATTTCCGTATGAGCTGAAGGATGTTCAGCAGGACGTTTCCGTTGCGCTGTTCTTCAACGGTGGGGAGCCCCATTTTCAGGGGCCCCCTCAGTTCGGAATCTCCGGCTGCGAACGCTATGGTTTTCATTCCGAGCCGGTGCATCCGATCATTGATGTTCTGTACTTTTGACAAAGACAACCCGGTCAGCGGTTTTGGGTAAAAATTATGACAGGCGCTGAATTTAGAGAAATCCGCATGCAGGTTCTTAAGCTGGGTGATCTGATCCTCCTGAAGTGTGCTGGCGTTAAAAATCAGATTGAAGTCTTTGGAAAGATCGATGATTTGCTCACAGGTGAAACCGTAGTCCACGCGGAGGCAGGAGATCGGTGCCTTTTTTAAGTCCGACAGGCTGTGATATCCCAGCTTTTCTATGGTGCGCGGGCCGATATCCGCGATCAGCGAAATTCCGCTGCTTTCGCACTGCCTGAAAAGCTTTTTTATTTCCTGCTCGCTGCTACAGGAGCTTTCTTCCGGAATATGCAGGGAAGTGAACGCATAACGAATGCCTGCGCGGCGGGCTTTTTCCAGAATGGCTGCATTTTTTTCAAAACCGGTTCCCAGATACAGTGAAATTCCGAATTCTTTCATAAAATCCTTATCCTGTTATTTATCATTTTCGCCGTATACCTGGTTGATTCGGTTCTCATCAACTCCAAAGAAATAGGTGAGGAGGAATCCGCCGGCATACGCCAGTACAATGGATATAAAATACGCCAGCTGCTGACCAGGCACCACAATCAGCAGGCCGAAAAGCCCGGAAACGCCCTGAGATACCGTCCCAAGGTGGAACAGGGAAGCTAGAATACCGCCGAATCCCGCGCCGAGGCAGGCAGTCACAAAAGGCTTGCCAAGCGGGAGCGTTACGGCGTACATCAGAGGCTCGCCGATTCCGAGAATACCGACCGGCAAAGAGTCGCGCGTCATCCTTTTCAGTTTCTTGTTCTTGGTTTTAAAATACAGCGCAAGACCGGCGCCAACCTGGCCGCCGCCAGCCATCATCAGGATCGGCAGAAGATAGTTGATGCCTTTTGTCGGTCCCGCCGGGTCGTTCAGCATCGCGTGAATCGGAGTCAAAGCCTGATGCAGGCCCACAGCTACCAGCGGCAGGAACCCGGCAGAGAGAATATATCCGCCCACAGCGCCGAGGTCGGCGTACAGGAAGTTCAGCAGGAAGTAGATCCCGCTTGTCAGCAATGTGCCGATCGGCTGTAAAACAATAACGGTTACCAGGCCGCCTAAGATGACCGTGAGAAGCGGAGTGAAAAATGTATCCAGAATCGTTGGCATCCACTTGCGGATCCATTTCTCAAGACAGGCAAAGAAGATACCGGCAATCAGCGCGGAAAGCAAGCCGCCGTTGCTCGGATTAAATGCTTTTCCGGTAAAAGGAAGAATGATCTGCACATCCTTGATTTTCGTCAGTAGCGGCATGGCGGCGTTTGCGCAGAAATACGCTCCGGCAAGCGCGCCTAAAATCGGGGAGCCCTTAAACTCTTTTGCGGCGTTCATTCCCACGAATATCGGCAGATAGGCAAACAGTGCCCAGCCAAGCGTATGTATGCAGGAATACCACCACTGCGTTTCAAACGCACTGTGGGTAGAAACATTGATGACATTGATGATCCCGTTGATCAGGCCGGCAGCAATAATGCCCGGTAAAAGCGGAATAAATATATTGGCGATGCGTTTTAAAAACCTCTGAACCGGGCCATTGTACTTTGCTTTATTTACTTCCTTATTTTCTTTCGCTACAGCCTTGACGTCCGTATCCACCTGGTCGGCGCCCAGAGCCAGGCCGGTTAACTGGGAAAATTCCGCGCCGATTTTATTCACAACACCGGGGCCAAAAACAATTTGAACCGTATCGGAGTCCACAACGCCGAGAATACCCTCTATCTTTTTTATTGAAGGCAGGTCCACTTTTTCGTGGTTCATCACGCCGATACGGAGCCTTGTCATGCAGGTGGCGTTTGCGGAAACATTGTCTTTGCCGCCCACTGCTTCCAGAACATCGGCTGCTATTTTCTTATAGTCCATATCACTCATACCCCTCTTTTAATATATTTTTTGGACAACTTATTAGTATAAAGTCTGCCGCCGAATTAAGGATCCGCGGAATCAATCCCGATGTACATCCTGCCGCCCGATTTTCGTACGGGTATCGCGCTTTTTCCTGCCGTCCGTAATATTAGCCCGCAATCGGTACATTCAGATTTCATCTGCACTACCTTAAACTAACTACATTATACATAATTAATATTATAAGTCAATAATATTTCAAAAAAATATACAATGTAATAAAATAATATTTTAACATATTCCTGTAAATTGCTTAATATATTTAGTAATTGAGGGAAAAACGTTGTTTTTATAAAAATACAATCTGAAAACAAATTTAATTAAATAAAATTAATTGTTGAAATTAAATTTTAAAATGCTATAATATGGGCAGAACAATTTGCACAGATTTTATTTTGGAATTTTGATGTATTTTAATGAATATAGGGGAGATCGCCGAATATGGAAGTAAATTTGAATGCTCTTGATACGGAGCAAATCAATTTGAACAGCCAGAATATTGACCGGATGGGAACACCGGATATTTTAAGGGTGATAAACCGGGAAGATCAGACGGTTGCCCTTGCAGTTGAAAAAATATTGCCTGCGGTTGCCGAGCTCATCGATCATATTTATGAGCTTATGCTGCGCGGAGGGCGCGTCATTTATATTGGAGCGGGTACTTCCGGTAGACTGGGCGTATTGGATTCCAGCGAATGCCCGCCAACCTACGGAGTGGACGCTTCCTTAATTCAGGGCATTATCGCCGGTGGCTTTGGGGCGTTAATCAAAGCAAAGGAAGGAGCGGAAGACGACCCTGAGTTGGCACGAAAAGATTTGATTCAGGTTGGGCTTACCCGAAATGATACCGTAATCGGTTTGGCTGCAAGCGGAAGAACTCCGTATGTAATCGGCGGACTTGACTATGCCAATGAAATTGGCGCCTATACCGGTGCAATCAGCTGTGTACACAATGCAGAAATTTCGGAGCACGCAGAAATCGGAATCGAGGCGGTCGTAGGGCCGGAAGTGGTCACCGGTTCCACAAGAATGAAAGCCGGAACGGCGCAAAAGATGATTTTGAACATGATTTCCACTTCCCTCATGATAAAATGCGGCAAGGTTTATAGAAACCTGATGGTTGACGTGCAGCCCACGAATGAAAAGCTGGTGGAGCGCGCCAAACGCATTATTGTTTCCAGCAGCGGATGCGGTTACGGGGAAGCGGAGGATTTTTTGCAAAAAAGCGGTTCAAATGTTAAAATAGCGATATGCATGGCTCTTACAGGCCTTTCATGCAAGGAGTGTAACATCATTTTAAGCAGCAATAACGGGAACATCGCAATGGCGATCCGTTCGCTGAAGGAAGGTGCTGCACAGGAAATTTCGGAAAGAAAAGAAGGACAGTGAATTCGCAAAATGAGCTGTATTTATAAGATCCGCGAGGGCATGGCAAGCTATACGGATACGGAAAAAAAGATTGCCGGTTACATTCTGCAGAATACCAATGAGGTTACTCTAAGCTCAGCACAGATTTTGGGCGAAAGAGTTGGAGCTTCGGCCGCCGCCGTCATACGTTTTTCTCATAAGCTGGGATACCAGGGCTTTACGGCGCTGAAGGTGGATCTGGCAAGAGACAGCACCGATGATATTACGAATTTTGACGATATGATCAATGAGCGTGATTCGATGGAGGTTGTTGTAAAAAAGGCGGAAAACCTGAACAGTATGCTTCAGGATCAGGCGTATCGCCTGTTAAATGTTGAAAGTCTGGAAAAGGCGGTTGCCGCAATTTTAAATTCCCGCAATATCTATCTCTTCGGCGTCAGCGGTTCCGGAATTGTATGTATGGATCTTATGGAAAAGCTGTCCAGAATCAACCGGTATGCGATTTATCACAGTGATTTTCACGACCAGCTTGCTTCCGCCGCCTATATTACGGAACGCGATGTCGCTATTGCCGTCAGTTACAGCGGGAAAACGCATGAGGTAAATACGGCAATGAAGTTCGCAAAAGAGAAGGGCGCCGCTACCATTGCCATAACGCAGTTCCGGAAAAGCACGTTGACAAAATTTGCCGATATTTTGCTGTATATCCCCACAACGGAGAGGGAGCTGCGGCTGGGCGCGATTGCTTCCAGAAACGCTTCTCTGATTATTACAGATCTGCTTTATATGGGCGTGGCGAAAAATGATATTGAGACGACAAAGGATTGCCTGGTGAAAACAAAGGAAATTATTAAGCGTTATAAACAAGGTTCGTGATTTATTTTGAAAATAAAGTTAATCGCTTTGGATTTGGACGGCACGGCGCTGCAAAATGACCACAAAAGCATTTCGGAGAGGACAAAACAGGCGATAAAATCAGCGATTGCGCGGAACATCCCGGTCATTCCGGCCAGCGGACGGATTTGTACAGTTCTGCCGTCCGCAATTACCTCGATCTCCGGTATTGACAGCGCTGTTACTTCAAACGGTTCGGTTTTGTACAGCTTAAAAAATCAGAAATCGGTTTGCTCAAGCTGCATTCCTGCCAGAGACGCTTTATGGGTTTTAAATCGCCTTCCGCCGCAGATTTGGGTGGAGATTTGGCGCCACGGGAAAATATATGTAGCCGGGGAACAATTGTCCCGCTCTTCCGAATATTTGCTGCATCCGTTTCATGTGGAAGTCCTTCGAAAAATCGGGACGGATGCCGGAAATCTGATTTCATTTGTAAGCGGCATACCGGGCGGGATCGAAAAAATCAACCTTCCGCTGATTCCTCCTTCCATAAAACCGGAGCTGTTGAGACTGTTATCCGAAAGTGCCAAATTTTCCCTGGTTGATACAGGCGCAGGCCTTGAGATCATGCACTCGAATGTGTCCAAGGCGTTTGGCCTGCAAAGTCTGTGCCGGTGCTTCCTGAAAATTCGTATGGAGAACGTGCTTGCCATAGGGGATAGTGAAAACGATATCGAAATGCTTCAGGCCTGTGGGGTGGGGGTTGCGATGGGCAACGCCGGTGACTGTGTGAAACAGGCGGCAAACGATGTGACGCTCAGCAACGATCGGGACGGCGCGGCCCGTGCAATTGAGAAATATGCTTTATAGGAACCGGTCAATCGGAAACAGGGAAGAAGAACGACCTGTCCATAAATCCATGCCGATATTCATTTCATAAATAGAAGAGACAAAAGCCGTATGAAACTGGAAAATCCAGCCTTCATACGGTTTTTTCGATAAGAATATTTCTGTTATCTGCTATAGCCACTTACAGATTCTTTGCACTTAAAAAGATTGCAGATGTCTCATCATTATTGAAAAATTGGAGACTTTTGTGAAACACTAAAGTAGAGGTGACAAGATAGCTCAGAGGGCCAGAGAACGGATCCGGATTACCTGTGCAATAAGGGCTATCCTCTTCCTATTAAAGAACACAAAGATCCCTGGCTTTTTCTCTATTTTACACAATGTAAAACAGTTCACTAATTAGATGATTTGTATCAATCGATTTTTCTTTTTGCTTTCTATCAAGAACCGGTATGTCGCTCGGGCTGAGAGCTGCTGATTTTTACAAAATTTAAAAAAGCATCTTGACAAAAGCAATTCTCAGATTTATACTAAGGCTAATGCAAACGGTTGCATTAAAAGTTACATAATTTACTTATAAAAATATATGATACAATTAAAAATTGGGCATAAATTATAAATATCTCGCGGATTATTAGGCAAATATCAAAATATTATAAGTAAACCGGTTGCACAGGAGGGGCTATGTCAACAACAATAAAAGATGTGGCAAAAGCGGCGGGGGTTTCCACATCCACCGTGTCACGGGTAATTAACCAAAAAGGTGTTATTTCTGAGGTAACGCAGAACAAAATCCTGAAAATCATGAAAGAGCTGGACTATGTCCCAAACGATACCGCCAGAAGCTTTGCAAACGGCAGCACTTCCGCAATCGCGCTGGTGATTGATGTTGTGGACGCCCGTTCTTATTCCAATAACTTTTTTAACAACAGCGTTTTCGGAATTGAAACGGTTGTGCATAAAAACGGATACAACCTGATTATTACAAACGGGCGTCTGCTGAGTGGGGATTCTTCCTCGGCGGAAAAGCTGGTGTTCGGGAAGAAAGTGGACGGCATTATTCTCCCAATCTCCATGGTCAATAAGGAATTCATCGGCAAGATGGACGACATCCTGTTTCCCTATGTCATCCTGGGGGAACCCAGGCAATACGGCATCGGCAGCAGTTGGGTAGACGTCAATAACATTCAGGGCGGCGGCATCGCGGTCCGCCATCTGGCGGGAAAAGGATACCGGGATATCGCCTTTCTCTCCAGCGGAGAAAACAAGAATTTTAATCAGGATCGTATTACAGGGTATTGCCGTGCATTGAGCGAAAACGGCCTTTCGGTGCGGGAAGGCTTTATCCGGCACTGCGGTTCAACGGTGGAAAACGGGATGTCTGCAGTATCTGAGCTGTTTCAACAACCGGAAAAGCCGGATGCCGTGATTTGCAGCGATTACTGCCTTGCGGTTGGGGCGCTCCGGGCGGCGGCGCAGTGCGGGCTTCGGGTGCCGCAGGACTTGGGCATCGTCTGCTTTGATAACACCCCTGTGACAGAACTCATGGAACCCTCCATCACTGCGGTGGACATTGATACGTTCGGGCTTGGGGAACAGGCCGCCGATATTCTGATACAGTCGATTGAAAACAAAAATATGAGAAACCGCCAGATTTTAATATCAACAAAAATCATTGAAAGAGATTCAACGCAAAGAAACAGACAGGAGAAACGCTTATGAACTATGCCGCACTGATACATCGGCCAACGGAGGAATTTATTTATCCTGAAAGCGAAAAACAGCTCGTTTTTCGCTTTCAGGCAGCAAAGAAGGATCTGCGAACATGCACTCTGGTTTACTGGAGACGGTATGAAAGTATCGGAAAAGCAAAAAGAATCCCGATGGAATGCGTTCTGCGCGATAACGTGTGTGATTATTTTACCGCCAGGGCTGCTTTCCGGCATACTGCCTGTTACATAAGGTACTACTTTGAACTGAGTGACGGCCGACAGACAATCTGGTACGGGGCGCAGGGGGTACAGAGCAGGGTACCGGAAACCACCTATTTTGAGTATCTCTATCCAAACGTTTCGGACGGTTACACCGCGCCGGAATGGTGCGGGAGGCAGATATACTATCAGATTTTCCCGGAGCGGTTTAAAAACGGAGACACCGCAAACGATCCGTCCGGCACGCAGCCCTGGGGCAGCGCCCCCACTCGAGAAAATTATATGGGCGGCGATTTAAAAGGGATCCGCGAAGGTTTGGAACATATCGTCCGGCTGGGCGCAACCTGCCTTTATCTCACTCCGATCTTCACCGCAACGTCCAATCACAAATACGATACGGTGGACTACTTTTCGGTTGACCCCCAATTCGGTACGGAAACGGATCTGAAAGAGCTTGTGGAATTGTGCCACAGGCGGGGAATCAAGGTACTTCTGGACGGGGTGTTCAACCACTGCGGTTATTATTTCCCTCCGTTTCAGGATTTGTTAAAAAACGGGGAAAAATCAAAATACCGCGGCTGGTTTTTTCCGGAAAGTTTTCCCGTGACCGCGGACCCGCCAAATTACGGGTGTGTTGGGTATTATAAATGGATGCCGAAGCTGAACCTTGCCAATGCCGAAACCAGAGACTATTTTATCAGGGTCGGCAAGTACTGGATCGACCGGTGCGGAATTGACGGCTGGAGGCTGGACGTGGCGGATGAGATTGAAGGAAGATTCTGGGAAAGATTTTCCGATGAGATCAAACGTGCAAACCCCGGCACCGTACTGATCGGGGAGAGCTGGGGCGATGCAAGCCGTCTGGTAATGGGAAACCGGCTTGACGGAGCAATGAATTATCTGTTCCGGGACGCCGTAACGGGCTGGCTCGCAAAAGGCTCCATCGGCAGCCCGGAATTCGACCATCTTGCAAACCGGATTCTGGCGCTGTATCCGGAAGAAACAAGCCGGAGAATGTATAATCTGCTGGACAGCCACGACACGCCGCGCTTCCTGTATGAATGCGGCGGAGATATACGGAAACTAAAGCTGGCGTCGGCGCTCATGATGACTTTTCCGGGATGTCCGGCCGTGTTTTACGGGGACGAAATCGGAATTTCCGGTGCGAATGACCCCGACTGCCGGCAGGCAATGCAGTGGGATGCGCAAAAGCAAAACCGGGAGCTGTTCGAATGGTACCGAGTGCTGATTGAAATCCGCAAGTCTTCCGAAATCCTGAGTTTAGGGAGCTACCGTTCCAATCTCTGCAGTCCGCAAACAGGACTTTACGGGTTCATCCATTCGTATTCTCAAAAAAACATCTATGTCGTCTTCAATCCCACGGAAGAGGAACATACCGCGAAAATCCCCATTCTGGAGAAAAGCGGAAAGTGGCTGGAGCTGCTGTCCGGAACGGAGATCAGCGCTCAGACGCCGGAGGATTCTCCGGGGTATTATAATCAGGATATTACGAAGTACATGGGTGAACTGAAAACCACAATGCCCCCGTACTCCGTAAAAATATTGAAACAGAAAGTGGTGTAAGGTAAGTATGAAAGGTCAAAAAGGCAAAAAAATTCTGGCATCCACCCTTGCAGCAGCCATCATGTTGACAGCACTGGCCGCATGTTCCGGGCAAATGCCAGAGAATAGTCCATCCTCCAAAGCTGCGCAGGGAAGTCAGGAAACCTCCCAGGCGAATGCGCCCAAAGAAACCGTTACGTTAAACTTTTGGCATCATTACAGCGCACAGTCTCCGGAAAACGAAACTCTGATGAAGGTGCTCATTCCCAAATTTGAATCGGAAAATCCGGGCTACAAGGTGAATGCCACCTCATATGAATGGGCCAAGCTGCACGATAAAATCGTAGTAAGCGCGAACGCGGGAACTCTGCCCGACGTAGCCCGTCTGGATATAGCCTGGGTACCGGAATTCCAAAAGCTGGACATTCTGACGCCTCTGGATAAGGAAATGAGCGATTTTAACGAAGTGTCGGGCGAACTTCTTAACAGCGCCATGAGCACGGGCAAAATCTACCAGAATTATTACGCCCTTGCGCTGAACACCAACACAAAGATATTATTCTATAATAAGGACGCGCTTCAAAAAGCAGGCTTGGCGGCTCCAAAGACCATGGATGAATTTATCGCCGCGGCCAAGAAGCTGTCCGGGAAAAACGGCGGGCAGCAGGTGTGGGGCTGCACGGAACCGGCTCTTGCGGGCTGGAATGTACTGCCGTACATCTGGAGCATGGGCGGTGAAATCACAAACGCGGATTATACGAAGGCCACGGGATACCTGAACGGAGCCAAGACGGTAAAAGCAGTGCAGGCGCTTGCAGACCTTTATAAAAGCGGAGCAATGACCGGCTTTAACAGCGGCGATATTCCCATGACGGACGGTTTTGGCACCGGAAGATACATGATGCTGCTGGAAGGTCCGTGGAAAACCTCGGAGTTAAAAGGCGCATACCCGAAATTAGCCTACGGCACCGCGGATATGCCTGCCGGAGAGGCGGGGTCCCATTCCGTTTTGGGCGGTGAGGACATTGGCATGTTTAAAACGGCAAACAAAGAGGGTGCCTGGAAATTCATCAAGTTTATGACAAGCGACTACGCACAGGAAGAAATGGCAAAATGCGGCCTGATTCCCGTCAACAAAACCGCGCTGCAAAGCGATACTGTGAAAAATGCCTCCTTTGCGCCCTTCCTGAATGCGATCATCAGCGCAAAAGCCCGCCCGCCGGTTGCTTCGTGGACGGAAATCGACAATGAGCTGACAACTGCAATGACTTCGATTATTAAGGACGGCGCCGACGCGCAGAAGACCTTGGACAGTCTGGCAGCAAAGGTAGACGGTTTACTGGCAAAATCCTAATAACAGTTCCAGTATATCCAAACTGACTGGGATAGTCAATAGCGGCTAGGGAACGTTTCGGCAATTTCATAAACGAAAGGACAAAACCATGGAGACCAAATCGTTAAAAAATAAAATGCAGATTTTTCTGCTCCTGCTCCCCGGGATCATTGTGTTTGCTTTATTTACGGTTTACCCGATCATAAAGCTTTTCCTGATGAGCTTTTCCCAGGGCGGGCTCGGCCTCATCCCGGGGCGGAATTCTGCCGGATTTCAAAATTATACGGATGTTTTAACCGATCAGGTGTTTCAGATTTCATTCGCCAATACCATGATTTACACCCTGATCACAGTGCCTGCGCAAATGGCGGTCGGTCTCCTGGCCGCCGTGCTTATCAATGCCATACCACGGTTTCAGGTAAGCTTTCGCATCGTTTATTATTTGCCGGTAATCACTTCCTGGGTCATTGTATCTCTGGTGTTTAAATACATTTTTAATACGGAGGGGATGCTGAATTATTTCCTTTCGCAGGTTCTTCACGCAACGGGCGGGAACATCGCCTGGCTCGACAGCCGGTGGGGCGGTCTTACGGTTGCCATACTTCTTGGCATATGGAAGGGCGTCGGCTGGAACATGGTAGTATTTCTGGCCGCGCTGCAAAACGTTTCAAAGGATTTATACGAATCGGCGGAAATAGATGGCTGCGGCGCGGTACATAAGTTTTTTTACATCACGCTGCCCTCTATAAAAAGCACGGTGCTGTTCGCGCTGGTGATGCTGACCATCGGCGGATTCAACGTATTTACGTCCGTCAAAATGATTACGGACGGGAAACCGATGCATCAGACGGAAACCGTTCTGACGTGGATGTATTACAAGGCATTCAACGAAGGGAAATTCGGGTATGCGGCGGCACTGTCGTTTATTGTAGCGGTGACGCTGATGTTCCTGGCGGCCCTGCAGTTCAAGGCCATGAAGAATAAAGAGGCGGATGCATGAGGTGAATAAGATGACACATAAAAATGTTTTGGGGAAAGCGGTAATATACCTACTCCTGATTCTGGGCGGGGCCGTATCCGTGCTTCCCATGGTCTATATGATCAGCACCTCGCTGAAGCCAAACGGTGCCCTGTATGAATTTCCGCCCCACTTTTTCCCGAGCGCAGGTAATATTACCGTAGAAAATTACAGTTACATTTTTTTGCAGCAAAAATTCTATCAGAATTTTTTAAACAGCGCAGTGGTTTCCATAGTAACCGTGGCCATAGCCGCGTTCATAGCAACTGCTCTGGCATTCTGCATTGCCCGCTTTCAATTTCCCGGACGAAAATTTTTGTTCGGGCTTGTGATTGGAACGATGATTATCCCGGGCACAACGTTGATCCTTCCTCAATTTGAATTGGCTTCCTTCTTTCAAATAACCAATAAGTTGACCGGCTTGATACCGTTTTATGTTGCCTGGGTAATCCCGTTCTCAACCTTTATGATCAAGGGGTTCGTTGAAAATATTCCCCGGAATTTCGATGAGGCGATCTATATCGACGGCGGCGGCGTATTTACCGTTTTCCGCACGATTGTGATTCCGCTGGCCAGCCCCGCGATTGCTTCCGTCAGCATCTTTAACTTTCTTACCTCATGGGAAGAGTATCCCTGGGCGCTTACCGTTCTGAACGACAACGAGAAGCGGACGCTTCCCATTGCCATCGCGGGCTTTTTCGGGGAGCATCAGTTCACCCAGTGGGGCTATGTCTTTGCAATGTCCGTAGCCAGTCTGGTACCGGTATTAATTATTTTTATCTGTTTTCAGAAATATTTTGTATCCGGCCTGCAGACCGGAGGAATAAAAGGCTAGCCAAACCGGCGAAAGCCGTCTTAGCAGAAACCTTTCCAAGCTCTTAAAACAGCCGTAATCGCGTCCGCTCATCGCGGAAATTCGATTACGGCTCTTTGCTTTCTATTTGAACAACACCAGTGAAAAAAAGGCTCTTTTTCAATAGTCGGGGTAGTAAAAAATAAAAGCATTGCTGGAACATGTCCACAAGGATGACCGACCGTTTATGGACTTTGTCTCCGAACAGGTGCTTGAATCCGGGAAGAAGATGATGCGACTGCTGTACATTCCATTTCCAAAGTTATCATAAGGAGTAGCCTTAGGCTGCTCCTTTTTGCATGGAATAATTGAAGAAGGTATATTCCTCTTTTTCCGGTGCAAGATGAATACTTAGTGTCAGATGAGTTTAACCAAACTTTTACATTCGTGTAATGGCTGTCTAACGGAAAAATTATTCAAAGGGATATACTAATAGTGATAATGATTAATAAAGAACTGAGAAACGGGGTAGAAAGATGAAATCAGTAAGCAAATCAGCGCTTGCGCTTATGCTTGCAGCGGTTATCGCAATCGGGTCTTTGCCGGTTGCAGCCGCAGCTTCAAGCACGGACGCTGTGGAAAGCGGATTTAAGGAGAGCGGATACGCGGCTGCTTCTCCTCTGATCGTTACAGAAGTGGTCTCAACCGGCCCGGCAAAATCGCGCTTTACTTATACGGAAATTTACAACAATTCCAATACGGCAATCGACTTTAAGGATTATCACTTTTATTACCGATATCCAAACGGCACCGGTCAGAATTGGACAACCGGCGGCAAAAATGTCGTTATCGATTCCGGGAAAACACTGGTACTCTGGCAAAGCGACCTGAAGGCTTCTTCGGGATTGGGAAATTCGGTAGCGGATTTCAACAAATACTACGGCGTCGATCTGGTGGAAAACAAGGATATTTTTCGCATAAGTTATGCCGGAATCCATGCCACGGCAAAACGCGGTTTCCTGTTCGGCAAGGATGAGGATTCCATTATTGCCGAAGCATGGTGCAATGAAAGTGCAGCCGACCTGCCCACCAACAATCCGGATAAACTGGGAATCCAGTATTCCTATTCGGGTTCAGGTAGGATGTCTGAAAAAACCGGCACCGCAAAAGCAACTCCCGGCAGCGTGGACGCTTCGCAGGTTCCTTCAAAGAGAGTACATATTTCCACTTCCCCCACGGATAAGCCTTCCGTAAATGAAGTATCTGCTCCGGACAGTATTCAAAACGACGGTTTTACGGTACAGGCCAGCGTATCGTATCCTGAGGGAACCACGCCCGGGGCGATGCAGGTCAACCTCTTTTACCGCCAGAAAGACAGCGGAGTGGCTTATCCGGGCACTTATTCAAAGGCTGAGATGGAGCCGGATACCGACGGGAAATATAAAGTAACAGTCGGCCGCAGCCAGCTCTGGGGAAGCGAAGCCGAGTATTATGTAAAAGCCAGCTACGGACCCACCCAGTTTTCCGCGAGCGGCGTAAAAACCGTTTCCATTCATGAGCCAACCAATCTGTCAAACGATGCCGCGGCACCGTTCATTGTTACGGAAGTCAGTCCAAACCCAGGCGGTCAGTATTCCTATGTTGAAATTTACAACCGGACAGATAAGGATATTAACCTATCCTATTACAAATTCTTCTACTATTATGATTATCCGAATAAAACGGCCGCCCAGTCGGGAAAGACCTTCACCGTTGACGCGCCTCAGATATTTATAAAACCGGGTAAAACAATGGTGCTCTGGCTCAGCAGCAACGGAACAACTGTGGATCAGTTCAATCAGCATTACGGATGCAGCCTTCTGGAAAATCAGGATATTGTAAACATCGATTATTCGGGACTTCACAGCACAGAACCGCGCTGGATCCGGTTTGGCACCACGGAAGACAACGCCTTTACCGTGGCGGGATTTAACGAGAATCCCTCCCAGCTTGTTGCGGATGGATCGGGGAAATCCCTGCAGTTTTCCTATCCGCGCTCGGATGAAGGCATCGCCATTCCCGTCACATTGAGTGCAAGCACACCGGGCAGTGTGGAAGCTTGGCAGATTCCGTCCGGTACAATTCCGTTTACCGGATATAAGGATTATCCGGCAGACGACGGGAAGGAGCCTACGCTGCAGCTCTCAGAAGACGGTATCGTTCCGGATTCGATCAATGAGGGCGAGCAGCTCTATGTCATGTATGATGTGGACTACATCAATGACGCTGCTTCCGCCGAACGGTATGCCGCGATTGAAAAGGAACAGGGTACGCCCCTGCGTCCTTACCTGATCGGAACCACCATTAATTATCAGCTGGACGGTCAGGGAGACTGGTACCAGATCAATCAGAAAACACAGTGGCGACTGGGTAAGTTTGTGGTTCAGATTCCGTCCGATGTTTTTTTCGGGCATGATTCGGTGACATATAATGTAGTTGCCTATACCCTTTACGGGAAAAAGCAGACAGAGAACTGTACCGTAAAAATCAACCGTCTGAATAAAACCGACGGCGTTCGGCTGAATGTAAAGGACGGTTCTGTACTTTCCGGAACAACCACAGTCACCGCGAACAACGGAGCTGCAAACACGGATACCAAAATACAGATTGACGGAAAGGAAACAGCCGGTTCACCAATGCTGGAAAACGGCGCGTACTTCTCCGTGCAGTGCAGCGGTCTGAACAACTACTTCAAGAATGCGCTGACTGCCGCATATCAGGATAACGAACACGAAATTATCACGTACTATTCCCCGTGGTGCGAAAAGCTCAGCTCCCGCGTGGTACGCGTTGATAACAAGTACTTTACGCATGAAGACGGCAAGTATAAGCTGAAACTCACCATGTGGGCGGGCGGAAGCGCTACTCCGTTTACGGAAATCTATCCGGAGGTTGCAGATGAAAACCATGAGGACTACAGCGTTTCCGGCGTCCAGCTGCGGCTGACAAACGGAAAGAATTATCTGCCCGTTAAAATTGAGCCGGATAACAGCAAAACCAACACCGGTACAGCCCTGACGACAGTACATACCATCGGTGACAGTGCCGGTATGGTTCCCCATATGGATATCTACTTTGAAATTCCGGATACGGAAGTAAACGCGGTTGGCGCGCCGGTGAACACCACGGCGCTTTCCGACGGAAGCCATACTGTTACGGCAACTTCGGGCGGAAAAACCGCGACGGCCAAAGTAATCGTTGACAATACCGCCCCGAAAATCGATGTCGGCATCGAAGAAAACTCTGTGCAGTATAAAGCGTTTACCCTTTCACCTGTAATAACAGACAGCAATAAGATCAGCCAGAAATCAGTAAAGCTGGACGGCAGGGAGATTGAAACGCCGGCCGGTATTATACCGAGCGATCTGAGTGCAGGTGAACATACCATTCAGGTAATTGCCGCGGATGAAGCCAATAATATTGCAACGAAAGAGTTAAAATTCTCAACGGAAAGCACAGACCCTAATGCTCTTACAGCAAGCCAAGGCAGCATTACCGACACTTCAGCCGCTCTTTCCGTCAATGTTGGCAGCAATAAATGCGACGTTGAATTTCTGCAGGGAAAATCGCTGACGCTGGAAAATGGCGGAGTCAGCGTAAAGGGAAGCTCCCAGGAAGCAAATTCAAACGGAAAACTGGCGGTAAGCGCGCCGAATGGGAATTCCCCCTATGAGCTGTTTACCGTAAACACCGGGAATGCCGGTGATACCGATGTAATCGAAGCCGCCTGGAACGGAAAAGCAAGCAATTCGGACAGCCGGCATACGAACTCGCTTTATGTTCTGAATACCTTCACCAAAAAGTGGGATAAGGTCGGAGAAGAAAAAGACGGCGCTATTAAAGCCGATTTCACAGCAAAAAACCACACCTCCGGCGGCAAGGCCGTTATGCTGGTTCAGTGCCTTACGAACGGTACGAACCCGAATTTGACTGCAGACCAATCTGCTGTCAGTGCTTCTTCCAATGCTTCCGTATGGGACGGCACCGGAGCACCGCAGAACTATGATTTTGCATTCGCGTGGGAAACCGATACCCAGTATTATTCCGAGAGCTTCCCTGCACATTACAGCAAGATGAACCAGTGGATTGTAGATAACCGCAAAAATCTTAACATTCGGTATGTCATGCACACAGGAGACATTGTCGATGATGTGGATATGAAACCCGAATGGGCCAATGCGGATGCAGCCATGAAAATTTTTGACGACGCAGATATGCCGTACGGTATTCTGGGCGGCAATCATGATGTGGGCGCGGGCGCGCTGGAATACACAAACTACTGGAAGTATTTTGGAGAAGACCGTTTTAAGGATAAATCCTACTATGGTGGTTCTTATAAGAACAATTTAGGCCACTATGACCTGCTTACGGAAAACGGCCAGGATTTGATCGTTCTGTATATGAGTTGGGATATCTATACCGATGAAATCAACTGGATGAATCAGGTCCTTTCACAGTACTCCGACCGTAAGGCGATTATCTGCCTGCATCGCTACACCAACGTACAGCAGGCCGACAATCTGCTCGATTATACCGGAAAGCTGCTGCAAAAGGAGGTCGTCGCGAAAAATAAAAACGTAATCGCGGTATTAAACGGCCATTACCACGGAGCATCCATACAGACCGATTCCTTTGACGACAATAATGATGGAACCCCCGACCGGGTGGTTTACCAAATTTGCACGGACTATCAGTCCGACCCGGAAGGCGGCTCAGAATATATCAAATTCCTGTACTTTGATTTAAAGAATAACAAAATATACTTAAATTCCTATTCTCCGTGCAGAAATGACTATAACTTCTTTGACACCGAACGCCTGTCCTCCTATGGTGTCGGAACAAAAGCCATCAATATGGATATTGCGGAACTGGATGTGGACTTCAATGCCAAAGCAAAGACCCTGCTGACCAGCAGTCTGACCGTTAATGTTCAGACTCAGCAGGCTATTGGAAGCCAAAAAGGCGTAACAGGCACCGTTCAGCAGGATTGGATCGGGCTGCGTTCCGGAACACAGTACGGCTGGTACGCACGGGTCACCAGCGACAAAGGCAGTGTGACTTGCACTCCGGTGATGATGTTTACAACAACCAGCAGCGGCTCAAACAACCACCACAACAGCGGTGGATCCAAAACTTCGAATACTCCGGGCACCCCGGCGTCCGCAAGTACCATTTTGACAAGCACCAATTCTTCCAACGGTGTTCTGGCAATGGTCAGTACCCAGCCGGATACCGCTCCAGTCGTAACCGGGAACCGCTCTGCGGTCAATGTAACCGTTCCGTTCGACGCGGCTTCTGTTATCAGCTCCGCCACAGCCGAACGGCCTGCGGAAATCAGGGTTGCGGCTCCGACTGCCGCGATTCTGAGCGAACTGAAGAACAGCGCAGTTAACGCGGTTGATTTGACCATGCAAATGCCTTCTTCTATTGCAAATAATACAAACGCAAACGCCAGAGTTTCCATAAATGTGGAGCCTGCGGTCCTGCAGGCAGCAAAAGATGCACAAAAAGACCTCACCCTCCGTGTTACGGATTCACAAACCGGTGCGCTGGCCTATTCCTGGACCTTCTCCGGTTCCGGCCTGAAGAATTCCGCCGCACCCGTTTCCGGTCTCAATCTGGCCGTTACGGTCGAATCCGCAGCGAAAGATGCTCCGGCTGCCGCTGCGGCGGCAAACAACGCCGCCGATAAAAAGCCGGCCGGCCTTGTTCTGAAATTCGGCAGCAACGGCTTGCTCCCGGCTCCGGCGACGGTTAAGATTCATGTCGGCGGTCAGAATGGAATTACGCCCAATTCCAAAGTATATTTTTATTACTTCAACAATACCACAAATGCTTTGGAACAGCTCCCGCAGAGCGAATACACCGTGGATGCAGACGGGTATGTAACGCTTTCGATTACGCACTGCTCC
>DATAML010000135.1:0-12711 GCA_036260545.1 Caproiciproducens sp.
AGAAATTTGCCTTAAAAGGGAAAATCTATAAAATTTGTTGACAAACAGAAAAGAGCGTGATACTGTATATACATGATATACACAATATCACGCTTTGGATTGCAGACAACCGGACAGACGCAACCATCGTGCAGCCAACGCAGTATTACGCAACTTTGTCACAGTCTGGGAGGCAGGTGAGGTTATGGACATTCTTATCAGCAACTCAAGCGGCAGGCCGATCTACGAGCAGATCACAGACCAGATCAAAAACGGTATTATTACCGGCACCCTGCGGGAAGGCGAGCCGCTGCCCTCCATGCGGCTTCTGGCAAAGGAACTGCACATCAGCGTTATCACAACAAAGCGCGCCTATGAGGATTTGGAGCGGGACGGATTTATTGAAAACGTTCCGGGCAAGGGCTGCTTTGTGGCGCGCAAGAACGTAGAGTTTATCCGCGAAGAACAGCTCCGCAAGGCGGAAGACTCTTTGCAGAACGCGGTCAGTGTGGCAAAAGCGGGCGGCATTTCCCTTGCGGAGCTGCAGGAACTTCTCCGGCTGCTGTATGAAGGGGAAGCGTGACAGGAATCAATATCGGCGCAAGCCGGAAAGGCAGGACTATTATGCAGAACATTCTTGAAATCCAGAGTCTGAATAAACAATATCCGTCCTTTGCACTCAAGGACGTCAGCTTCAATGTGCCGAGCGGCAGCATCATGGGCTTCATCGGCGAAAACGGCGCGGGCAAAACCACTACGATCAAGCTGATTTTAAATGAAATTGCGCGCGATTCCGGTACCGTTAAAATATTCGGGATGGACAACATCCGGGATGAGCGCAAAATCAAGGAGCAGATCGGCGTGGTGTTCGATGAAAGCTATTTCTACGGGGAGTTCCGGGCCGGCGATATCGGCAGCATCCTGAAGCGAGTGTTTTCCGGCTGGGACGACGGTCTTTACAAACGCTACCTGCAGGAATTCAAGCTGCCTTCGGACAAAGCGATCAAGGAATTTTCCAAGGGCATGAAAATGAAGCTTGGCATTGCGAGCGCGCTCGCGCACCGGCCGCGCCTGCTGATTCTGGACGAAGCCACCAGCGGGCTTGATCCGATTGTCCGCAGCGATATCCTCGATATTTTTCTTGATTTCATTCAGGACGAAACACATTCCGTCCTGTTTTCCTCCCATATTACGAGCGACATCGAAAAGGTGGCGGATTACGTCACCTTTATCCACGAAGGACAGATTATCTTTGAACGCTCAAAGGACGACCTGCTGGGGAATTCCGGCATTCTGAAATGCAGCTCCGCCGATTTTGGCAAAGTAGAGAAAAGCGGCCTTGTCCGCTGGCGCAAAGCCGAAATGGGTTACGAGGCGCTTGTGCCGGATAAACAGCAGGCCAAGCGGATGTATCCCGGACTTCTCATCGACAACGCAACGATTGATGAAATTATGCTTCTTTATGTAAAGGGGGAGACCGCATGACCGGTTTGATGTTAAAGGACCTGCTCAGTCTGCGCAAAGCGAGCGGCAGAATCATGGCAATCCTCGGGCTCTATATCGTCATATTTGCAGCCGCGGGAAACGTATCCTTTCTCAGCGCAATGATTATCCTGATTATGACCATGTTCATTGTAAACACGTATTCCTACGATGAAATGTCCAAGTGGGACTATTACGCGCTGTCGCTCCCGGTGACGAAATCCCAGATCGTACTGAGCAAATATCTGCTCACGCTGCTTTTTGAGCTTGCCGGCATTCTGGTTTCCGTTCTGGTTTATCTGTTTAAGAATCTAATCAATACGGAAAACATTATGGGGCTCTGCGGCATTTCCTCAACTGCCGTTTTGATGGCTGCGATCCTTCTCCCGCTAATCTATAAATTCGGGACGCAGAAGGCGCGCATCTGGATGGTTCTGCTTTTCCTGCTGCCCACCGCGGCCATCCTTGGCCTGAACAGCTTTGGCATCTTACCCTCCGGCAACGCCCTTTCACAGGTCAGCGATTCCTTTATGGAAACGCTCGTGCTGCTTATGGTTCCGGTTTCGCTCCTGCTGTTCACGCTTTCCTATTTTCTCTCCTGCCACATATTCAAACGCAAATCAATATGATAACAAAAAAAGGAGTGCGTAAGCGCTCCTTTTTTCAGGTTGCAGACAAACCAATAGACTGCGAAAAGTCTGAGGGCACGCAGGCGTTTTTTATAATGATTTTCGTGTTGTATTGTACAGGTGAACAAATCAGACCACATTTAGTATTTAATATTACATAATCTAAACTTTCATATTATATTTTTATATAGTTCTCCATAGTAATTATATCCTTCCACACAATATGTTAATATGTTCCTAAATGTAATTACTTGCGGCATTTCCGGCATAAATCGCCGCATCGTGCCTATACTTTCATAAATATGATTGTGTGAAAAGGAGCAGCATATGAGTGACTATGCAATCGTAACGGATTCCTCCTGTGATTTAACGGCGAAAATGGCGGACGAACTGGAACTCACCGTTCTCCCCCTCGCATTCAATCTGATGGGAAAAGAATACCGCAACTATCCGGACGGACGTGAAATGTCCTTTAAAGATTTCTATAAACATATCCGAGACGGTGAAAGCTGCACAACCTCCGCGGTAAATATGGAGGCGTTTGCCTCTGCGTTCCAAGGGATTCTTCAGTCCGGCAAGGACGTTTTGTGCATTGCATTCTCCAGCGGCCTGAGCAACACCTATAACGCTGCCAAGCTGGCCGCCGAAGAGGTTGCCCCGAAATACCCAGAACGCAAGGTTCTTGTAGTCGACTCCCTCTGCGCCTCCCTCGGTCAGGGCCTTCTGATCTACCATGCCGTGCAGGAAAAGCGTAAGGGAAAAAGCATTGACGAGGTCTTTGGCTGGCTGGAGGAAAACAAACTGCACCTCTGCCACTGGTTTACCGTTGAGGATTTGAACCACCTGAAGCGCGGCGGCCGGATTTCCGCCGCAACCGCGCTGATCGGCACTATGCTGAACATCAAGCCTGTCCTTCATGTAGACGACGAAGGACACCTCATCAATGTGGGCAAAGCACGGGGCCGACGCGCCTCGCTTTCGGCGCTGGTTGACCACATGGTGGAAACCGCGGTCAGCCCTTCCTCACAGGTGATATTCATCAGCCACGGCGATTCACAGGTGGACGCGGACTTTGTGGCGGATGAGGTAAAGAAACGTCTGGGCGTAAAAACGGTCGTTACCAATTATGTCGGCCCGGTCATCGGAACGCATTCCGGCCCGGGAACCATCGCGCTGTTCTTCCTCGGTACCCACAGATAAGAGCGGTTCAAACCGGAAGCAGGAACAGCGAAAGGTTGCTGGCTTCCCGGATTTTTTATTGAGAGCGAAAAATCAAGGCACTGCCTGTGTTTCATCACAAGCAGTGCCTTTTTGTTCTATCATTTTCTTTACTTCGCCTGGGTTTCGCCCTTGTCCTCCAGCAGCTTTGTCTTCACATCCCGCGTACTGGATGTAGTCTGGCTGGTACCGGGGCTGTAGATCGTCAGGGTGATGGTATCGCCCGCTTTGTGCTTGTTCAGCATCGCGTAAAGATCCTCCATACTGGTAACCTTCTGACCGTCCGCTTTGGTGATGATATCACCGGAAACCACACCGGATTTTTTCAGGTCGCTTTCGGCGCCGATCTCACGGATCAGTACGCCGGTAGGATAGCCGGAAAGCTGCGACTGGATTTCAGTGATCGTCATAGCGGTGATGCCCAGACGGCTGCGTCCGGAAACATAGCCGTGCGCGATCAAATCGTTGATAACGGATTTCGCCTTGCTGATCGGAATGGAGAAGCCCATTCCCTCATAGCCGGTCGCAACAATTTTATTCGAATTGATTCCGATAACCTGGCCGTACATATCCACGAGCGGGCCGCCGGAATTTCCGGGATTGATCGCGGCGTCGGTTTGAATGTAGGTCATGCCGTTGTCGCTGTGGCTCTCAATGCTGCGGTTTACCGCGGAAACCATGCCGCCGGTAAGGGAGCTGGCAAAATCCATACCTCCCGGGTTGCCGATGGCAACCACCGCGTCGCCGACTTCAAGCTGGTCTGAGTTTCCGAATTCGGCGGGCGTCAGGTTTGCGGCGTTGATGCGAAGCACGGCAAGGTCGGAGGTTTTGTCGTACCCAACCACCGTTGCCGCGTACTGCTTGCTGTTGTGCAGGATGACCCTTACCTTGTTGGCTCTGGAATAGTTCACCACATGGGCGTTGGTCAGAATATATCCGTCCGAGGTTGCGACAATACCGGTTCCCTGGCTCTCGCCGCTTTCTCCGGTCGTCGTGCCGTCAATCTGCGTTTCCACGCCGACCACGCTCTCGGCAACTTTTTTATAAACTTCTTTGGCGCTCAGCGGGCTGCCGCCCGGAATCTGGTTGATAACAATTCCGGAGGAGTTTGGGTTGGTGCCGTTTCCGGGAGCCTTTCCCTCAATCTGCGCCTGACTTGAAGAGGAGCCGCCTGCTTTGGAAGCTCCGTTGTCCGGCTGCTGCGCCTGGGAAGAAGCGGTGTTCGGGCTGCTGCTTTTCTGTTGCTCATAGGTTGTCAGAACGCTGTAAACGGAAAACGCGGTAACCGTGCCGACTGCCAGAATACCAAGTATCCAGAGGAATACCCTCAGGCCGCGGTTCTTTTTCGGCGGCTTTGGCTGCTGGGGATTCTGGGGCTGATACTGACCGCCGTAAGGCTGGTAAGACCAGTACGGCTGCTGATGGTTCTGATTCTGGCCGTATCCGTACGAACTGCCGTTGCTTCCGTAAGGGTTGTTATATGTGCCGTATGGATTTCGGTACTGTCCGTAAGGGCTCTGACCGTTCGGGTTCTGGTTTTGACCGTTGGCATTCTGATTCTGCCCATACGGATTCTGGCTCTGCCCGTAGGAATTCTGGTTCTGGCCGTACGAATTCTGACCCTGTCCATAGGAGCTTTGATTCTGACCGTAGGAATTCTGACCATAGGGGTTTTGATTCTGGCCGTAGGAATTCTGATTCTGCCCGTACGGGCTTTGATTTTGGCCGTAGGATGAATACGGATTCTGGTACTGCTGCTGGTAGGGATTTTCCTTGGGCTCCTCCTGCCCGGAAGACGCCGGGGTATTCCCTTCCGGCGTGTCTTCGGACGAAGAGTCTGTCTTGGTATCTTCGGAGACGGTGTCCGACGCGGGCTCCTCCGGCTTCGAATCCGGCTCCCGACTCTCGGAATTTTCGTTCAGCGGGTCCTTCCCCTCGTTCGGATTGTAGTTAAAATCGTTCTCACTCATAAATTAAACCTTCCTTTTATTCCTTGGGCCGCTGGGCTGAATCATTCAGCTTCGGCGATTCGCTCAGTTTGGGCAGCCAGAATTCGAACTGGCAGTATTCGTTCTGCACGCTGCTTACATTGATTTCACCGCGGTGCAGTTTGATAATGGTTTTTACGATATAGAGCCCCAGTCCCATGCCGTTTTTATCCTGGCTCCGGGACTTGTCGGTTTTGTAGAAGCGGTCAAAGATCAACGGAAGCTCATCGGGGGCAATGCCCGCCCCGCTGTTCTTAATCGTTACAACGGTCTTCGCGGGTTCATCCGTGATTTTTATCTCGATGTAGCCGCCTTCGTTTGTAAATTTCACCGCGTTTTCAAACAGGTTGTAAACCACCTGATGAATCATGTCCGGGTCGCCGTCCACATAAAGGCTTTCGGCGTTTTCCAATCCGCGTATCTCCAGCCTTTTATCGTCAATTGGTTTTTCAAACGAAAGCAGCGCATTCAAAATGGTGTTCGTCAGGTCAAACCGCGCGGGGCGCAGCCTCAGCTCGCCGCTGTCGATTCTGGACAGATCCAGCATCGTTTTCACCAGACGGGAAAGGCGCTTGACCTCCTGCGAAACAATTTTCAGGTAATAGGGCTGCTTTTCCGGCGGGATGGTTCCGTCCAGAATCCCGTCGATAAATCCGGCAATGGTGGTCATCGGTGTTTTCAGCTCATGGGAAATGTTGGCGATGAAATTTCGCCGCACGCTCTCGCCGGAAGCGAGTGAGCCGGCCATATTGTTGAATTCAATGGCAAGCAGCCCGATTTCATCCCGGCTGGTTACCGGCACACGGGCAGAGAAGTTTCCTTCACCGAACGCATGCGCCGCGGCGGCCATATTGCGCAGAGGGCGCACAAGCTTGTAGGAAAAAAGCCACACCGCGCAGAACGCAGCCATAAACGCCGCGATGGCGGCAAACACGAATACCCGGACGATGTTCCACCGGAACACGTTAAAGGAAAACGTATCATAAGAGGCAAACACCGCGCCGATGGTGACGTTGCCGGCAATGCCATTCACAACAATCGGCACGCCCACGGTGTAGTAGGCATGGTCGTAAATCCCGCCCATGGTTCCCTCGGCACTGTACCGACCGGCCAGTGCTTTTTTCATAATCTCCGGGCTGACCTTCTGGGTATCACCCACGCGCGTGTTGTCGCTGTACGCCGCAATAACGGCCTGCCCGCTCATATTGGTAACAAAGATGTCCGCGTCGATGTTGTCTGAAAACGCTTCAATGAACACCTTCATCCGCTCAGTATGAATCGTATAGACGTTATTTTCCACAGAGGTTACGCTTTCGGCGGCAATGGTGGCCACACTCTGCACATTTTTCAGCAGCAGGCCGCGCTTTTCCGACTGCCAGTAGTTTGAAACAAACACCAGCATCACCAGGCTGAGGATAAAAAAGCTGATGGCTATGATCAGGGACGTAATCCGCAGATATTTTTTAAACAGGGTTTTCTGCATTCTTCAGCACCTTACATTTCCGGCAGCTATTCTTTCAGTTCAAATTTATAACCGACGCCCCATACCGTTTTCAGCGCCCATTTATCCGAAACGCCTTCCAGCTTTTCTCTCAGGCGCTTCACATGGACGTCCACCGTCCGGCTGTCCCCGTAATAATCAAATCCCCAGACCTCGTCCAGAAGCTGATCTCGGGTAAATACCCGGTTCGGGTTGCTTGCAAGATGGTAGATGAGTTCCATCTCCTTGGGCGGCGTGTCGATCTGCGCACCGTTGACGCGCAGCTCGTAATTGGTCAGGTTGATGGAAAGCTTGTCGTATTTGACTTCCTTTACCGATTCCTCGCCGTTCTTGCCGATACGGCGGAGCACCGCCTTAATCCTTGCGATGATTTCCTTCGTCTCAAACGGTTTCACCACGTAGTCGTCCGCGCCCAGTTCAAGCCCGAGCACTTTATCGAAAACCTCGCCCTTTGCGGTCAGCATAATGATCGGAACCTGTGATTTTTTCCGTATTTCTCTGCAGACCTGCCAGCCGTCCAGCTCCGGCAGCATAATATCGAGCAGGATTAAGTCGGGGTTTTCCGCGTCGAATACCTCCAGCGCTTTCCGGCCGTCGTTGGCAATCGCCACCTCGTAGCCTTCCTTCTCGATATATAGTCTGAGCAGTTCGCAGATATTCTGGTCATCGTCCACAACTAAAATTTTTCCCGCCGCCATTTTTCTTCCTCCTTAAGCCAATTCCGGTGTTTTTATATTGTCACCCGTCCAAAGCCCCGCAATGCGGACCCGGCGGATTTTATGCATGAAATCCTCTCTGTAAGCAGGCTTCTAGACTGATTATAGAATAAACCGATAAAAAAGTCATGAATTTTTTATAAAGGTTTTTAAATAATATATGAATAAAGGGAACGCCGAAGCGTTCCCTTTATTCTTTGCTTCCCGCCGCGGCGGTAAAGAAGAACCGCGGAAAACGGAAAATGATCTTTCCGTTTCTCTGCTGCGGATAGCCTGCCCGGATACCCTCCAGGATTTCCTTCTCAAACGCCGGCTTTTCGTCCTCCGGCAGAACATCCAGATAAGGCTTCAGCCCTGTGGAGCGGTACCACTCGAAAATGTCATGGTGAGAGTCCATCGTGTGAAAATAGGTTGTCTGCCAAATGGAAAAGTCCGGGAAAATTTCCGAAAGCAGGTCGAAATATTCTTCCTGTGTCAGGTTGTAAAAGATCCGCGGATGCGGGAAAAACGGCTTCCACTTTGGAGAAGCGGCCATCCTTTGAATCAGTTTATGAATCGGCTCCTCATAATTCATCGGCGTCTGAACGGCCAGAACGCCGCCTGTTTTCAGCAGCTTCATCAGGTTCGGCAAAAGCCGTTCGTGTCCTTCAATCCACTGGATGCACGCGTTGGAAAATACGAGGTCAAAGTCCGTGCCCAAGCCGGTCAGGTCGCCGGAAGCGTCACCCACCCGGAATTCCAGCCCTGGATATTGCTTCCGCGCGGCGGCAACCATATTTTCGGAGCTGTCAATCCCGATGATCTTCGCGTTCGGGAACCTTGCTGCCAGCACCTGTGTGCTGTTCCCCGGCCCGCACCCGATATCCGCGATTTTCAGGGGATTTCCCAGCGAAATCCGGTTCACTAGATCAATCGCGGGTTGTGTGCGCTCATTCTTAAATTTCAGGTACTGCGCCGAATCCCAGTCCGCCATGCCGCATACCCCTATTCTGTCAATTACGGTTTAATGCTATTTAACAGGCCGCCTTTTTCAATGATATTCTGGATAAACGGCGGGAACGGCTGCGCCTGATAGCTCTTTCCGGTGGTTTTGTCCACAATGACGCCGGTATTGAAATCCACTTCCACGTCGTCGCCGCTTTTGATTTCGCGCGAAGCTTCTTCGCATTCCATGATCGGCAGACCGATGTTGATGGCGTTGCGGTAAAAAATACGCGCAAAGGTGGAGGCGATTACGCAGGAGACGCCGCTCGCCTTGATTGCGATGGGCGCGTGCTCGCGGGAAGAGCCGCAGCCGAAGTTTTTCTCCGCAACGATGATGTCGCCCTTCTTCACGTTTTTCACGAATTCCTTGTCGATGTCCTCCATGCAGTGGGAGGCCAGCTCGGCGTGGGAAGCCGTATTCAGATATCTTGCCGGGATAATCACGTCGGTATCGACGTTATCGCCGTATTTATGAACAGTTCCATGCGCATTCATTGTGCGTTCCTCCTCAATTCACTTTATCCGGATCGGTGATATAGCCGGTCACGGCGCTCGCGGCGGCAACTGCCGGGCTTGTCAGATAGACTTCAGATTCCACGTGACCCATGCGGCCGACAAAGTTCCGATTGGTTGTGGAAACCGCGCGCTCGCCCTTTGCCAGAATGCCCATGTGCCCGCCAAGGCAGGGGCCGCAGGTGGGGGTACTGAATACCGCGCCCGCCTCCACAAAGATTTCCGCCAGACCTTCGCGCAGCGCCTGCAGGTAAATGGCCTGTGTGCCGGGCAGGATGATGCAGCGGACGTTCTTTGCGACCTTTCTGCCCTTCAGGATGGACGCGGCGACGCGCAGGTCTTCAATACGCCCGTTGGTGCAGGAACCGATCACGCTCTGGTCGATTTTGATTTCCCCGACATTGTCAATCGTCTTTGTATTTTCCGGCAGATGCGGGAACGCAACGGTCGGGCGAAGCTTCGCAAGGTCGATCTCATAGGTTTCGTCGTAGACCGCGTCCGCATCCGCTTCAAAAACGACCGGTTCGCGCTGGAAGCGGTTCTTTTCATACGCAAGGGTGACCTCGTCCACCGGGAAGATGCCGTTTTTCGCGCCGGCCTCAATCGCCATATTGGAGATGCAGAGGCGATCCTCAATGGTAAGCTCTTTTACGCCCTCGCCGGTGAATTCCAGCGAACGGTAGAGCGCGCCGTCCACGCCGATCATCCCGATCAGGTGCAGAATGACGTCCTTGCCGCTCACCCATTTGGCGGGTTTGTTTTTCAGTACGACTTTAATCGCGGAGGGCACCTTGAACCATGCTTTTCCGGTAATCATCCCGGCAGCCATGTCGGTGGAACCGACCCCGGTGGAAAACGCACCCAGCGCGCCGTAGGTGCAGGTGTGGGAGTCTGCGCCGATCACGCAGTCGCCCGGGCCTACCAGCCCTTTTTCCGGCAGGAGCGCGTGCTCAATACCCATCTGTCCCACGTCGAAGAAATTGGTGATTTCGTATTTATTTGCGAAGTTGCGCACCTGCACGCACTGCTCCGCCGCTTTAATGTCCTTGTTCGGCGTAAAATGGTCAAGCACCAGCGCGATTTTATCCCTGTCAAAAACAGAGGTTGCCCCGCATTTTTCAAACTCGTTGATCGCCACCGGCGAGGTGATGTCGTTGCCAAGCACCAAATCCAGCTTTGCCTCAATCAGCTGTCCGGCTTCCACCTTCGGCAACCCTGCGTGCGCCGCAAGAATTTTTTGCGTCATTGTCATTCCCATTACAGTTCCTCCTGTTCCCGGTTTGTGATATGGAAATCGCTTTTTGTGGCTTTATTATCCCATAGTCCTTGCATAAAGAATGTAACATATGATACAATCTATTAAAATATTTAAGTCAGTCCATTATAATTTCCGAGTCAAAGAAGCGCTCCTGAAACTCAACCAGCGTCTGAATCTGTTCCCGGCTGTATTTGCCGGGTTCTTTCGCTACAACCAGCTTATTTTCAATATCATTCTTCCTGTGGACAATGGCAATAACCGTTCCGGTGAATTCCCGCAGCGGTTCAAATTCGCCCACAATATAAGCGTCGGTTTCTTCCCCGTCCGGTGAAACAGTTCCGGGAACGTAGCCGTAGTTTAGCATATAGCATATATTCTTGTGCTCCGGATGCCGGGAGCCCAGCGGCCGGTCTATAACCACCCGAACTGTTTTTGCTAAATACTCTTTCATATAACTGCCTTTCTTTAAAATAAAATTACTTACCGGAAAAAGGACGGAGCAAAATGGAAAACATCTCAAATAAAAATAAATGGGATGTCCTTGAGAAAACCCACACGCCCCGCGCCTACCAGAAAAACCAGATGATCTACTGGCAGGAAGCGCGCGCGGACGAATTTTACTATCTGAAAAGCGGAAGCGTCAAAATCTTTCTCAGCTCGGAAAGCGGCATGGAAAAAACGCTGACCGTTCTGGAGCATGGGAACATCTTCGGCGAAGCGGCCTTTTTTGACGGCATGCCGCGTGTTTCCTCCGCCAAGGCGCTTATAAAATCGGAGATCATCACCGTCACGCGCCAGAGCCTGATGGAGTGTATCCGCCGCGAGCCCCAGCTCGCCATGAATTTGCTCACCTATCTGTCGCAGACCATCCGCATGCTTTCCGCTCAGGTGGACACCATGACCTTCCTGCAGGCCGACCAGCGGCTTGCGCGGCTCCTGCTCAAGCTTTCATCCGGCGGCTCCGTAAACGCAACGCATGAAGACCTTGCCGGACTGGCGGGCGTTTCACGCGTCACCGTCAGCCGTGTTCTGAACCGCTTTGCCCGGAAAGGCTGGGTCGCCACCAGCTACCGTGAAATCCGGATTCTGGATGAATCCGGACTGAAGAATTTTGTTTTGGGGCTTTGAAGCCTCCTGCTACCCCAGTACTTTGGTGTGATGAAAAAACCTCCTGCTGAATCGTTCGGCAGGAGATTTTTCTGTCACGGATAAACCAACGGACTGCGGCTCTCATCCATATTTCTGTTTGTACCCCTATTAATGAATCAGCTTGCGGAGGCGGTGATGCGAGATAATTAATGTAGTTAATTTCACACGAAGGACAGCCCCCGCCGCTCAATCCAGGGGCTACAACAAAAAAGCACTGTGTACGGAATATTTCGTTCCATAACACAGCGCCGGATTTTCACTCTGCCGCATCCGCAAAAAATTAAATCCCCTCTATACAAAATATGGATAAAGAAGTATAATAGTTCTGCAAATGTGCGGGTTTATCCCGTTGTGATATGGAGGTCCGTTCTCCGTATTGCGGGGGGCGGGGTGGTGATGACACCCTGCTCCTGCATTTGCTTTTTTTATTGTGCCTCTGTGACAAATTATACTTCTTTTAATATCTTTTTGCAATAATATTATAAAAATATTTGCAATAGAATTAAAAATCCCCAGCTCACGAAACAGGAGCCGGGGATAAATTATATCGTTATTTCTCAAATACCGCGCCGCGGGAACCGGAGGTTACCAACTGGGCGTAGCGCTTGATATAGCCGGTCAGCTCTCTCTGAGGGGCTTTCCATGCTGCTTTGCGTTTTGCGATTTCCGCATCGTCCACTTTCAGGTTCAGCCTGCGGTTGGTGATGTCGACTTCGACCGTGTCGCCGTCATGAATCAGGCCAATCAGGCCGCCCGCCGCCGCTTCCGGCGAAACATGACCGACCGCTGCGCCGCGGGTCGCGCCGGAAAAACGCCCGTCCGTGATGAGCGCCACGCTGGAATCAAGGCCCATGCCGGCCAGCGCAGAGGTGGGAGCGAGCATTTCCTGCATACCCGGGCCGCCCTTGGGGCCTTCATAGCGGATGACCACAACGTCGCCCTCTTTGACTTTGCCCGCCATAATCGCGTCGGAAGCCTCTTCCTCGCTGTTATAGCAGCGGGCGGGGCCGGTATGCTGCATCATTTCCGGTGAAACTGCGCCCTGCTTAACCACGGCGCCTTCCGGCGCAAGGTTTCCCTTGAGGATGGCGATGCCGCCATCCTTGCGGAACGGATTCTCTACAGGACGGATAATATCGCCGTCTGCACCCAACGCTTTTTCAATTCTGTCTTTTACCGTACCGGATACGGTCGGGAGATCGAGGTTAATCAGGTTGCGCCTGGAAAGCTCCTTCATCACCGCGGGGATTCCGCCCACCGCGTTCAGGTCGGAAATATACACGCGGCTTGCCGG
>DATAML010000160.1:0-8904 GCA_036260545.1 Caproiciproducens sp.
AAATTTTGCCGAAGCCACCTTTGATCACGTCGGTGCGAAAGACTGCAACTGCAGACTGGTGAACCTGTCCTCTTCCAAAATGAAAAACGCTGCGTTTGACCATGTGGATTTTACAGGCGGGAGCTTTCAGCAATGCGGGCTGAAAACGGTTGCGTTTCGGGAATGCAGACTGATACAGGCGGAGTTCCTTCATACCCCGCTGAAGGGAATTGATTTTACCAGCAGTGAAATCGGAGGTATCCTCCTTTCCGGCGAAGAGCTTCGCGGCGCGATTGTAACCCCGCTTCAGGCGTGCGATTTGTCCCGTTTTCTGGGGCTGGTCGTCCGGTGAACTGAAAAAGATAAATAAATATGAAAAGACCTGAAAAGACGCCGCAGGCGCCCGATCAGGTCTTCTTTTTTCTATAAATATGCTTTCCCTTTATAAATGGAGATGTCATCCGCAGGGGACAGAGAGATGATTAAATATAGAACATAAAACCGGAAGATTGTTTCTGTTTCTCTGTTTCGTTCACAAGGTCATAGAGCGTGATTTTTTTTAGCGCGGCGGCAACGGCGCTGTCGATATCGGCAAACACAAGCGTCTGCATGGTCTGCTCAATTTCTCTGGCCTGCTTCGCAACGGATTCGTCGGTCTTTTCAAAAAGAGACTGTTCCAGTGCTTTTAAAATTTCATAAGCGTTTATGGCCTGGGGCGGCTTTGCAAGCTTGTACCCTCCCTGGGCGCCTTTGGCGGCAAAAACCAGTTCCGCCCTTTTTAAAAGGGAAAACACCTGTTCCAGGTAAATTTTAGAAATACCGAGCTTTTCCGATATGCTTATAATGGTGATACATTCATCCGACGTATAATACTGCGCCATGCTGATCATGGCAGCCAGTCCATATCTTCCCTTTGAAGAAATTCTCATGATTATCTCCTTTCGCAGCGATAATAACAAGTCCTGTAATAATAATATATGGAAAGCTTTATTTCGTCAAGAGGAATACAAAAATAAACATAGCAGTTATCTATGCTTTGCCTTCCCGTTCGGTTGACAAAAATAGGGAAAGGAATATAATTAATTATATATGACAGGCCGAAGGCCAAGAAAGCGGAGGGATATGATTGAAGGTATATAAAAGCATAACGGAGATCATCGGGGATACGCCACTGATGGAGCTTTCCAATTTTAATAAAAACCATGGGCTGAAAGCAACAATAATGGGAAAACTGGAATATCTGAACCCGGCGGGCAGCGTAAAGGACCGTATCGCAAGATCAATGATCGACGACGCGGAAAAAAAGGGCCTGCTGCAGAAGGATTCCGTGATTATAGAACCTACCAGCGGAAACGCGGGAATCGGCCTTGCTGCCGTTGCGGCGTCCAGAGGCTACCGCGTGATCCTTACCATGCCGGAAACGATGAGCATTGAAAGAAGGAATCTCTTAAAGGCCTACGGCGCCGAGGTTGTGCTTACGGACGGGGCGCAGGGAATGCCGGGCGCCATTGAAAAAGCCAACGAGCTTGTGCGCACGGTCCCCGATGCCTTTCTACCCGGGCAGTTTGCCAATCCGGCAAACCCGCTGGCGCACAGGGAAACCACCGGGCCGGAAATCTGGAACGATACTGACGGCAAGGTGGATATTTTTGTGGCCGGTGTGGGAACGGGCGGAACCCTGACCGGAGTGGGCGAATACCTTAAGTCCCAAAATTCCAAGGTAAAGATCATAGCGGTCGAGCCGTTTGATTCGCCGGTCCTTTCCGAGGGCCGGGCGGGCGCGCACAGCCTGCAGGGACTTGGCGCGGGTTTTGTTCCGGATACGCTGAATACTAATATTTATGATGAAGTCATAAAAGTAAAGGGCGATGACGCATATCGTGCGGGGCAGGAGCTCTGCAAACAGGAAGGGCTGCTGGTCGGCATTTCTTCCGGGGCTGCGGTCTGGGCCGCGGCGGAGCTGGCAAAACGCCCGGAAAATCAGGGGAAGATCATTGTTGCCCTGCTGCCGGATACCGGCGAAAGGTATCTTTCCACTCCGCATTATCTGAATGATTGAATAGGCTTTTCTAAAAGGATGTGTTTGTTTGAATATTATTGTTACGTCCGGAGGAACGCGGGAACGGATTGACGCGGTAAGAAGCATCACGAACGGAGCAACCGGCAGGCTCGGCAGCCTGATTGCCGGGGAATTTTCCCGGCGGCTCCCGGGCAGCGCGCATACCGTTTACTATCTCTGCGGGGCCGGTTCGGCCGTTCCTGCCGAAGGCGGCAATATCCGTATCATCCGGATCGAGGGGACGGACGACCTGCAAAGCAGGCTGGAAGCCCTGCTCACAAATGAGAAAATCGACGCCGTCATCCATTCCATGGCGGTGAGCGACTACAAAGTGAACAGCATCGCCACGCCGGAAAGCATTGCGGAGAGTATTTCCCGTCGGCTCAATGACCGGCAGGAGCTTGTTTCACAGCAGGACATGACTTCCATTGTGAAAGAGGCGCTTTTAGAGCAGAATATTTCGGGTGAGAATAAGATCAGTTCCGAACTGGAGCATCCGGTGCTGGTTCTGCGGAAAACGCCAAAAGTCATAGAGATGATAAAGCGGTTAAGTCCCCAAACGCTGTTGGTCGGGTTTAAACTGCTGAGCGGCGCGGACGAAAAGCTGCTGATCGACACCGCTTACCGGCTTCTGATCAAAAACAGCTGCGATTTTGTTCTTGCGAACGATACCGGCACCATCAAGGACGGAAACCACGAGGGCTTTCTGATTGATGCGGGCGCGAATTTCGTTAAGTTGGAAGGCAAAGAAGCCATTGCGGCCGCGATTGCGGACAGTGTGCTGAAAAAAATAGCGGAGGGAACAAAGTGAAAAATATACTGCTTGGGATTACCGGCAGCATCGCGGTGTACAAAGCCGCCGATATTGCTCACCGCCTTTATAAAAAGGGCTATAATGTGGACGTCATTATGACGCAGGGCGCAACGGAATTCGTTACGCCGCTTACGTTCCGTTCCCTGACCCAGAACCGTGTTTACACGGATGTGTTTGAGGATGATTATCCGGTGGAAGTCGAGCATATTTCGCTTGCGCGGAAGGCCGACCTTGTCCTGATTGCACCGGCGACGGCGAACTGCATCGGGAAAATAGCCGGCGGCATCGGAGACGATATGCTTTCCACCACCATTCTTGCCGTTAAGGACAAACCGGTGCTGATTGCGCCGGCGATGAACACGAATATGTGGGAAAATCCCATTGTACAGGATAATGTGGAAAAACTGAAACGGTATGGGTACCGCTTTATTGATCCGAAAGAGGGCATGCTTGCGGAAGGAAGTTACGGAAAAGGCGCGCTTGCAGACCCGGACGTAATCGTAGACGCGGTATGCGCTGTTCTGGAAGAAAATAAATGAAGTCGAACGGATGGCAGAATTATGCTGAATGAATTTTCAAGAACACAGCTGCTGCTTGGCGAGGAAGCCATGCTTAAGCTGAAAAACTCCGTTGTGGCCGTTTTCGGTATCGGCGGCGTGGGTACTTTCGCGGCGGAAGCTCTGGCGAGAAGCGGCGTAGGCAGCCTGGAGTTGTTTGACGACGACCGGGTCTGCCTGACGAATATCAACCGGCAGCTCATTGCAACGCGGAAAACGGTCGGCATGAAAAAGGTAGAGGTGATGCGTGACCGCATCCTTGAGATCAATCCAAACGCGGCCGTCACTACGCATGAATGCTTTTACACGGCGGAAAACGCGGACGAGTTCGACCTGTCCAAATATTCGTATATTATCGACGCGATCGATACCGTATCGTCCAAGCTGGAACTGATTGTCCGCGCGCAGAAGCTGAATGTACCCATTATCAGCTGCATGGGCGCGGGGAATAAGCTTGACCCCACAAAATTTGAAGTCGCCGATATCTACAGCACCAGTGTTTGCCCGCTTGCGCGGGTAATGCGCAGGGAGCTGAAGGTGCGCGGGGTACCAAAGCTCAAGGTCGTGTATTCCAAGGAGCCTCCAATTACTCCTCTGGAGGACATGAGCATCAGCTGCCGTGCGCACTGCGTCTGCCCGCCCGGCACAAAACGCAAGTGCACCGTCCGCCGGGCAATTCCGGGCAGCATCTCGTTTGTGCCGTCGGTCGCGGGACTGATCCTTGCTGGCGAAGTCATCAAGGGTATTGCAGGTGCGCAGGGAGCGTTATAATAAATCCGGGGCTGCCCGGTTATACTGTGAATCAAAAAAACATCCGGCGGGTGATTCCTGTCAGATGTTTTTTATTTTATAGGGAACACTGCGGCGGCATATCGTCTTCCGGAAACATCCCGCAGCAGATTTCCTCTTCCCATCCGCTCTGATAGATCACGCAGTTGTTGCGCCCGCCGCGTTTTGCCCGGTAAAGCGCGGCATCCGCCTTGCCGAACAGCTCGCTGTAAGTCGTTCCGTCTTTCGGATAGACGGAAACCCCAATGCTGCCGGAAATCGTATACTCTCCGTTTTCGCTGCACAGCGTGCGGTTCAGGGCACGGTTCAGAATTTCAGCCTTGTCTTGAATCAACGCAGGTTCCCCCGCGTCCTTTAAAAGGACCAGAAATTCGTCCCCGCCGATGCGCCCCACAATATCCGAGGAGCGAAAGAGTTTTTTCAGGCAGCTTCCCACTTCAAAAAGCACCATATCCCCAAACATATGCCCCATGCTGTCGTTGACGCATTTGAAGTGATCCACGTCGATCACGAACAGGGCGCAGGAAGAGCCGCCGGTAAGCGAGCCTTCCACAAAGCGCCGGGTGGCGGATTTATTCAGCAGCCCGGTCAGTTCGTCGTGCTGAGCCTTCTGCATCAGGGTTTGCATCTCGTTTTTCTGGCAGGTAATATCGGTCATCTGCCCAACTGCCGCGGCATAGCCGTCGATTCCCGGAACAGCCGCAAGATGAATCCGGTACCACAGGTAAGAACCGTTTTGATCCTTTATCCGGTACTCGCCTTCGGCGTCCGGCTGGCCGCATCGGATTTTTTCAAACAGGAGCTCCAGATCTTCCGTATCGTCCGTGTGGACGATGCTGCTGTCCAGCAGGACTTGCGGCAGCCTTTCGCCTTCCGACTCCATTCCGAGTATCCGGCCAAAGTTTGTACTGCACAAAACAGTTCCGTCCGGCAGGCTGTATTCAAAAAATATGCAGCCGGACTGTTCAATCATGGTTTTGTAGCGCTGATTGATGATTTCAAGTTCCCTGATCTTTTCTCTGAATTCACGGCAGTCCTCATCCCGGCCGCATTCTGTTTTTCCATTCATTCTGCCACATCCTTTCGAATGGTATTTCCAAAGGAACAATATGGAACGGCAGGCAACAGGTCTGCATTGAATATTTTTATGCGGCAGGCCCGTTCATTATACTCCGTCCGGTGCCCTGCCCTGCTGCACATGCGGCAGCCTTCCTTTCAAATTATGCAGAATAAGACAGGATGACTTGCAAAAAATACATAAAATTAAGTTTTATATAACTTATTTTAGATTTTATTACAAAAACAATTTAAAACCCTTTTCAGCGGTTTTGTTTATGATATACTTAAATTTATTAATAACGGCCGGAAGGCTCGGAGGCAAAAGAAATGGCGGCAGAACGGGTAAGGGAGTATTTAAAACAGTATCATATGGACGACCGAATGCGCGAGTTTCCGGTTTCCAGTGCAACGGTGGAACTTGCCGCGCAGGCGCTGAATGTGGAGCCTGCCCGTATTGCAAAATCGATCTCGCTGGAGTATAACGGCGGCTGCGTAATTATCGTTGCCGCGGGCGACGCGAAGATCGATAACGCGAAATTTAAGGCAGAATTCGGGGTTAAGGCAAAAATGCTTGCGCCGGAGAACGTGGAAGAGCAGACCGGCTACCGGGTAGGCGGCGTGTGCCCGTTCGATAATCCGGAATCCGCAAAAATTTATTGCGACTGTTCCCTCCGGCGCTTTCAGGAAATCTTTCCGGCGGCGGGCAGTTCCAACTCCTGTGTGCGGCTGACCTGCGAAGAGCTTTTTGATCTTTCAAAGAGCCTGAAATGGGTGGACGTCTGCAAAAACTGGCAGGAAATATCATAAAGATAAGGATTTTAAGACATGAGAATGCGCAACAAGCCTTGGGCCGCGCCGGAACTGAACGCGTGTAAATTCTTTGTGAGGAATCCCGTGCAGTACCGCGGAAAATGGCACAGCTATTTCTGCCGCCGCCAGCCCATCCACCTGGAGCTCGGCTGCGGCAAGGGGCTCTTTCTGGCGGGCATGGCACCGAAGAATCCGCAGATCAACTATATGGGAATCGATCTGAAGGACACGGTTCTGGCACCGGCAAAGCGGTATATCGAGCAGGCGTTCCGGGAAGAGAACAGGGAACCGGATAACGTTGTGCTGATGCCGCAGGATATCGAGCGGATTTCCGATATGATGGGCCCGGACGATACCGTGGAACGGATTTATATCAATTTCTGTAATCCGTGGCCGAAGCCGAAGCACAACAAACGCCGCCTGACTTATCCGCGTCAACTGGAGCTCTATAAACAGTTTCTGGCAAAGGACGGGGAAATCCGGTTCAAGACGGATGACGATGCGCTTTTTGCCGACACGCTCGGCTATCTGGAGCAGAGCGGGTTTCAGATTCTCCGCAAAACCTGCGATCTGCACGCGGAAAACTGCCCGGATAATGTTATGACCGAGCATGAAAAAATGTTTATGGAAAAAGGTATTAAAATTAAGGCTCTTGCAGCCAGAGTTCGTGTAAACTGACAAATGTGAATAAATTTTGAAATATGCATTGACAAACGTTGTTAGCAAACATATAATTCATATAAACTTAGTATATTAACAACGCTTGATCCTGCATACAAACGGAGGTGCCGGTTTGAGCAATCCAATTATAGAAATAAAGTCGCTCGGCAAGACGTATCAATCAAAAAATGCGGAAGTCCATGCCTTGAACGATATCAACCTATCCATCGAACAGGGCGAGATTTTTGGGATTATCGGCATGAGCGGTGCAGGAAAAAGCACACTGGTTCGGTGTATCAATATGCTTGAAAAGCCGACGGAGGGCACGGTCTTATTCGACGGCCGCGACTTATCCCGGCTTTCCGATAAAGAACTGCGTCAGGCCAGGCACTCCATGGGAATGATTTTTCAGCAGTTCAACCTTTTAATGCAGCGCACGGCGGAGGCAAATATCTGTTTCCCGCTGGAAATCGCCGGAGTTAAAAAAGCGGAGGCAAAGAAAAGGGCAGAGGAGCTTTTGGAGCTTGTTGGCCTCTCCGACCGCGCAAAATCCTATCCATCCCAGCTTTCGGGCGGGCAGAAACAGAGAGTGGCGATTGCCCGCGCGCTTGCCACGAACCCAAAGGTGCTTCTCTGCGACGAAGCGACCAGCGCGCTTGACCCGACTACAACGGTGTCTATTCTGGCGCTGCTCAAGGACATTAACCTCCGGCTGGGAATCACCATTGTCATCATCACGCACCAGATGAGCGTGATTGAGGAAATCTGCAACCGCGTCGCCATTATCGATGAAAGCAAAATTGCCGAAGTCGGTGCGGTTCAGGATATATTCTATAAGCCGCAGACCGCGGCCGCGCAAAAGCTTGTCTATCCGGATGGCAGGCGCACTGAAAATTTTGTAAGCAAGCAATGTATGCGTATTGTTTTCGATGGGAATTCTTCCTTTGAGCCGGTGATTGCCAATATGGTGCTCGAATGCAAGGCTCCCGTCAACATTATGTATGCGGATACTAAAAATATTGACGGTAAGGCATTTGGCCAGATGGTGGTTCAGCTGCCCGAGGATGAGGCTCTCGCGCGGAAGATGTTTGCGTATGTACGCGCCAGGGGTTTGTCCGCTGAGGAGGTGAATGGTTATGTGGGATGAAGCAACGCTCAGCATGTTAGTACAGGGCATTGGTGAAACCCTGTATATGGTACTGATGTCTACACTTTTCGCCTACGTGATCGGTTTGCCGATTGGAATTCTGCTTGTCACCAGCGCAAGGGAAGGGATCCGCCCGTGTGCATGGCTGTATAAAATACTGGATGTGATTGTCAACATCACCCGGTCCATTCCTTTCTTGATTTTTCTGGTTGCCATTCTTCCGTTTACACGGATTGTTGTGGGTACCACGCTCGGTTCCACGGCAACCATTGTACCGCTTACCTTGTCGGCCGCGCCGTTTATTGCCAGACTCGTCGAGTCCTCCATCAAAGAGGTTGACGTCGGAGTGATTGAGGCAGCTCAGTCCATGGGTGCTTCTTCCATGCAGATTATCTGGAAGGTCATGCTCCCCGAAGCCAAACCGTCTCTGATTGTAGGCAGCGCAATTGCCATTACCACGATTTTAGGCTACTCCGCCATGGCGGGGTTTGTAGGCGGAGGCGGACTTGGCACCACTGCAATTAACTACGGTTATTACCGTTATCAGAATGATATTATGTTTGTCACGGTGGTTCTGCTTGTCGTGATTGTCCAGGTGCTGCAGGGCATCGGCATGAAGGCTGCGGGACTGAGTGACCGAAGAAAATAAATCAAAATACGATTAATTGGAGGGCTATACAATGAAAAAGATTATTTCTGCTTTATTAATTTCCGCTTTAACCATATCTTCCATTGCCGGATGCGCGAATTCCGGCGCGGCTTCTTCCGCAGCCGCACCTGCTTCCGCTGCTGCCGCGAGCACCGCCCCGGCTGCAAAGAAAATTGTGATCGGTGCTTCCCCGACGCCTCACGCGATCATTTTGAAAGAGGCTGCAAAGCTGCTGAAAGCAAAGGGCTATGACCTTGAGATCAAGGAATTCAACGATTACGTGATTCCGAATACTTCCCTTGAGAGTAAGGAAATTGATGCGAACTACTTCCAGCATCAGCCGTATCTCGACCAGTTCAACAAAGAAAAGGGCACGAATCT
>DATAML010000163.1:0-3596 GCA_036260545.1 Caproiciproducens sp.
GTCTATTCCGTAAACGACGGAGAAGTCGGACTGGATGAAGCTTTAAGCGGGATTTATGATGCGGCGGTCATTGAAGCGGAGCTTGGCGGCTACACCGGTCTGGACGTTTTAAAGCGAATCCGGAAGGCCAGGATTTCCGTACCCGTGCTCATGCTGTCTCCCAAATGCAGTGTAAGCGAAAAGGTGCGCAGTCTGGAAAGCGGGGCAGACGATTTTATGGAAAGGCCGTTCGCCGACGAAGAATTTATGGCAAGGCTGAACGCAATCACCCGCCGCAGGGGTGAATTTATTCTGGACAACCTTCTTCATTTTTCAAAATTAAGCCTGGATATGGGAACCTATGAACTGACGCAAGGGGACGATTCCGTCCGACTTTCCAATAAAGAGTTTGAAATCATGAAATACTTCTTCCTGAACGGGCACAACATCGTCAGCAAGGAAGAGCTTCTGAGCCGCCTTTGGGGGCTGGAAAATTCCACGGCGGACAATAACCTCGAAGTGTACATAAGCTATCTGCGGAGAAAGCTTATCCGGATCGGTTCCGATATCCGAATATTCTGCGTAAAGAACGTGGGCTACCGGCTGCTCGATCCGCAGTTGGAACGCGCCTGCGTATGAGAACCGAATAAGAGCAAACATAAAGACAGGGACTTTCCGGCGTCGCCGGAAAGTCCCTGTCTGTTATTGTGAAGTTTCTGGCCATACCGGAAACTTTGTTATTTTAAAGTCTTCGCCGCGGCGGTCCTCAGGGCCGAAGCAATTTCACCTGCGGAAGTGATGCCGCTCTTGGAGTTTTCCACCACAATGGCAAACGCCAGCGGCGTGTCGCTGTTGGAGGAGAATCCGACCATCCACCCGTTCGGGTCTTTTCCGCCGCCTACCTCCTCCGTGCCGGTTTTGGCGCAAACGGCAAGTCCGGGGAATCGCTTATCGCCGTAATAGCTGGAAACGTTGTAGCGCAAATAGGTCTTCAGCCGGTCGGCCGTTTCCTTTTTAAAGAGCTGCGCCTCGTTCTGCGTTCTTCCAACCTGCGTGGGCAGACCGAACTGCGTCGTAATGCGATCGATCATATACGGTTTTACCGGGGTGCCTCCGTTTGCAATCGCACCCATCATCAGCATCATGTGGTAGGGGTTGGTCAAATCCGTATACTGCCCTACTCCTGACCAGCCGAGCTCGTTGTCCGCCACACCGTTTACCTTGTAGACGCTTTTGCTCGTCGGAATCCCGTCCAGGTCAAAGCTGCGGTTAAAGCCCGCGGCGTTTGCGGCGTCGGTCATTTTTTTCTGGCCCAGCTCAATCGCCATCTGCGCGAAGGCAACGTTTGAGGATTTTGCCAGGGCATTTTTAAAATTCAGGGTGCCGTAGGCGGAAACATCCGTGATTCGGTTGCCGTTTATCATGATGCTGCCGTTGCAGTTCCAGGTGCGTTCGTCCAGGTCCGAAAAATTCTCGATCGCCGCGGCAGAGGTCACAACTTTGAAGATCGAGCCGGGCGTATAAGAGGAGGAAAGCACACGGTTCAGATAAACGCCGTTGTACTTTCCCGTTTTATCGGTGTCAAGGTCCTTGGGCGGATTTGCCGGGTCAAAATTAGGCGTGCTCACCATGCAGAGCACTGCACCGGTTTTATAGTTGTAAATCGCAACCGCACCGCTCCGGCTCCCAAGCTTTTGGAGCGCCAGTTTGCACAGGCTGCTGTCAAGCGTCAGCTTGATGTCACAGCCACTGCTTTTGCCCGAGGGGGCGGCCAGCCCGGTGACGATGTTGTAGCCGGAAAGCTGGGAACGGTAGTTGTACTGGATGCCGGTTGAAATAGAACCGTTGGTATCGCCCACCGCGTGCAGCATCGCACGGCGGATTGTCTCATCGCTGTTGTAAATCCGCTTGCCGTTTTCGCTCTTTGCCAGCACCACGTCGTTGCGGTCAAGAATTCTGCCGCCGTAGGTAAGCTGGCCCCCCCCCCGAAAGATGCTTGTTGAACGGCTGCATGGCCCAGGTGCCGCCCTGCGTAATCAGTCCAAAAAGGAATACGCCGAGACCGAATAGGAATCCGAGGCCGAGAATATAAAGAATCAGGGAACGCGTTCCGGTCGTTTTCACCGTTTCTTCCTCCTTGCCGCATAAGTGCGCTCATCGCTGGCCTTGATAAAGGCCAGAAGTCCCCAGACCGCCACCATACTGGAGCCGCCGAGGCTTACAAACGGAAGGGTGACGCCGGTCAGCGGCAGAACGTCGGTCGCGCCGAAAGCATTCAGGCAGGTCTGGAACAGCAGCATTCCGGCTGCCGCACAGGCGGAAATCGAATAAAAAGTCGAGCGGCTCCGCGTCGCGTCCGAACGCGCGTAAAACAGGAGCATCGCGATGGCAAAAACCACCGCAAGACCAAGAACCACCCCGAGCTCTTCGCAGATCATGCCGAACATCAGGTCGCTGGTGGAAGCAAATACGGTTTTAAGGCTGCCTTTTCCAAGCCCCATGCCGAACAGCCCGCCGCTCGCGGAGTAGCTGAGCACGCGTGTCTGCTGGTAGCCCGTACCCTCCGCGTAATCCCAGACATGGCGCCACGCTTCAAAGCGCTGCGCCACATATGGCTTAAATTTGATAATAAGGAACGCTCCAAACGCCGCCACGGCGCAGATCAGCGCGATGGTCCGCACGCTGCCGGAGCGCATGAACGCGATAATCAGGAAGGTAATGAAAAAGACGCAGGCCGTGCCGAAGTCGCGCATCAGAAAGAGCGCGCCCAGACATACGGCGGAAAACGAGATGAATCCCGTCAGGTTTTTGGCGGTCTGGAGCCTGTCCAGCGTAGAGGCGCCCACAAAGATAAATGCGATTTTAACAAACTCCGAGGGCTGAACGGAAAAACCTCCAAGGTTAATCCAGTTCCTTGCGCCGTTCTGTGCGCGCGCAAACACCAGGTTTACGGCAAACAGCAGGATTGCGGCTACGCCGATGGCAACGCGCATCTTCATAACCCGGTTCAGGTCATTTAAGAACCAGATCATCACACAGAACAGCACCACGCCGATACCAAGCGCGCCCAGCTGTTTGTAGGCGTCCTTTTTGCTTGCTTCAAAGATCAGCATAATCCCAATCCCGCTCAGCAGAAAGCCCACGGTTTCCAGCTCAAAGCTTACGTGTTTCAGCCCCTTCATGGAGATCAGGTACATAATCCATTCCAGCGCAAACATTACGCCGAACGGAATGGCCGGCTCGTAACTGAACGCCGTGCCGCCGAAGCAGGCCTGAACGCACAGAAGAAGCTGGATAAGCGAAACGCGGAGCAGCAGCAATGTAGGCGAAGCGGCGGGAAGAACCCTCCGGACAGACTGCGGCTTTGCGTTCGGGGTGCGGTTGAACCGCAGGGCGGTGGAGCCGAGGACAATGACGTCGCCGGGAACGATCCGGCAGGCTTCCTGAATCTTTTTCGCGTTGACAAAGGTGCCTGCCTTGGAACCTGTATCGGAGACGTACCATCCGGTTTCGCGCCGCATCAGAACGGCGTGGTTTCGGCTTGCCGTCGTATCGTTTAAGACGATGTCGCAGCTTTTGCTGCGGCCGAGCGAATTTTCCCAGTACAGTACCGGAAT
>DATAML010000166.1:0-3094 GCA_036260545.1 Caproiciproducens sp.
CTTTATCCAATCTGAGCCGCCGCCGGTGCAAAGATAGACCTCACCCCCAGCCTGTGCAACCCAAGTATAAGTACCTGAACAAATAGCACTTACTGTCGCATACGCCGGCAGAGGGTTCAGCGGCAAAAGCCCAAGAACCAAAAGAAAAGCTAGCAATAAAGATAATAATTTTTTCACGTTGCATTAAACCTCACTTCCCGTTTTGAACGTGTCGGAACAATGTAGTCGTCCGAAAACATATAGATTCTAAATCGTTTCTTCATTCTCTTGTTTCTCCTTTCCTGCTGTGGTATCTGCTGATTTCCTTCTCCAGTATTAAGCTGGTTAAAATACGGCAATGATACCCAACCTAAATTGTAAGGTTACTTTGCAAAATAAAAAATCACATCGATGTGAAGATTTAAAAAAATATTTTTTCTTAAAATTTTTTCGATGTGAGATTTTTGTCATATTTTAATTGAATTTATTCCATTTAGTTCATATAATAGAAAAAGAGGAGGTGTGCTATGTCTGCGGGTAATTTTGATAACGATAAATTTTTGCCAGCGCCGCTGCCGGAAGTCTGCGCGCCCCGGCATGAACTGTTAAATTTATACAACCGGGCGGCGGAAAGCCGCTTAGCCGTAGTTTGTGCGCCCGCGGGGTACGGAAAAACCGTTTCCACCCTGCTGTGGGTCAAAAATTCAGGCCGGAAATCGATCTGGATCGGACTGGATGAATACGACAACGCCCCGTTTGTGTTTTACAAACTGCTTTGCACCGGTATTCTGTCCGTCCAGCCGGACAACCTGAAAATGCAGCAAATTTTGAACAGCCCGGCGTTTTATTCCTCTCCGGTTGAATACACCATCGATCTTTTGCTGGAATTTGCACAGGACGAGCAGTCCTATGCTCTGATTCTTGATGACTTACACACGATAACCAATAAAGAAATCTTAAAAGCTCTGCCGTTCATATTAAAACGGCTGCCCCGTGCGTTTGACATCTTGCTTCTAAGCCGAAATGGACTTCCTGATGAGTTCAGCGAATTCTGTGAGTACAAAAACGGTGTCTTTATTACGGCTGACGAGCTTGCCTTCACGGCGGGAGAAATACGAAATTATTACCGCGTTCTGGGACACAGCATAACCGAGACACAGGCGCAGGCGGTTTTTGATTCCACCGGCGGCTGGGCGATCGGTATCAACGCGCTTTCCAAAAGCACGCATTTTGAGGCCCCGGAGGGCGGCGGACAGATCCTTGAAAATTATATCAATAAGAATATTTGGGAGAAGTGGGATGCCGGCCTGCGGGAATTTATGCTTGTAACTTCCGTGCTGAATGAAATGGATGCCGAATTATGCGACATTCTGACAGGTGAAAAAGATGCGGAAAAGATTTTGGACAGGCTGGTAATCCAAAATTTATTTGCAGTCAAAACCTCTCGGAGTACCTACCGCTATCATCATCTGTTTCTGGAATTTTTGCGCGGCAAGCTAAAAGAGCGCCAGGATATTGACGTTCGAAAGCTGGTTCTGAAGGTTGCCAATCGTTATTATGAGCGTCAGGAATTTTTCACCGCGCTCGCTTACTATGTTCGCGCCGAAGATCACGACGGCATTGACCGATGCTTTTTTCAGTTGAACTCCGGTTATATGGATTTCAGCGTTGAGGAATGGCTTAACTATTTTACGGTTTTTGTTTTCGATAAGCTGCCAGAGGAGTTTATAAAAAGTAATATATCTCTGGTTATTGAATCCGCGTGGGCAAATTACCTGAACGGAAACGCGGAAGCAGCACTGCGGTATATCGATACGATGAACGATTACATTGCTTCCGAACAAAATCTGAGCCGCATGCAGGAGGACGATCTTCTCGGCTTTATCTGCACCATACGGTTTGCCGATTTCCGCAAAAGCCTCTACGAATATACGGAGGACTTTTCCAGATGGATAAATACGCTGCCCGGTCAAAGCTATGATTCAATCAATATTTACACGCCGTCCATTACACAGAATTTCCCGTATATGCACCGCTCCTTTTGCGACTGTCTGGAGATTATTCCGGATATGGACAACGGGTTTCAGGCCATCCGGAAAGCGTTCGGCGCCATTTTTCCGAAAGAAATTGATGTATTCTGCTCCTGCGTGAGGGCAGGGCTTTATTATGAGACAAACAGGCTCGAAAAAGCTTATGAATCCATTCTTCTTGCACAAAGCGAGCTCAAAAAAGACCTCCGGTTTGAGATGCACTTCTGTGTTTTCATGCTGTTATCCCAAATATTAAGCGCGGCGGGAAAAACAAAAGAGTCAAAAAGCGTAAGGGAACAGTTCGCCGGACGAATCAAGGGGGAAAGCGCCCTTTACCTGAATCCGAATTTCCTTGCGATTGATACAAAACATCAACTGTGGCACGCTGACCGGGAAGCCGCAAAAATGTGGCTGAGGCAGCTTTTTGTCACCGATGACGAGCATCTCCGCTTTTATAAGCTTTACCAGTATTTCACCACCGCGCGGGCATATATCGTGCTCTCTGAGCCGGACAAAGCGATGGAATATCTGGAAAAGCTGAAGAAACTCGGCGCGGATTATAACCGCCCGCTGGATGCTGCCGAAGCCGGCGTACTGCAGGCCGCACTGCAATGGGCGACCGGTTCAAAAAAAGAAGCCGTGCAGACTCTGGAAGGGGTTTTGCTTGCCATGCAGCCCTTCCGCACTGTGCGCATTATCTCGGATGAGGGGGCCTCGGTGCTGCCAATTCTTAAAAGAATAACCGTAATGGCTGGCAAGGCTGATTATGCCGGGCAGCTTGATGGGCGTTATCTCAATCAGGTTCTGCTTTGCGCCTACGAGGTTTCCAAAAAGCAGAAAGGAATTACAGCCAATATTAATAAGAAACCGGTCAAGCTGTCAAAGCAGCAGAAGTATATTCTCACTCTGCTGGCACAGGGATATAAAAATACGGAAATTGTGGAAATGACGGGGCTGACGATCAACACAGTCAGGACGCACACAAAGATGATCTATCTGAAGCTCAATGTCAACAAGGCGGCGGATGCGGTGATGGAGGCAAAAGGGCTGGGGATTATTGAAGCGTAAGGCTTCATAATTAATTA
>DATAML010000175.1:0-8194 GCA_036260545.1 Caproiciproducens sp.
CGGGGGCGTACCCGACTGCGGTGAACAATCAGATTACGGATAGCGTGACGTGAGGGATTTTGAAACAAAAAAGGATGCATCTTGCGGTGCATCCTTTTGCTTTTGTGTGTTGTTATCTCTTGGAGAACTGAGGCGCACGACGGGCGGCCTTCAGACCGTACTTCTTGCGCTCCTTCATACGAGGGTCGCGGGTCAGGAACCCGGCCTTCTTCAGAGAGGAGCGTAAATTCTCTGCGTCGTACTGGAGCAGCGCTCTTGCGATACCGTGGCGGATTGCGCCGGCCTGGCCGGTTACGCCGCCGCCGGCTACGCGGCAGACAATGTCAAACTTCTCGTTCGTACTGGTTAAAACCAGAGGCTGACGGACAATCAGCTTGAGGGTATCAAGGCCGAAATAATCGTCGATGTCTCTGTCGTTAATGGTTACCTTGCCGGTGCCCTGATAAACTCTTACGCGGGCAACGGAGCTTTTTCTTCTGCCGGTTCCATAAAAATAAGGTGCTTTCTCGTACATAGTCTATTCCTCCTCCCTTACAGTTCCCAGGCCTGCGGCTGCTGGGCGGCGTGCTTATGCTCGGCGCCTTCAAACAAACGCAGTCTGGCCATTGCGGCGCGGCCGATCGTGTTGGACGGGATCATGCCTTTTACGGCAAGCTCCATGGCCTTGCACGGATTCTCGTTCATAAGGGTACCGGCTTTGACCGCTTTCATGTGGCCGATATAACCGGTATGATGGTAATAAATCTTCTTTTCGAGTTTTTTACCTGTAAATACAGCTTCCTTGCAGTTGATAATCACAACGTGATCTCCGCAGTCCACATGCGGGACAAAGGTCACCTTATGTTTGCCGCGGAGTAAAACTGCGGCCTGTTCTGCAACGCGGCCGAGCGGCTTGCCGGCGGCATCAATTACATACCACTTGCGGTCAACCTGACCGGCTTTTGGCATATAGGTAGACATAGCTTTTACCTCCTGAAATTTTTGGAAATATCACAACGCCCCGCCCTTTGGCAGGGCTGCCTTTACTGAAAAAAGCGCGCCAAAAAACAGGCGCAAAGGAATTGCATAAATGATATTACCACAGGGCGGTGAATCTGTCAATAGCAAAAAGCCGTTTTTTTAATTTAGTTTCCTATTCTCTCCTGTTTTCTCGCTGTTTTACACGTTTACACGCTGTGTCTTATCCGTCATTTCAAAAACAGAGAGTATACCGCGGCGCTTTCTCAACCGCCTTCTGTTTAATTCTGTGTAAAATCCGCGCTTTTTCCCCGAAATGTTGATACTGTATGATATATCTTATACAACATCTACTATTTGTATAATGAAATAAGCCCCAAACCGGCATTTTCACGCAGTTTCGGACTTATCATTATTACAGCTTGTATTTTTCAGTTGCTTTTCAACATTTTTAACCGATTTTTCAACAATGCGTATTAAGAATTATTTTATACAATAATTGGCGGCTTTACACGCCACCCTCCGCTGTTTTCTGAAGTACTGTGCGGAGCCGGGGAGCCAGCACAGCCGCCGCCGCAATCTTCGCCGCGTCGCCGATCAGGAACGGGAAAACGCACATTGTCAGCGCCGCCCAAACGCCGGTTTTTGTAAGCAGGATAAACCAGACTGTGCCCAGCAGGTAACACAGCGCCATTCCCGCAGTCATGGAGAGAATCCGCTGCAAAGCCCCGCAGCCGAGCCGTTCCGTCATAAAACCGACCAGCCACGCTGCCGCGACGTATCCGATGATATAGCCGCCCGTCGGCCCCAGAATCACATGGAACCCGCCCCGGAACTGCGCAAAAACAGGAAGCCCTGCCGCGCCGAGCAGCACATAGACCGACTGGCTGATCGCCCCGTAGCGCGCGCCAAGAACCGCGCCCGCCAGATAAACGGAAAAGGTAGCCAGATTGATCGGCACCGGCTGCATCGGAACGGATATCTGCGACGCAACGGCGGTGATCGCCGCAAAGAGCGCGCAGAAGGTTAAATAAAAGGTTGCTTTGTTTCTCATATCTTTTCTCCCGGTTTCATTTATATTATCTTTAGTATAGGGGGAGAAAAAAACATTGTCAACCTATTTATTAAAATAGGTTGACAATTAATTTTATTATAAAGTTCTTCCCACAGCGGCGGCTACCGCTCCGACCTTTTGGAAAAGCGCGGCGTAAGTCTCCGGGGTGAGCTGCTGGGCGGCGTCGCTCATGGCCGCCTTGGGGTTGGGGTGCACCTCGATGATCAGGCCGTCCGCTCCCGCGGCGATGGCCGCGAGTGACAGCGAAGCGATGTATCTTGTTTTTCCCGCTGCATGGGACGGGTCTACAATAATCGGCAGGCTGCTGCGCTCCTTGACCACTGGGATCGCGGATACATCCAGCGTATTGCGTGTGGCCGTCTCAAAGGTACGGATGCCGCGTTCGCAGAGCACGACATTGTAGTTCCCCTCGCTCATAATGTATTCCGCGGCGTCCAGCCATTCCTCGATTGTGGAGGAAATCCCGCGCTTGAGCAGCACCGGCACCTTTGCGCGCCCTACCTCACGCAGCAGACGGAAGTTCTGCATATTCCGCGCGCCGATCTGGAACATATCGCAGTATTTGGCCGCCGTATCGATCTGATCGTGCGCCACGATCTCGCTCACGACCTTGAGCCCGGTAGCGTCCGCTGCCTTGCGCATGATCTTCAGGCCCTCTTCCTCCAGCCCCTGGAAGGAGTAGGGCGAGGTTCTCGGCTTATACGCGCCGCCGCGCAGGAAATTTGCGCCCGCAGCTTTTACGCCGAGCGCCGCCTGCATGATCTGGTCCTCGCTTTCCACGGCGCAGGGCCCGCCGATCATCACAAGCTTTTTTGCCCCGATGATCTGGTCGCCCACCTGCACAGTGCGCCCGTCCGGACACATTTCGCGGCTGGCAAGCTTATAAGTGTGCATAATCGGCACGCATTTTTCAACGCTGTCGAGCATTTCGAAATCAAAGCCGCCCAGTTTGGTTTTATCGCCCAGTACGCCCACGATGGTGGCCTGCGAACCGGTAGAAAGGTTCGCGCCAAGGCCGTGCGCCGTCAATATCTCTACTACCTTCTCCACATCCTGCTGCGTGGAGCCGTTTTTCATTACAATAATCATAATCCGATGTCCTTTTCCCGTTTCTATTTCGCTTTCGTAACTTTATGCTTTAAATCGCTAAATATATTATAAACCAAAACCCCAAAAATGCAAGTGTTAAATGCACCGGAAAGACGGCAATTCAAGCGGTTCTTTATTTCCGTTGACAAATAAAAAAATTGCTTCTATACTTAAAGAAATTATGCGATGCTGCCGCGCGCAGGCTGCGGCACAGACAGCCCGGCCGATGAACACGGTATCGAAACGGCTGTTACGGAGAAGGGGGAATTGCAGTGGCAAAATCAATCATTATTATCGGCGCCGGTCTGGGCGGACTGGCCGCTGGTATCTACGGGCAGATGAACGGGTTTGACACCCATATTTACGAAATGCACAGCCGCGCAGGCGGCCAGTGCGCATCCTGGAAGCGAAGCGGCTACACCTTTGACGTATGCATCCACCACCTGATGGGCTGTTCTCCCAAGCTGAAAATTAATCAAATCTGGTCGGAAATTGGCGCGATGCCCACCGATATGGTGTACCCAAAGGAATGCGTCAGCGTGGCTTCTCCGGACGGTAAAATGCTGATGGACTATTACGACCCGAAATCGCTGGAAGAACACCTGCTCTCGCTCTCTCCGCAGGATAAGGATGTAATCCATGAATACATAAAAGGAATCCGCAGCTTTTCCGCAGGCGACGTCATGGGGGAACTGCTTTTGGGCGGGTTTCCAGGTATGCTGAAAAACATCCCGTGGTTTTTTAAAAACAAAAAATGGCTTACTACCACAATGACGGATTTCGCTAAGCGCTTTTCCGATCCGTTCCTGCAAAGGGCATTCCCCCTGATGGTGTATTCCATGCCGGATTGTCCCGCACTGATGCACATTATGCGGCACGCGTCCGGCTGTCAGGGCGATATCGCATGGCCGGTGGGCGGATGTTCGCCGTTCATTGACGGGATCGTAAAGCGGTATCAAGAGCTGGGCGGTAAAATCGATTTTAACAGCAAGGCGGAAAAAATCCTCGTAAGCGACGGCAATGCCGCCGGAATCCGTCTGAAGGACGGCACGGAGCATTACGCCGATTATATTATTTCCGACGCGGATGGCAGAAAAACGCTGCTGGATATGCTGGAAGGCCGGTTTATGGACGACCGCCTGCGTGGATACTGCGCGGAGCCGGACGATGAAACCAACTGGGCTGTTCATGTATTTCTCGGCGTAAACCGCGACCTTTCCGCAGAGCCCTCCAGCCTGATTCAGCTTCTGGAGCAGCCGGTCACCATCGCCGGACATGAGTTGGATTCCCTTGAAATGCAGATCTACGGTTTTGACAAATCCATGGCTCCGCAGGGCAAGGGTGTAATTAAGGTGGAACTGGTATCCTCTTATTCCTACTGGAAAAAGCTCAGCAGGCCGGATTATGAAGCGGAAAAGCAAAAGGCCGCACAGCAGGTGCTTGAAATCCTTGAAATGCATTTCCCCGGCATTACAAACCAGGTGGAGGTCATGGATATCCCCACACTGCTTACCTGGGAACGCTTCATGGGCGGGACGCACGGCTTCTGCAACCAGCCCAAAAAGGCTTTCCGCGTCAGCGATATGTTCACGGGCAACAAGATCACTGTTCCCGGCCTTGACCGCTTCTATTTTGCGGGCGCATGGGCAACGTCGGCAGGGGCAACCTTTATCAACGCACTCTCCGGCAGAAAGGCGGTTCAGCAAATTTCCCGGAAGGAAAAAATCAAATTCCATGTCTTATAAATGAAAAGGGAGCGGCTGCGGCCGCTCCCTTTTACGTTGCGGCAAACGGCCAGGCTGCAATAAAAAAACAGCCACCCTATTGGGTGACTGCTTATAATGTTGGCATTACCTATTGTTCCGGGCCGTTGCCAGCCAAGTATCTTCGGCACAGATGAGCTTAACTTCCGTGTTCGGAATGGGAACGGGTGGACCCTCATCGTAATCAACACCAACTTGCCATTCATTGTGGCGACTTGATAATAATACCACTATGTGTGACAAAATGCAAGTACTTTTTAAAATATTTTTTAATTAATCATGGGAAATTTCCAGCTATTTTGTTATGGAGGAATGATTGCATTGAAAAGCACAGGAATCCGAAAATATACCTTGCCGAACCTGCCTTTTCATTAATCCGCGAGAGCAAATGCAAACGACAGGCGGATAGGGTAAGATATTATACCCGTTTATTTTTTTGTCATAAAATATTCTTTTCCTTATTTTTACAACAAAAATATAAATTTATGTTACCACTGTCCGATATATTTAATACCTAATTTTGTGAACAAAAAAGCTAGGAGATTTTATGAAAAATTTTAAGATTGCAAAAAAGTTGATTTATTCCTTTCTGATCGTTTCTCTGATTACCACCATTGTTGGCGTCTCCGGCATTGTCAGCCTAGTGCAGATGAAGAATTCCAGTACGAAGCTGTATGAAAAGCAGACCGTACCCCTGCCGGTGATTTCCGATATCATTTTGAACCTTGACCGGCTGAGAGGTCAGGGAAGAGATTTTATCCTTTACTGCAACGATCAGGATAAAATAAAAGAAATCGAAAACAAAATGGAGACCTACAAAGCCTTTTATCAGACCGATGTGAAGCAATACGGGCCGACCATCGCCACCGCGGCCTCAAAGAAGCTGTTTGACGAGGCAAACCAGATGTATGAACAGCAGATGCTTCCCGCTTTGGATAACGTCATCAAACAGTCAAAAAGCGGCAATTCGGCGGATGCGCTGAAGAGCCTTGACGATTTTAAGACAATCAACCAGAAAGTTGTCGACAATTATACCCAGTGTATGCAAAACCGTGTTTCAAACGCAAAGCTGACAAACCAGTCCAACACCCAGCTGGCTGACATGATGCTTATTATTTCTGCCGCTATCATGGTGGCCGGAATCATTATTTCCATCCTTCTGGGAATGTTCATTGCGCGCTCGCTGAGCAGGCCGATCAATCAAATGGCCGTGGCGGCAGAACGCATTGCCCAGGGCAGCCTCGACGTGGAGATCACCTATGTTTCAAAGGATGAGATCGGTTCCCTTGCCCGATCCCTCAAATCCGCATCTGAGACGCTGAAGCTTTATATTCAGGATATCTCCGACAACCTTGGCCTGATTGCGGAGGGGGACCTTTCGGCTGAAATCAATCAGGAATATGTCGGTGACTTTCAGCCGATTAAGCAGGCTTTCCAAAAAATATCCGACGACTTGAATGAAACCATGTCCACAATTGACATTTCTGCCGAGCAGGTAAGCAGCGGCGCATCCCAGGTATCCGGCGGAGCACAGGAGCTTGCGCAGGGCGCCACCGAACAGGCCAGCACCATTGAGGAACTCGCAGCCGCCACTACAGAAGTATCGAACCACATAAAGGAAAATGCGGAGCATGTCCGTACGGTAACCGGATATGTGGAGGAAACCATTTCCGGCGTAAACCGCGGCACCGGTCAAATGAAGAATATGCTCGTCTCCATGGACAATATCAACAGTTCTTCCAGTGAAATCGGAAAAATCATAAAGGTCATCGATGATATCGCCTTCCAGACCAATATTCTTGCGCTTAACGCCGCCGTGGAGGCGGCAAGAGCGGGCGCCGCGGGCAAGGGCTTCGCCGTTGTTGCGGACGAAGTGAGAAACCTTGCAAGCAAAAGTGCGGAAGCCGCAAAGCATACCACCCAGCTGATTGAAACCTCCGTGCAGAACATCCGGGAGGGTTCCGATATGGCAACCAAAACAGCTGCCGCACTTGACGAAATTGCCGCCAAGGTCCACCTTGTAGGAGAAACAGTAGAAAGGATTGACAGGGCTTCTTCCAATCAGGCGACTGCCATTGCACAGATTACCCAGGGAGTGGAACAGGTCTCCTCTGTGGTACAGACCAACTCCGCAACAGCGGAAGAGAGCGCTGCTGCAAGCGAAGAGCTTTCCGCTCAGGCAGAAACACTGAGCAAGCTAGTCGGCAAATTCAAGCTGAAGCTGCAAAGCTGATCCGATTTCAGCAACCAGAAAGGGCGTCCGCAGAAAATAATGCGGACGCCCTTTCTTTCTCTTTGAATGCGATATCTTTTTACCAACATAACTGCTTTCTTTTCAAATGCCGTGAGTTACTCCATGCAGAGTACTTTAATGATAATTTGCAGACGCTACAACTAAAACGACCATAATGATTCCGGACAGAACAACCAGTCCAATTAAAATAGCGGCAACGATACACAGCACCCTAGCGCGGTTTCTTTGCTGCTCCGCAAAGGGATTCAAATATTGGAGATTAAACGAATTCGGTTCCCCGCATCTCGGGCAGTTCATATATGCCCCATGATATGTAGCCCCGCATTTCATACAGGTCACAAATTCCTGCACCGGGTTGTTACGCACACAGAGGTAGATGATACCCGGTATAGCCCCTAAAAATCCAATCAGCAACGCCCACATTAGGGCATTCTGATTCATTTTGGAACGCGCGTCGTTGTAAGCAGCCACTGCAAACAGGACATGTACCGCAATCGATGCGGCTATAATAAGTAAATAAAGCGCCATGATTGCAATTATCCCATTGGATTCCATAACCATAAACGTTCTCCATTCTTCCTGATTATAAAATTATTATAATGGTTCTCGCTCTGCGGTGTCAAGGGCAATTCGCACGGGCAAAGGTATGAAGAGGGTGCCTGCAAAAAACGGACATCTCTATAGAATCTGTTGCCAATAAATAAAATTGATAACTCCGGGCAATAGAACAGCTAAGGCAATCAGAATATCCGCAGCAATACAAAGCCTTTCCGCACGCTTTCTTTGCAGCCCGGATAACGGATTCAATTCCTGTTCGCTCAGAAAATTCGGTTCTCCGCACTTGGGACAATTCATATAATTCCGAAAGTATGGAAAGCCGCATGTCTTACATATTATGAATTTTGAGGACGAATTATTGCGAACACAAAGGTAAATAATGCCCGGTATAAGCCCTAAAAATCCAATCAGCAAGCCCCACATCAGGGCATTCTGATTCATTTTGGAAAGCGCGTCATTATATGCGGCTGCCGCGAATAGGACTCGTACCGCAATCAG
>DATAML010000045.1:0-2856 GCA_036260545.1 Caproiciproducens sp.
GCAGACCAAAATTATTACCCCTCGAAAGGTCTATGATCTCAGCAACGAAATGGATGAAACCTATTCGGAATTTGAATCCTTTCTGGCACGGCAGGAGCTGAAAACTATCAAACGCCGCATGCAGCGCGGAATCCGCAAAACAGTCGAGGAGGGCGGATACATTGCCAACGCCCCGTACGGTTACGTAAAAGCCATGGCAAACAAGCGGCCAACACTTGCCGTCAACGAAGAGGAAGCCCGTTTTGTGCGCACTATCTTCGACCTGTACGTCAACCGGGGGATGAGCTGCCGGCAGATTGCGGATACGGTGAACGACATGGGCGCAAAACCGCACCGCGCTGAAAAGTTCGGGCGTACATCGATCATGAAAATTTTGCGGAGCGAGACCTATACCGGGAAGATTATTTGGAACCGCCAGACGCATATCCGCAAGGGCGTGAAGGGTAACCAAAGACATATCACCGTGCACAACCCGAAAGAAAAATGGATCATTGCCGATGGGCTGCATCCTCCGATCATCGATCGGGCCGTATTTGACCGTGCGCAGGAAATTTCCGCCGAACGGACGCACCCGCCCGCAAAAAGCAGTTCGGCAGAAAACCCTCTTGCCGGCCTGGTCTATTGCGCACGCTGCGGCGAACGGATGCAGCGTCAGGCGACACGGAACAGCGGAGCCAGCCTTGTGTGTCTGAATCGCGGCTGCATGGTGTCCTCTTCCCTTCCACTGGTGGAAAATGCCGTAGAAGAAGCGGTTCGTCCAATATTGGAGCAGATACATATCACCCGGGAACCGACCGTGAAACCGGATTCGGACAGCGCTGCTGCCGAAGCGGTGCAAACACAGCTCAGAAAAGCGGAGCTGCAGATGAATCGGTTACGTGATCTTCTGGAACAGGGCGTTTACGACACGGAAACTTTTCTAAACCGGCAGTCCCTTTTAAAAGAACGGCTTGAAAAGCTGAAAGCATTGCAGAATACCGTTTTTAATAAATATAATATTAACTATAATTTATATAGTAAGTCAGTTTCGAACGCCTATACCTTGTATCAGTCGTTTGACGTTACAGAAAAGAATGGGGCGCTCAAATCCATCATTGAAAGGATCGTTTACAGTAAGGAAAAGGGCGCAAAGCCTGCGGAATTCCATCTGGAAATTCATTTGAAGCCGCTGGGATGAACCAAAATGTTTCTATCCCGGCCACTGTTCCGAAATGCAGTGGCACAGCTATAAACAAACAGGCAGCCGCGCAAGCCGGTAAACGTATGTGATGTAATTTTTTACCCAGACTTTACGGAAACAACACGGTTTTTTCACAATGAACAGATATACTTTAATCAATCTTTATTTTCGGCATAATCTGCGCCGTTCGACGCATATAATGATTCCCGGATATAAATACAGTTCCCATATGAATGCTGTTGAAGTCTGCCGGGTGGCTGGAATACCAGCCCGGCAGACGGGACAGACTAAAAATTATCCCATGCCGCACGGTATGGGTTTACATATTTTATGAAGGATTTTTTCGCCTACGGTTTTCTTTATCAGTGTTGGAAACACTACATCCGGAGGCGTAATCATGAAAGAAAACGTTTATACACAGAACCCGGATTTGAGGGATTATTTCCATTCTCTGCCGGTGGATATTCAAAATCAGATACTGGATTCAAACGGAGAAATCTCAACGCTGGGAGAGCTGATGCAGATTTCGGAGCACCTAAAGGCTTCAATGCAAAATTAGGATGAATTATTTTAATTTTCCGGCAAACACTAATGCAAAATCAGAAAAGGAGATGCTTGATTATGCACGCCAAAATTGACCGTGAAGGCTGCATTGCCTGCGGGCAGTGTGTTGAAATTTGCCCGGAAGTATTTCATTTTGCGGATGACGGCCTGGCCGACGTCCATCAGGACCCGGTTCCGGAAGAATCGAAGGAAGGCGCGATCACCGCTCAGGAAAGCTGCCCGGTATCCGTGATTAAAGTAGAAGAATAAATCAGAACGCAAAGCCGCCGCAGGGAGAATCTGAAATCCCCTCGGCGGTTTTCTTTTGTTCATTATCATTTGGTGGGTGTTCCGGTGTTTTTTCGCTGCAAAGCAGATTTTCGGACTTGCCATGCACCGGTTCTTCGCTCCATGATATCTCCAGTTTTCTATTGCCGCCGCGCCGTAGCAGCACCGACCGGAAAGCAGATTCCACATTTCCCCGATTACGCGCGGCTTCCTCCGGCGTTCCGGGAATGAAACGCACGCTGACCTCCGGCCTGCCGGTTTCACGCATTGCAATCACCTCCTGTAACAATATGCGGCGCGCCGGATGTCCTATTCCCCTGCAAAAGTATGCTTTTCCGGTTTTAGGTACGGAGGCACCGGAATATACTGTTAAGGAAATCAGAAGATTGGCCGGTGATCTGGGTGAAAGCTGCAATGTATCTCCGCAAAAGCCGCGCGGAGGAAATTACGGATACCGTGGACGAAACACTGAAGCGCCATAGAGAAACGCTGACGGAGTTTGCTGAAAAATGCGGGATTGACATAACCGGAATCTATGAGGAAGTGGTTTCGGGCGAATCCCTTTTTGCTCGCCCGCAGATGCTGAGGCTGCTTGCCGACGTGGAAAACCGCCGGTACGACGCCGTGCTCTGTATGGATATCGACCGTCTGGGGCGCGGCGCGATGAGCGACCAGGGCGTGATACTGGAAACGCTAAAAAGCACGCAGACCAAAATTATTACCCCTCGAAAGGTCTATGATCTCAGCAACGAAATGGATGAAACCTATTCGGAATTTGAATCCTTTCTGGCACGGCAGGAGCTGAAAACTATCAAACGCCGCATGCAGCGCGGAATCCGCAAAAC
>DATAML010000185.1:0-7226 GCA_036260545.1 Caproiciproducens sp.
TGCGGTTTTACTAAAGCCAGCGGTTTTATTATGTTTCCATTAGAATGCACTCATGTAGGTCGCGATGCGCCTACGGCGGTTTTCAATGGAAACTTAGATATAGGAATATGGCGGGATGAACTACTCACCCCGGACTATTCAGTCTGGACGCGCCTACGGCGGTCTTCGTCCAAAACTTAAATATAGGAATATGGCGGGATAGACTACTCTACCCCGCCTGCTTATTCAATTCATCAAATTTATCAGACAAACATGGGGGAAACCGGTTTGTCTTCGTAGATGCGCTCGATGGCTTCCGCAAAGAGGGGAGCGACCGGCAGAATCGTAAAGTTCGGGAGGATTTTCTCCGGCGGCAGCTGGATGGTGTCGAGCAGGATCAACTCCTTGATCACGCTGGCCTTGATGCGGTCAATGGCCGGGCCGGAAAGCACGGCATGTGTGGCGCAGGCGATCACTTCCTTGGCTCCGCCCTTTTCCACGATGGCGGCGGCCGCGTTGCAGAGCGTACCCGCCGTATCGATCATATCGTCGACAAGGATAACCTTTTTGCCCTTTACGTCGCCGATGATGTTCATGACCTCGCAGACGTTTGCTTTCTGGCGGCGCTTGTCCACAATGGCGAGCGGGCAGCCGATGCGGGCGGCAAAATTGCGCGCCCTGGTAACGGAACCGAGGTCGGGGGATACCACGCAGTATTCATCGGTATTGTCTCCGACACGCTCCTTCAAGTGGGAGGAAAGCAGGGGCGCACCCAGCAAATGGTCCACGGGAATGTTGAAAAAGCCCTGAATCTGCGCGGCGTGAAGGTCCATCGTAAGCACGCGGTCGGCGCCTGCGGTGGTAATCAGGTCGGCGCAGAGCTTTGCCGAAATCGGGTCGCGGGCCTTTGCCTTACGGTCCTGTCTGGCATAGCCGAAATATGGCATTACGGCGGTGATGCGGGCGGCGGAAGCGCGTTTCATCGCGTCCACCATGATCAGCAGCTCCATCAGGTTGTTGTTGACCGGTGCGCAGGTAGACTGAACAATATAGCAGTCCGAACCGCGGACGGATTCAAACAGCGACATGGAGATTTCGCCGTCACTGAACGTTGTCACTTCGCTTTTGCCCATCGGAAGGCCCAGACACTCCGAAATCTGTTTTGCAAGGCGCGGGTTTGAGCTTTCACCAAAAATCTTAATGTCCTTGCCGTGAAAATTCATTTGCATATCCCCCTGTTTTTATTAACTTATCTACGGCTGATAACCGAAAAAGGCGCAATGGCCTCGTTTGGCGAAATCTTGGAATTTTCGCAGTGAACCGAGTTCAAAACCGTGTGGTCGCCGATAAAACTGTCCGTAACAAACGAATTCGGCCCCAATGTGCATCCATGGCCGATCACTGTTTTCCCGCGCAGTATGGTTCCGGGCAAAATACAGGTGTCGCTTCCGATGGTTACATCCGGGCCGATCATTACGCCGTCGCGGCAGGGAATTTCAATTCCGGCGCGCATATGCGCGGAAAGAATTTCCTCGCGGGCTATGGAGTTGAGTGCGTTCAGCTGCAGACAGTCGTTTGCGCCGAGCACAGCGTTTGAATTGCCGGTGATATGGGCGTTTGCCTTCTGGCCGTTTTCAATCAGGAGCTTTACGGCATCGGTAAGGTAATATTCACCCTGGGCATTCTCGTTTTTTATCTGAAAAAGGATATCAATCAAGTCGTCCGCCTTAAACCAGAAAGCGCCGGAATTGATTTCACAGATGGCCTGCGTCGCGGGGTCGGCGTCCTTCTGCTCCACAATAGCGTTTACCCGGTGGGTCTGCGCGTCGCGTACAATGCGGCCGTAGCCGGTCGGGTCGTCCAGAACAGCGGAAATCACGGTTACGGAATTTCCGTTTTCAATATGGTCTTCCAGCGCTTCGCCGATCACCCTGGAATCGACAAACGGAGCGTCACCGTTTAAAATCAATACGTTTGCGCCCCTGTGCTTTTTCAGGAAGTCGGCCGCCATCATCACCGCGTGCCCGGTTCCCTTCCGTTCCGGCTGGAGCACATATTCCACGTCTGCGTGGGCGCGGTCGCGCGCGTTCATCCGGCTTAAATAGTCTTCCACACGTTCGTGCATATAACCGGTTACAACACAGATGGAGGAGACGCCCGCACTCTGTGCGGAATCGATTACCCACTGGAGCATGGGCTTGAACAGTACGGGAGAAAGCACCTTGGGGCGGTTGGACTTCATTCGTTTTCCCTCACCGGCCGCAAGAATGACTGCGCAGTTTTCTTCTGACATATTACCCTCCATACCGAAAAAACAGCTTTGTATCTTTAAAGTAAGCGAATGCGGCATCCGCGCCGGCATTCCTTATTTATATGAAACTGAATAATGCAAAACAGAAAAGCCAAAGATAACGGAAGGCATTCCTGCAGGATCATTCGATGCATCAAGTGTGCCTTCGTGCACTTCTATTATCTCATATCGAAAGGATTTTTCAAGACAAAATTAAATTTTTGGTCATGTTTTGTTAAACATACTCTGTTTTCTGCATCTTTATTCGAAAATATTCAGTTGCTTTTATAAAAAAGATATAGCATTTGGCAATCTAATTTGATATAATATCCTCTGAGCGATAAATGCAGAAAATATAAGACGGATAATAAGCTCGTAAAAAAGAATATTTTTAGGAGGTAATTCTGAATGTCCCACAAGTTTGTTTACCTGTTTTCTGAAGGAAACAAGGACATGAGAGAGCTGCTCGGCGGCAAAGGCGCCAATCTGGCAGAAATGACCAGGGCTGGTATGCCGGTTCCCCAGGGCTTCACCATCACCACGGAGGCGTGCACCCAGTATTACGACGACGGCCGCCAGATCAACGACGAGATCAAGGCGCAAATTTATGAATATCTTTCCAAAATGGAAGAAATCTGCGGCAAAAAGTTTGCAGATGTAGAAAACCCGCTGCTGGTTTCCGTACGTTCCGGCGCGCGTGCTTCCATGCCCGGCATGATGGACACAATCCTGAACCTCGGCCTGAATGACACGGTTGTTGAGGGCCTTGCAAAGAAGACCAACAACCCGCGTTTCGCGTACGACTCCTACCGCCGTTTCATCCAGATGTTCTCCGACGTTGTTATGGAGCTTTCCAAGAAGCGTTTCGAAGAGATCATCGACGCCAAGAAGGCGGAAAAAGGCGTTAAGATGGACACCGAGCTTGATACTGACGACATGAAGGATCTGGTCGTCCGCTTCAAGGCTTTCTATAAAGAGGAAAAGGGCGAAGATTTCCCGACCGACCCGAAGGTACAGCTGATGGAAGCTGTCCGCGCCGTATTCCGTTCCTGGGATAACCCCCGCGCGAACGTATACCGCCGCATGAACGAAATTCCCTATAACTGGGGCACCGCCGTCAACGTGCAGTCGATGGTATTCGGCAACTCCGGCGATAACTCCGGCACAGGCGTTGCGTTCACCCGTAACCCGGCTACCGGCGAAAAGGCGCTGTTCGGCGAATATCTGATCAACGCACAGGGCGAAGACGTTGTTGCCGGCGTGCGCACTCCTTCCCCGATCAGCCAGCTTGAGAAGGACCTCCCCGAAGTTTACAAGCAGTTCAGCGAAATCGCTACCCGCTTGGAGAAACATTACAGAGATATGCAGGACATGGAGTTTACCATTGAAGACGGCAAGCTCTACATGCTCCAGACCAGAAACGGCAAGAGAACCGCCGCCGCCGCTCTTAAGGTTGCGGTAGACCTCGTTGACGAAGGCATGATCGATGAGGAAGAGGCCGTACTGAGAGTTGAGCCGAAGCAGCTCGACGCTCTGCTCCACCCGCAGTTCGACGCGGTTGCGCTGAAGAAGGCCAAGGCAATCGGCAAGGGCCTCGCAGCTTCCCCGGGCGCTGCTTGCGGCAAGGTAGTCTTCTCCGCAGAAGACGCAAAAGAGTGGCATGACAAAGGCGAGAAGGTCGTTCTCGTTCGTCTGGAAACCTCTCCGGAAGACATCGAAGGCATGGCGGTTGCACAGGGCATCCTGACCGTTCGCGGCGGCATGACCTCCCACGCTGCTGTTGTTGCGCGCGGCATGGGTACCTGCTGCGTATCCGGCTGCGGCGAAATTGTCGTTGACTACAGCGCAAAGAAGTTTACCCTCGCCGGCCTGACCATTAAAGAGGGCGACTATGTTTCCATCGACGGCTCCACCGGCAACATTTATGCCGAAGCCCTCCCGACCACGGCAGCTTCCATTTCCGGCGACTTTGACCGCTTCATGAAGTGGGCGGACGACTTCCGCAAACTCGAAGTTTACACCAATGCCGACACACCGAAAGATGCCAAGCAGGGCAGAGATTTCGGCGCACAGGGCATCGGCCTCTGCCGTACCGAGCACATGTTCTTTGAAGCAAACCGCATTAAGGCGATGCGCGAAATGATCGTTGCCAAGACGACCGAAGAGCGCGAGAAGGCTCTTGCCAAGGTTATGCCTTACCAGCAGGGCGACTTTGAAGGCCTGTATGAGGTAATGGAAGGCCGTCCGGTTATTATCCGTTACCTCGATCCGCCTCTCCATGAGTTCCTCCCCACCAAGGAAGAGGATATCAAGGAAATCGCCGGCGAACTGAATATCACTGTGGCAGACCTGAAGAACGTCATCGCAAGCCTCCACGAATTCAACCCGATGATGGGTCACCGCGGCTGCCGTCTTGCTGTTTCCTATCCGGAAATCGCTGCAATGCAGACCACAGCGGTCATCAACGCGGCAATCGCCGTAAACAAAAAGCATCCTGAGTTCAACACCGAGCCCCGCATCATGATCCCGCTTGTGGGCGAAGTAAAAGAGCTCAAGTTCGTTAAGGATGTTGTTACCGCAACAGCCGATAAGATCATCAAGGACGCAGGCATTGCGCTCAAGTACCAGGTCGGTACCATGATCGAAATTCCGCGCGCTGCCCTGACCGCCGATGAGATCGCCGGCGAAGCCGAGTTCTTCAGCTTCGGAACCAACGACCTCACCCAGATGACCTTCGGCTTCAGCCGTGACGATGCCGGCAAGTTCCTCAACTACTACTATGAGAACAAGATTTACGAGTCCGATCCGTTTGCTCACCTTGACCAGAACGGCGTAGGCAAGCTGGTGAAGATGGCTGTTGAAAACGGCAGGAAGACCAGACCGGACATCCACCTCGGCATCTGCGGCGAGCACGGCGGCGACCCGACTTCCGTAGAGTTCTGCCATAACGTTGGTCTCAACTATGTATCCTGCTCACCGTTCCGCGTGCCGATCGCACGTCTGGCCGCTGCTCAGGCTGCTGTTAAAGAGAAGAGAGCCAAGAAATAAATTTACCTCTTAAAACCTTCTAAAAGATGATGAGCCCGGGGTCTGCTGAAAAGCGGTTCCCGGGCTTTTTTTATAGTCGATTAACTTTAAAAACAGCTAAGGATTTGCGAGGGTATTTTTCGTGATGTAAGGCGGACGACGAAGCCAGGCTGGCGCCTGGCGAGGAGGACAACGCAACAGCACGGAAAATAGACCGCAAAGACTGGGTGGTTTTGGAGTTAATTGACTATATAATCTTGGCTGTGACGGGATCCTTTTGTAAAGAGTTCTGAATCTTGCATTGTTTCATAAGATTCAGTATAATAAGCATATTGAAATCAACAAATCAGCGGGTGATACGATGAATAAAAAGCAGGTTAAAATTATTGTGGTGCTTCTGCAGGCGTTTCTGGTAGGTGCCATGTTTCTGCCCGCGGGCAGGATTATTGAAGGTGCGGGGCAGGGAGACTCTTCCCTGAGTGTATTCGGAATGATTCAGCGGTATGCGGGAATGGGCTTTTCGGACGACGCCAGATTTTTCATGATCTTCGCTTGCATTTTTCCCGTAGTAATCATATTCTGTATCCTGTTTCTTAAGGACCGGATCAATTTCGGTTCGGCGACGATTCTGAGCGCATTTTACGCCTGCGCCTCCGCCTGCTTTTTCAGCGCGTCCAGAACAAAGCTGGTGGATTACGCGACCATGACCGTTTTGCCGTACATTATCGTGTTTGTCTCGCTCGTTTCCATGATGATTCAGATACTGGGCTTTTTCTATGCCGCGCCGAACAGTGCCGATAAAGGCGGGGACGCAAAGGGCTGAATGTTTCAAGATTATTAATTGACAACGGACGGGCAGTATTCTATAATAGTTAAGTTGCATCTGCCCGAATATTTGTCTCCGTAGCTCAGCTGGATAGAGCGTTCGCCTCCTAAGCGAAAGGCCGCGCGTTCAAATCGCGCCGGGGACGCCAATTTTTATTTCAGCAAAAGTCTTTTCCAGCGCGCCGAAGGATGAAAGCATCTTCTGCTTCGGCTTCGGATATTTTCAGGAGAAACAGTGCCTGATCATCGTGCCTATGGCTTCGTGCTGTGGGCATTTTTGATAGCCGCGGGGAACAGCCGCAACCGGCCGTAATTGGGAGGCAACTCATGAATGTCAGAAGAATTGTGCTCAAAGGTTTTTTGTGCGGAATGCTTTTTATCTCCGCATTTTACTGGTCAACAGCGCTGACATTTTTTATGGAAAACAAGGAATCCTTTTCGGTTGTAATCGTTTGTGCACTCGTTACGAATGTGCTGATTGGTTTTTTGCTGGCGGCGGGCAGTTACCGCTCTATTTTTTACGAATGGCTGATCTCTCTTCCGGCGGCATTTATCACTTTTCTTATTTATGAACAACTTAATTTTGTTTATTATTGGCTGAATCAGGCGATTCCCGGATACGGGAACCTGTCTGCGGGTGCCGGATTTTCCGTACTGTTCTATCTGTTCCTTTTTTGCCTTTGTTTTCCTGCGGCAATTATCGTCGCCGCCGTCTTAACGAAAAGGAACCGCAGAAGACGGAATCTGGCCAAATGAATGAGCAGAAGTCCTGTTATTGAATCAATTTACAAAAGGAGAGCATCCATGGACTATCCTCCCTATAATTCCAACCGGTATTACGACCCCGCGTCATTCCAAATGATGCAGGAGGAGAAACGCGGCCTGAAACGAACCGTGAACTGGCTGTGCTGGACGCTGCTTGCCGCAATGCTGCTGATGACCGGTCTGATGATTGCGTGCAGGTATTATTTATCCGCAATCGGCTATACGCCGGTTGATTCGCAGTCCGATTTTGCCGGTTTTACCCCGGAGCTCTATTATCTTATGCTGAATGCAATCTATATGGTGGCGCTTGCGGCTCCTCCTTTGATTTACTTCCGGGTGC
>DATAML010000190.1:0-1687 GCA_036260545.1 Caproiciproducens sp.
CTTCATCGATCACTCCGGAAATCGTGGAGCAGCGTCTGTAAAAAGGAGGAACGGCAAAACCGAGCGTTTGCAAATAATCCAGCGATTCGCTGTGGTAATGAAGCTCCGTTCCGTTCACCTGCTGAACATTAAACACAAATATGTCCAACACACGGGAAGCGGTTATTTTGGCATTCTTCTGCCGGAGTGAAGCTCTGGGCAGCACCGCCAAGTTTCCCAAATGGGCGGAGGCGTTCAAGTACCCACCGGAGGAAAAACAGACCAGGCTGCTGAATATCGAAATCAACGTAGGGCGTACCGGTGTTTTAACGCCGACGGGTATTTTTGAACCGGTAAGCCTTGCGGGGACCACGGTCAGCCGCGCCACGCTCCATAATCAGGATTTCATTGCGGAAAAGGATATCCGGGTGGGCGATACCGTGATTCTGCGGAAAGCCGGGGAGATAATCCCGGAGGTCGTGTCGGTGGTTTCCCATGCCGAAGGCTCGGAAAAATACGTGATTCCGCGCATATGCCCGTCCTGCGGAGCGGAGGCCACGAGGGAAGAGGGGGGAGGCCGCCACGCGGTGCACCAATCCCGAATGCCCCGCCCAGCTCCTGCGGCACCTGATCCATTTCTCCAGCCGGGATGCCATGGACATCGACGGGCTTGGCCCGGCGGTCATTGAACAGCTGGTAAAAGAGAACCTGCTTGCCTCGCCCGCGGATTTGTACCGGCTAAGGCTGAGCCAGCTTATGGATTTGGAACGCATGGGCGAAAAATCCTCCCAGAACTTGATTGATGCCATTGAAAAATCAAAGGAGAACGACCTTTACCGTTTGATTTTTGCGCTCGGCATCCCGCATGTCGGGCTGAAAGCCGCAAAGCTGCTTACCTCCCGTTACCGCAGCATTGACGAAGTCTTTGGCACTTCCGCGGAGGAGCTTTCTACGTTTGAAGGCTTCGGCCAGATTATTGCGGAAAGCGTTTATCATTTCTTTCAGTTGGCAAACACGGCGCATATGATCGGGAAACTGCGCGACGCCGGGGTCAATATGCTTTCCAAGACAGTGGTGCAGGACAGCCGCTTCGCAGGAAAAACCTTCGTACTGACCGGTACCCTCCCAACGCTGACCCGGTCGGAAGCAACGGCTGTGATTGAAAAATTCGGCGGAAAGGTATCCGGCAGCGTTTCGAAAAAAACAAACTATGTACTCGCCGGAGAAGACGCCGGCAGTAAGCTGACCAAGGCGCAGCAGCTTGGCGTACCCATTCTTACCGAAGAGGATTTTAATAAAATGCTGTAATCTGTAAAGAGGCCTCGTGGAACGGAAAGCCCGTACCGTGAGGCCTCTTTTTTATATGAAAAATTCATAAAAGCCCAGTCCTATAATAATGATTCCGGAAATGACGGTTGCGTATTTTCCCAATGCGTCTGCAAAGCAGCTGTTTCCAAGTCGGCATCCCAGCAGAATAGCAAACAGGTTGAATAAGAATGTCAGCAGTGTGTTCAGCAAAATGTTAAGCCCGGTTATGCTGGCCCCTATCCCAAGTCCGACATTGTTGATTGTAAGCGCAAAGGCAAGCGTAATGCATTCCTTTACGTCGATGGTTCCGGATCGATCCGCATCCGCGTTTTCCGGGTGCTCCAGCAAATCCAGATATTCATTTCGCTCTTTTTTTTGATATGTATTTTGCGTTTTAGTG
>DATAML010000192.1:0-6421 GCA_036260545.1 Caproiciproducens sp.
CTAGGATTTCCTCCGGCTTTGCGGAAAGGAGTACAGAAACGGCGTTCACACTCTGCGCCTTTTCATTGTAATCGGCAAGAGCCCTGCCGCCGATCATCAGGGTTACGCGCGTGCCTCCCTTATAGCGCTGCGATGACAAAAGCTTGATTGCGCCAACTTCTCCCGTACGGGCTACATGTGTGCCGCAGCAGGCGCATACATCGTATTCCGGCACGGTAACAATGCGGATTTTTCCGCTCAGCTCTTTTTTGCAGCGATATTCCAGCGAATCCAGCTTTTCCGGCGAAGGATACTCCGCAAAAATTGGAAGGTTGCGGTAAATCGCAGTATTGGAAAGGGATTCGACCAGCACAAGTCCGTCTTCGGAGATCTCACCGTTAAAGTCAACGGTTACCGCTTTTGCTCCCATATGAAAACCGACGTTCTCCAAACCGAACAGCCTGTGCACGATACCTGAAACAATATGCTCGCCGGAATGCTGCTGCATCAGATCAAACCGGTGCGGCCAATTGATTCCACCCGTCACCGACATGCCCACCGGCAGGGGGCGGTCGGTGGTATGGACGATTTTTCCTTCATGCTCCTGTACATCCAGCACATTTACGGTATTCAGCACCCCGATATCCGCCGGCTGACCGCCGCCCTCCGGGAAAAATGCTGTTCGGTTTAAAACAACCGCGTAATGTTCGTCCTGCTTGCTGCATTCTAATACCTTAGCGGTAAATGTTCTTAAATAACTGTCTTCATAAAATAATTTTTCTGTTTCCATACAAATCTCAGCTTTCTCAAAGAACCGTTAATTTTACTGTCCAACCAGTCTGTCGCATTTATAACGGTTTCTATTTTGTTAAGGCCTATTATATCACAAAATATGCACAGATAAAATAAAAAGGCATGGCAACAGCCATACCTTTATGATTATTTGTTTAGCCAGTTTTAGAAACCTCATCAGCCCGGTGGCTTGCCAGGAAACGGTCGCGCCAGACACACCACCCGGTAACCGCACCGATAACGATGACGCCACCGAACAGCGCATAGATTCCAGGAGCCTCTCCGTAAAACATCCATACCCAGACCGGATTGAGCAGTGGCTCAATCGCCCCTATCAGGGAACAGGCCAGCGGCGGGCAGTTTTTCACAGCCAGCCCGTAAAGAATGTACGGGATGCCAAGCTGCATAACCCCCAATGTCAATATGCTCAAAGCCGATACCGTTGTAACCGGGGTTGGAAAAATGAACGCGGTCGGCACCCCAACCAGCGCGGTCAACACGTGACCGAAAAGAATTGCGCTCATACGAGAATCGTCATCAATCCGCCCTGTAATAACATACATTCCGGCCATCAACAAGCCCGCAAGAATCGCCACACAGTTACCCAAAAGGTTCCCTGCTCCGATTCGGTCGAAGAAGAACAGGGAAATGCCGAACAGAGTAACCGCTACCGTAAGGAAATCCACTTTAAAGAAACGCTGATGGTACACAACCGCGGAAATGATCAGGATAAACACCGGCGACGTAAATTGAAGCACAATCGCGTTTGCCGCGGTGGTCAGCTTATTCGCCGATACAAACGCAATAAAAGTACCTCCGACAAACAGGGCGCCGATCAGCGAGTAACGGTTTACTTTGATTTTTCTCTTTGTGAACTTCATAAAAATGAGTACGACCGCCGCTGCAATCAGGCTGCGGAAGCCTGCAATCGTCAATGCGTTCCAGGGAACCATTTTTATAAAAATACCCGCGATGCTCCACAGCGTGGCACAGGATGCCATCAGCAGGACAGCGGTTTTCTGCGATTTGGATGAGGAAGCCATAATCTTTACCCCTTTCAAATAAGGAGTACCTACCCAAAGGATATGGAAAACTCCGTCATAAATTGAAACATACTACAATATAATACTTGAGCGGGGAAAGAAAAGCAAGTGATTTTCCCTTGAAAGACGGACGTTCTTTATAAATAAGCCCTTGATTGTCTAGAGCAATGAGAAAGCGCAACTTTATTGAAAGCATGATTAAAGCTTTTTACGATTCAGTCGTACCACAACAAAGCTGTAAAACAGAACCGTTACAGCAAGTAAAATCATAATACTGCCGAGCATACTGACTGTCTGACCGGAAAACTGAAAAGCAATTCCCATGTCTTGCTTAAATGTTTCTACGGTCTCCGCCGGTGCCGAGGCAAACGTTTTTGCCATTGCCTGATCCATCATGACGGTACGCAACAGCGATGCCGTGTAGGATACGGGAAAAAGCTTCATAACGAACTGGACGGAACTGTTCATGCTGCCAATCGGGATATAAACTCCGGCTATAAAGCCGATTGCCGTTCCTACAATAATATCTACGGCCGTAAAAGAACTCCGGCTGTTGATGAAACTAACCAGAAAGAAGGCCACCGCGCTTGAGGAAGTAACCGACAGTAAAATGACTCCCAAAACCTTTAGCAGATTAACCACGGTTAAGAGCTGACCGTCTCTTGCTGCAATATACAGCTCGGCAAGCAGCAGGGCTAAAAGGCTCATAATCATACCAATCACAAAGGTGCTCAAAACATATCCGCCCGCCAGATGCGACCTTTTGAGCGGCGAAGTCAGAAAATCATTTGAGATTCTGTTTTCATTATCCTGAACCATTACTTCCAAAGCGCCTAAAGTAGTGGTAACGCCGGTAATCGAAAGGATTCCCGCCATAATCCAGCTATCTAACAGAAATTTGAATCCGGTTACATTTTTAAAATTCTCTGCCGTATTGTCCCCAAGGAAAAAGATATAAAGTGAAAATGCAATCAATACAGTTAGAACAGAGAAAAACACGCTTGATTTATTACGAAAATAGCATTTGAGATTGCGCCGCAGCATGGTTGTCATTCCCTTACAGCCTCCCCGGTAATATTAATAAACACATCGTCCATGGTTCCGTTCCGAACCTCGAAATTCTTAATCAGGCCTTCACACATCTTTAAAATCGGGATGGCCTCCGTTGTATGGCGGACAGGTATTTTTACGCAGTCCGGCTCCAATGAATAAGCAATATGATCCGAATTCAGCAATTCCTTTACCCGGTCCAATTCCGCGGTATTGATTTTCAGGCAGTCGCTGCTGTAAGTGTTCTTGAGTTCGAGCGGCGTACCTTTTGCGGAAATATTACCGTGATCGATCACGGTGATATAATCCGCGTTTTCCGCTTCTTCCATATAATGTGTTGTGAGAAAAACCGTCATGCCGCTTTCTTTCTGAATCGTCTGAACGGTTTCCCAGATCATTTTACGCGATTGAGGGTCAAGGCCGGTGGTCGGTTCATCCAAAAACAGGATTTTCGGCGTATGGATCAGCGCTCTGGCGATATCCGCCCTGCGGTGCTGGCCGCCGGATAGCCTGCCGTAAGGCCGGTTTAGGAATTCCGTCACACCAGTGACATCTGCTGCCCGGCCGACCGCGGATTTTAACCTGTTGCCGGACAGACCATAAAATCCTCCGCGCAGGGTAAGGTTTTCTTTGACCGTCAGAAGCGGGTCAAGCAAGCTCCGCTGAAACACAACTCCGATGGACCGGCGGATTTTTTCATCATCCTTTCCTATCAGAAAGCCGTCCAGTTCAATTTGGCCGCTATCCGGCCTGAGCAGGGTGCAGAGCATTTCGATCGTAGTGGATTTTCCCGCTCCGTTCGGCCCGAGAAATGCAAAGAACGAACCCTTTTCCACATAGAAATCTATTCCCTTTACTGCCTCAACCTTACCGTATGATTTTTTTAAATCTGATACATTTAATAAATTATTCATGGGTTTCCTCCTTCTCTTGATCCCGGAATTTTTTAATTCTTTTATTGATGCAGTCCGCATCCGCCTGATAACGGATGATCGTTACCCCGAACACGCCGAAGTAAGAAATCAAAATCATTATAGAGACCGTAAGAATGTTGACCGGCGTCAGGTCAATCATATGAAAAGCCACGCTGAGACCAAAGACCGCAATGAAAATATCAAGGAGATTCACAAGAATCATTTGGAAAATCGTATTGCTGAAGCGTAAGTTCGTGAAATACATTAAAGTAACCGCGCAGGTTGTCATAGCGAAAAGCTGCAGCAACACCCCGGCTGTTATGTGCTGAAAAACATTAATTTCTACCAGCAGGGCATAAATCAGCGAAATAATCGTAAAGGAAATGCAGTCATACGTAAAATACTCTTTAAAACTTGACATCTCTCTTTTCCTCCCTACAAATTGAGTTTTTCTTTTACCGATTGGACATAATGGCGGCTGATGATTACCTTTTCCCCGTTTGCCAGCTTTGCTTCCAGTTTTCCGTTCAGCAGCGCGCGCACGCTTTCAAGCTTCATAACATTCAGGATACAGGATTTACTGATCCGTACAAAGTCTGTCTCGGAAAGCTGCTGCTCCAGTTCATAAATTTTCAGCCCGCATTCGTACACCTCTTTGTTGCAGTAAAGAAAGGTTTTTTCCTCAATGGATTCAAAGTAGAAAATATCCTCCAGCCGAATGGCATAGCTCGACCCGTCCTTTTTCCCCGTAACGGAAAAGGAATAAAGGCGGATCTGCGCAATCAGCTTTTCCAGCGCCGGATCAATAAGGCCGCAGCGAACCGTTATTTCCACTTCCTTATGGTCCAAAGACTGGTCAATGATCAGTTTCAAATTTCAACACCCCGTTTGCAGATTCGTTTATCTCTTAGCATTAGAATATCATCATAAGTACTTCCCTGCAATCGATTTTCGGTAAGATGCATATTAGCACGCTGAAATGCACGCTGTAAGCGATAATGTAATTATATACAATAAATTTTTAACTTTATCGTTATTTTTAACCTATATTTACAAATTTTGTCGTGATATAATGCAAATATGTATAATTTATTAATTGAAGGGGTTGATTAAATGACTAACAATGTTTCGTTCTTCCTTGTCGTATCCATTATCGTTTCCGTTATTTCTTTCGTTATGGCAGCTTGGCTGTACAAATGGGTTAAGAATCTGCCATCCTCCAATCCACGAATAGCGGAAGTCGGCGGTTTGATTAAAAGCGGTGCAAATACCTTTTTATCCAAGGAATACAAGATGCTCGCGAAATTTGCAGGCATTGCAGCACTTTTAATTTTGATTTTTCTGCCCAGCCCGATTTGGAACGGCCATATTCTGAACAACCTTTCTATGGCTCTTGCCTACATCTGCGGAACCGTATTCTCCGCGATTGCCGGTGTCATCGGTATTCGCATTGCCACCATTGCAAATATTAAAACAGCCGAAGCGGCACAGCACGGAATTAAGCCTTCCTTTATGGCCGGCTTCCGCGGCGGCGCTGTGATGGGAATGGCCGTTGTAGGCGGTACCCTGCTCGGCGTTTCTCTGGTCATGCTGATCACCAACGATACCAACGTTCTGCTGGGCTTCAGCTTTGGCGCAAGCTCACTTGCACTGTTCGCAAAGGCCGGCGGCGGAATTTATACAAAAACAGCCGATATCAGCGCAGATCTGGTTGGTAAGGTTGAGCTTGGAATTCCGGAGGACGATCCGAGAAACCCGGCCGTTATCGCCGATAATGTTGGCGATAACGTGGGCGACGTAGCAGGAATGGGCGCAGACCTGTTCGACTCCAATGTAGCTTCCATGGCTGCGGCGCTTGTAATCGGAGCAACTCTGGATAAAGCGGCCGGAAATACGCTGAACAGCAGCACGGTGTTCTGCTATGCGGCAGCCGGACTGCTTGCTTCCATTATCGGCGTAGCCACCGCCAGAATGGGCAAAAAAGGGAATCCAACCAGAGCTCTCAACAGCAGTACATATGTTACAACCGTTGTTTTTGGCATATTAACCGCTCTGGCAACCCAGGTGTTCGGCCTGAACTGGAGAATCTGGGGAGCGAGCGCAGTCGGTTTGCTGGTCGGCGTGATCATCGGTATTGCCAGTGACTATTTCACAGACGATACGAAGAAGCCGGTGCATAATGTTGCAAAAGCTTCGGAATCCGGCCCGGCATTCACGATTCTTTCCGGTATTTCCTACGGTTTCCTCAGCACGCTTCCCGCTATGATCGGCATTGCGGTTTCCGCTCTGGCCGCTTACAAGCTCTGCGAACCGCTCGGCCCCGGCTATGCTCTGTTCGGCATTGCAATGGCGGCGGTGGGCATGCTTTCTATTGTAGGCATGATCATTTCCAACGATGCATACGGCCCGATCGTGGATAACGCGCGCGGTCTTGCCGAAATGGGCGATCTGGGTGACGATGTTCTTGAAATTACCGATTCTCTGGACAGCGCAGGCAATACTGTAAAGGCAATTACAAAGGGATTTGCCATTGGCGCTGCCGGCCTCACCGTGATCTCCCTGCTGGGCGCATTCATCAGCCAGGTAAACGACGCCGCTGCGGAACTGAATCTGCAGAAGCTCACCGGGTTTGATATTATGAAC
>DATAML010000194.1:0-22319 GCA_036260545.1 Caproiciproducens sp.
GCATTCCGTTCTGCATCGCGCACTCGCTTGCAACGCCCGGGCCCGCGATTTCGGAAAGTCCGTAAATATCATAGGCCTTAATTGCCAGAAGACGCTCGATCTCTTTGCGCATGGCCTCCGTCCACGGTTCCGCGCCGAAAATACCCGCGCGGAGCTGCAGGGTTTTGGGGTCAATTCCCATATCGCGGATGGTTTCGCCGATATACATGGCATAGGACGGGGTGCAGCAGAGGATGTTAGAACCGAAGTCCTGCATGATGAGCACCTGGCGGCTGGTGTTGCCGGTGGAAACCGGAATTGCCGTGGCACCCAGCCGTTCCGCTCCGTAGTGGATGCCCATGCCGCCGGTGAAGAGGCCGTAGCCGTAGGAAATATGGATGTAATCGGATTTTGTTCCGCCCGCCGAGGCAATGCAGCGTGCGGCGCAGCGCGCCCACACGTCGATATCGTTTTTGGTATAGCCCACAACCGTCTGCTTTCCGGTGGTGCCGGAGGAAGCGTGCACACGTACAAGCTCCTCTTTCGGCACGGCGAACATTCCGAACGGATAATTGTCGCGCAGATCGTTTTTGTATGTAAATGGCAGCTTGGTGATATCGTCAATCGATTTGATATCACCGGGCTTCAGGCCCATTTCATCAAAGCGCTTTTTATAGGTTGGAACATGGTTGTAGCAGCGTTCCACCATTTTGACCAGCTTTTTGGACTGAATGTAATGCAGAACGTCGCGCGAAGCGCATTCCAGCTCCGGCTCAAAATAATTGCCTTGCATTGTTCTCAACTCTCCCATCATATCTTTCTGTTGAACTAATCTCTCCACCGCTGCGGCTTTAGCAAGAGAGGCAAGGGGATGATGCAGATAATTTCTGCTTCTCATTGTCTCCCTTGTGAAAGGAAGATGTCACCCACAGGTGGCAGAGAGATTAACACATTACCTATATTTCCTCCGCGCCGTAGCCAAGCTCAAACGCTTTGAGGTTCATGTCGATGAATTTGGGCGGCACGGTCTCTTTAATCGTTTCAATCCAGATTTCCTTTTCAATTTCAAGGCGTTTTGCCATTGCGCCGATGAGCACCACGTTGACCGCCTTTACGGAACCGGCCTGTTCCGCAAGGCTCAGTGCGTCAAACGCGACGACCTTTACGCCCTGCTCCTTCACCGCGCCGATGATATCCTCCGGATACACGGCGTTCCCCGTTACCACGGGCATGGGGTCGATCTGCTGTGTGTTCACGACCACGGTTCCGCCCGGCTTAAGCCACGGCAGGAAACGCGCGGCCTCCAGAGCCTCAAACGCGAGGACTACGTCCGCCTCGCCCTGCTCGATAACCGGGGAATAAACCTTATCCCCGTAACGGACATAGGTAACAACGGAACCTCCGCGCTGGCTCATGCCGTGCACCTCGGAAACCTTCACGTCCACGCCGCGGCTGAGCATCGCACTGCCCAGAACGCGGCTTGCAAGCAGGGTTCCCTGCCCGCCTACGCCAACAATAATTACACTCTTAACCTTGCTCATGCTTTCGCCTCCTGTGCTGTAATTGCGCCCTTGGCGCAAAGGCTCACGCAGACGCCGCAGCCCACGCACTGGGTGCGGTCGATGGAGGCCTTTCCGTTCTTCACGCTGATTGCGGGGCAGCCGATGCCGAGGCAGGCCTTGCAGCCCACGCACTTCTCCGTATCCACGGCGAGCGAAGGCTTGTGCTTCACATATTTCAGCAGGGCGCAGGGGCGGCGGCTGATGATGACCGACGGGCCATCCGCTTCCAGCTCTTCCCTGAGCGCCGTCTGTATCTCTTTCAGATTATAAGGGTCGCACACGCGCACGCGCTCGATGCCGACGGAACGGCACAGCGCTTCCAGATTGACCGCACTGGTGGGGTCGCCCTTAATGGTGTAGCCGGTGGTCGGGTTCTGCTGGTGACCCGTCATGCCGGTAATGGAGTTATCCAGAATAATCACAACGGAATTGCTGCGGTTATACGCGATGTCGATCAAACCGGTAATACCGGAGTGGATAAAGGTGGAATCACCGATAACGGCAACGCTCTTCTTTTCGGCTTCGGCGCCGCGCGCCTTGTTAAAGCCGTGCAGACCGGAAACGGAAGCGCCCATGCAGACACAGGTATCCATTGCGCCGAGCGGAGCGGAAGCCCCAAGCGTATAGCAGCCGATATCTCCGCTAACATAGACCTTCGCTTTTTTCAGCGAATAGAAAAGACCGCGGTGCGGGCATCCGCAGCACATGACCGGGGGACGTACCGGGACGGCTTCTTTGACCGATTTGGTCTCCGGTTCCGTGCCGAACATGCATTTGCGGATGACATTCTGGGAGAATTCGCCGCAGCGCGGGAACACATCCTTGCCGTAAACCGCGATGCCGTTTTTGCGGCAGTGGCTCTCGATGATATCGTCGAGCTCCTCGATCACATACAGCTTCTTCACCGTTGCCGCAAACTTTTTAATCAGTTCTACCGGCAGAGGGTTCACCATGCCGAGCTTTAGATAGGACACGGTATCGCCGAGCGCTTCTTTGGCGTACTGGTAAACCGCGCCCGCGGCAATTACACCGATTTCAGCTTTATTATCCTCAATTGTATTAATATCACGCTGCTCCGCCCACGCGGCAAGCTTCTTTGTGCGTTCCTCCACCACGGTATGTTTCGGTTTGGCAAAAGCGGGAAGCATCACGTTCTTGGCGGGGTTCTTTTCATAGGGTTTCAGTTCAATTTCTCTGCGTTCTCCCAGCTCTACAACGCTGCGGGAATGCGAAACGCGCGTGGTAAGCCTTAAAATCACCGGAGTGTCGTATTGCTCGGAAAGCTCGTAGGCGAGCTTTGCAAAATTGCGGCATTCCGCGGAATCAGCGGGTTCCAGCATGGGAACCTTGGCCGCGATGGCGTAATTGCGGGAATCCTGCTCGTTCTGCGAGGAATGCAGTCCCGGATCGTCGGCCACGCCGAACACCATGCCGCCGTTCACGCCGATATAGGACATGGTAAACAGCGGGTCTGCGGCCACGTTCAGGCCGACGTGCTTCATGGCGCAGAAGGAACGCGCGCCGCCGAAGGATGCGCCCGCGGCGACCTCCGCCGCCACCTTTTCGTTCGGTGCCCATTCGCAGTAAATCTCATCATATTTTGCGGCGGTTTCCGTGATTTCCGTACTCGGCGTTCCCGGGTAGCTGGATACCACCCTTACGCCGGCCTCGTACAGGCCGCGTGCCACCGCCTCGTTGCCCAGCAACAGTTCTTTCATTCTGTTTCCTCCTTCACATTGCGAAGATCAAGGATGCGTTTTGCCTTGCCCTGAAAACGCTCCAGCGATTTCGGCTCGACCAGGGTAACCTTGGTTTCTAGTCCCAATACGCTTTTGAGCCGGTCGTGAATCCTTTTCTGCAGCGCTTCCAGCTCCCCGTAGCTTTCCAGCAGTTCCCCGCCGGTCAGTTCCACCTTGACCTCAAGATGATCCATATAATTCTTTTTCCGTACCACAAGCTGATAATGCGGGCCGATATGATCCATACCCACCAGCACGCTTTCAATTTGGGACGGAAACACGTTGACACCCTTGATGATCAGCATGTCGTCCGTACGCCCCATAACCTTTTCCATGCGGGCGTGGGTGCGTCCGCATGCGCACGGTTCGTAATTGATCCTTGTAATATCCTTTGTGCGGTAACGCAGCATCGGCATTCCCATGCGCGAAAGCGTGGTGACCACCAGCTCCCCCGCCTCGCCCGGCGCTTTGCGCTCCAGCGTTTCCGGGTCAATGATTTCCGGCAGGAAATGATCCTCGGCAAAATGCATGCCGCACCGCAGTTCGCATTCCCCGGAAACACCAGGGCCGGTCAGCTCCGTCATGCCGTAGTTGTCGGTGACAAAAATGCCCATGTTCTTCTCGATCTGGTCCCGCATCTCCGGCGTGCAGCCCTCGCTGCCCAAAAGGCCGAGCCGCAGCTTATACTTGTCTTTGGAATAGCCCGGTTCCTCCTTCATCATTTCGCCCAGATACAGCGCGTAGGAGGGCGTGGCAACAATTCCGGTCACACCGAAATCGCGGTACATCAGAAGCTGTTTCGCCGTATTGCCGGAGGAAGCCGGAATTACGGCTGCGCCGATGCGCTCCAAACCGTAATGCAGCCCCAGCGCGCCGGTAAACAGGCCGTAGCCGAACGAAATCTGCATCACATCGTCTTCCGTTACGCCGCCGGCCACCGCAACGCGGGCCACGATATCCGCCCAGACGTCAAGGTCTTCTTTTGTATAAGCGCCGACGGTCGGCTTCCCGGTGGTACCGGAAGAAGCATGGATACGGACGATTTTCTTCATTGGCTGCGCCAGAAGCCCGAACGGGTAATGGTCGCGCACGTCGTCCTTTGTGGTAAGCGGTATGTACTGAATATCGGACAGCGTCTTGATTTTATCGCCGGTCACGCCCGCCGCGCCGAGCCGCTCGTGATAAAACGGCACGTTGTTGTAACAGTAGTCAACCATTTTCTTCAGCTTTAAAAGCTGAAGCGCTTCAATCTCCGCGCGCTTCATGGTTTCAATCTCTTTTTGATAAAACATCGCGCAACCTCCACATGAAAAGATGCCGCACCCGAGCAAAAGCTCTGATGCGGCCGAAAGCAATTCTTTCCTGATTTAAATGAGCAAAGCTTTTCATTATTTTAACTCAGCCGTGGCGCTTATGCAACCTGTTTCCGACAAAAAGCGGTTAAAATCCGGCGAAGAAACGTCTTAATTATTTAGCTGAAAAATATTCCGATCAAAGCGGAACCGGCGATGATCGCGGCGCAGGCAAGCGCTACAATCCGGACAATCAGTGTGCGCATATCGATGCGGCGCTTGGTATCCTTCTGCATCTGCGTTCTTCCTCCCTGCTGGCAGTTATTCGGTATAATATATAATCAGTATACCAACCCGTCCCGGCAAATGCAATGAACACAATATTAAATATGGGATAATTTGCAGAGCATAGCTTATTTGAACGTCTTTTTCATGTAAGTTATGTTGCCGTCATGATAAAATTTTTTTCGCTTTTCATACGGTTATACTCCAAATCCACCATGGTTAATATATTTTCCTGGCCGCGTCCATCCAAAGAACGGTACTCAAACAGCAATTGACTTTCCTTTTCATTCATTTCCATCGGTAACGACCTGTTATTTGTACGTCCGAATAAGTAATCAAGACTGACACTGTAGTAATCTGCAATCATGCAGAGCGTTTCATAGTTCGGCTGTCTTTTTGCATTTTCGTACATAGAATATGCTTCACGTGAAATTTTCAAGATGACTGCCAGCTCATATTGAGTAAGCTTTTGCTCCATTCTCAGTTCTCTGATTTTTTGAGCAACCATCTCATCATCTCCTTTTAAGGATTATACGATTCAAAGAATTGTGATTCAATTTTTGTTGCAATTTGTGTCATAAAATTTTAAAATTCGACTAAATAATTTGACTATGTGACAATTTGTTACTATAATGTGTAATTAGAATGTGGAATGAATTCACAACAATACTCAGGTTCCTATGGAAGGAGATACGCATATGAGCGAAAAACTGGTTGATTTTCTGGCGGAACGATGTAATTTGCTGGTCTCTGATTTAAGGCAACCCGAAAACTATATTCGCATTCTGTCAGCCGTAAGAGAGCTGGCACCTTCCTGCTTCACCGCCGAAGACTGGAGCAATAGTCTTTCCTATATTTTTGGCGGGACACTGAGTTTTGAGGATTCAGAATCCGCAAAGGATTACTGTGTGGAAGCTCTGCTGCGCGGCATCTGAAAATTGTTTACAAAAGTTTAACCGCAATAAGTTTACATAACCATTGACACGCCTCTCTATTTGCAATAAAATAAAAACGCTTTGCAAAAATATATTTGAGGTGCACTATGGATAAACGTAACAGTGGTCACCGTTCCGGCCGGGATATCAACTCTCATTCAGGCACGCCGAACCGGCGCGCCGGCAATCCGTATGATACGGATGAGTTTGACCGGTACAATTATGTGGACCGTGACTTATACAGCAGCAGCAAACCTATAAAGCAGTCTTCCCGCCGCGGCGGCAGATATCCGCGTAAAAAGCGGGGCGGCGCCAAACGGTTCCTGCTTGGGCTCCTCTCACTGATATTGATCGTCGCACTGGCGGCGATTGGATACGCGCTCTTTATGTTTTCCCGGCTTGACCGTTCCGATGCCGGGAATACGGCAAGCTACGTTGCGCAGCCTTCCGCCGCGCCGGCGTGGAGAGTAAAATCGGACAGCGACATCACGAATATCCTGCTGATTGGAATAGACAAAAACGAGGACGGTTCCGATGGACGTTCCGATACAAATATGCTTATTTCGATAGACAATAAGACAAAAGCCATCCGTCTGGTCTCTTTCCTGCGCGATACCTATCTTGAAATTCCTCCGGGCAACAAATCATCAAAGCTGAACGCGGCCTTTGCCCGCGGCGGCCCCGCGCTTACCATGCAGACACTTGAAAATAATTACAGGATTAACATCGATAAATACATTTCCGTAAACAGCGACAATTTCTCCGCCATCATTGATAAAATGGGCGGGCTTGATATCAATATGAACAAGGCACTCTGCGACGCGGAAAACCGGAACATGGGCAGCCATTTAAAGCCCGGTGTAAACCATCTGAACGGCAGACTCGCGCTGTATTACGCCCGAATCCGGGAAACGGACAGCGATTTCGGCCGCACGGGACGCCAGCGCGAGGTGGTGGAGCTGATGATCAAGAAATTCCGCTCCCTGAACCCGCTGGAAGAAAATACAATCGTGTACGAATATCTTCCCTATGTGAAAACCAATCTGGAACCGACAGATTCTGAATTTCTGTCTCTGGTTTCCAACGCGGGATCGATTCCCAAATACCAGATGAAAACCATGCATGTTCCGAACGAGGGGACGTATAAGGATGAAACTATAAAGGGCGTGGGAGCGGTTCTCGTTCCGAATCTGGAGAAAAACTGCAAGCTGCTGCGGGAATTCATCTACGGGGAAGACGAAAACGGCAGCACGGTAACCTCCGCAGAATCGCAAACCGTAAGACCATAATAAATCGGGCAAGACAAAACGCAGCCAACGCGGTATTGCGCGATTTCTCATCAGTCTGGAGCCGGCAGAAAAACTGCCGACTCCTTTTTTGCCTTTTCCTTCCCGAATTATACCCATTCCGTGGTATTTGTATCTTTTATTTTCATATATTAAATGATATAATATTTTATTAGTTATCTAATTTCTCTTGGAGGTAAAAAAATGGACAAAAAAACCTTTTACATCACAACGCCGATCTATTATCCCTCCGGCAAGGCGCACATTGGCCACAGCTACTGTACCGTTGCCAGCGACGCAATCGCGCGCTACAAGCGAATGCAGGGCTATGACGTCATGTTTCTTACCGGGACGGACGAGCATGGCCAAAAGATTGAGATAAACGCCGAAAAAGAGGGTGTTACCCCCAAGGAATACGTCGATAAAATTGTGGCGGGTTTTCAGGACTTATGGAAGCTCCTGAATATCTCCAACGACCGTTTTATCCGCACCACCGACGATTACCACGTAAAGGCGGTGCAGAAAATCTTTAAAGCTCTTTACGATAAAGGTGAAATCTACAAGGGCAAATACGAGGGCTGGTATTGCACGCCGTGCGAGTCCTTCTGGACGGAAACGCAGCTGAAGGACGGCAAATGCCCGGACTGCGGCCGCGAAGTGAAAATGGCAAACGAGGAAGCCTACTTCTTCCGTATTTCAAAATATGCGGACAGGCTTCTAAAGCTGTACGAAGAACAGCCCGGCTTTATCCAGCCGGAAAGCCGCAAGAACGAGATGATCAATTTCATTAAGCAGGGTCTGGAAGACCTCTGTGTTTCCCGCACAAGCTTCACCTGGGGAATCCCGGTCGATTTCGACCCGAAGCACGTAGTCTACGTGTGGCTTGACGCGCTGACCAACTATATCACCGCGTTGGGCTATGGCTCGGACGACGACTCCGCCTATCAAAAATACTGGCCCGCCGATGTTCATTTTGTCGGCAAGGAAATCGTGCGTTTCCACACGATCATCTGGCCGGCGATGCTGATGGCGCTCGATCTGCCGCTGCCCAAGCAGGTTTACGGCCACGGCTGGCTCCTGTTCGGCGATGGCAGCAAGATGAGCAAATCGAAGGGCAACGTGGTGGACCCAGTGATTCTCTGCGACCGCTACGGCGTGGACGCAATCCGGTATTTCCTTCTGCGTGAAATCCCGTTCGGCGCGGACGGCGTGTTTACCAACGAAGCGCTGATCAGCCGCATCAATTCCGATCTTGCCAACGACCTCGGCAACCTTCTGTCCCGTTCGACCGCCATGGCGGAAAAGTACTTTGGCGGAAGGATTCCGGCGGAGCGGGAAAGCGCCCCGGTCGACGACGAGCTGATTCAGATGGCGCTCGGTCTGCGCCAAAAATGCGACGACGCGATCGCCGGCTACCAGTTCAGCAGCGCGCTGACCGAAATCTGGAAGCTGATCGCGCGCACAAATAAATATATCGACGAAACCATGCCGTGGGCGCTGGGCAAGGATGAAGCGAAACGTGCCCGTCTGGCCGCGGTGATTTATAACCTTTGCGAAAGCCTGCGCATCGTATCCATTCTCATTACGCCCTTTATTCCGGAAACCGCGCCGAAAATTCAGGCGCAGCTTGGCGTAAGCGGCGAGGCTCTCACCTATGAATCAGCCGCCAAGTGGGGTGTCCTGCCCGCGGACGCGGTAATTGCAAAGGGACAGACCCTGTTCCCGCGCATCGACGTGGACAAGGAAATTGAAGAACTGAACCAGCTGATTCCGAACCCGGCGGCAAAGCAGGCGGAGGAAAAGGCGGAAGAGAAAAAGATTGAGGGAATTGCGCAGATCGGCATCGACGACTTTGGAAAAGTGGAGCTGCGGGTCGGCAAGATTACCGCCTGCGAGCCGGTGAAGCGTGCAAAGAAGCTCTTAAAGCTGACAATCGACGACGGCGCGGGCGGACGCACGGTTGCTTCCGGTATCGCCCAGTGGTACAAGCCGGAAGACCTGATCGGGCACAGCGTCATCCTTGTTGCTAACCTCAAGCCCGCAACGCTGTGCGGCGTGGAAAGTCAGGGCATGATCCTGGCGGCGGACGCGGGAGAAAACGACGTGAAGATAATCTTTGCGGACGGCATCCCCGCCGGCAGCAAGGTTCGGTAAGCATGGAAGCATCCATTTTTGATTCGCACGCGCATTACGACGACGAAGCATTTGACAGAGACCGGGAAAGCCTTCTGAACGAGCTGCCCCGGCGCGGCATCTGTCGTGTAATCAACTGCGGCGCCGATCTGGAGTCCTCCCGGGCTTCCGTAAAACTGGCGGCGGATTACCACTATCTCTACGCCGCTGTGGGAATCCACCCGGAGTGCGCCAAGGACGCGCCGGAGGACTATGCCGTTCAGCTGGAATCGCTCATTGCGGAAAACAAAGTGGTGGCGGTCGGAGAAATCGGGCTGGACTACCATTTTGAGGAGAATGCGCCGAAGGAAGTGCAGAAGGCCGTATTCGAAACGCAGATTCGTCTTGCGCAGAAGCACAGCCTGCCGGTTATCGTGCATGACCGCGACGCGCACGGCGACACCATGGAGCTATTGCGCAAACTGAAACCCGCCGGCGTGGTGCACTGCTTCTCCGGCAGTGTGGAAATGGCAAACGAAGTCATCCGGCTCGGGATGTACATCGGCCTTGGCGGTGCGGTCACGTTTAAGAACGCGCGCGTACCGGTCGAGGTTGCGGCGGCAATCCCGCTGGAACGGATGCTCATGGAAACGGACTGCCCCTACATGGCGCCGGTTCCGTTCCGCGGCAAGCGAAACGATTCCACGCTCATTGCCTATACCGCGGCAAAAATTGCGGAAATACGGGGAATTCCCATCGAAACAGTTTTGAACGCTTCCCGGCACAATGCCGAAGCGCTTTTCGGAATAATATAACGGACAGACTGCGAAAAATCGTACAGCCAGCAAAGGAAGCAAAATTGTGCTGCAATTCTGCGGTTGCGCGACTTTTCCATCCGTCCGGATACATAATAAGGGAGGCCGCTGTATACAGTAGCCTCCCTTAGCTGTATTAATTTTATGATGATCCTGACCGGCGAATTCTTACCACTCCCTGCCCGGGTCGTCCGCCATATAATTTACCGTGCCCTGCGGGTAGAAAACCGAGTAATGATCGAGCTTCGCGTTTTCGCCGTCCGCCTTGGCGCTGGCAAACACGAGCAGCAGCTTATACTTTTCCGAAACGACATAGCCTAGGATTTCCTCACTGCCGGAAAAAACGTCGTGCGCGGGCTTTCCAAAAACGTCCTCAGCCTCGGCAAGGGTAATGTCTTTCAGCTTACTGTCAAACGTGCGCACTTCAAACAGCTGGGAACCCTTGTTGAACCCGAAAACCATATTTTTTTTGTTATAAACGGCGTACGTTCCTTTTGCGGAAGCGACATATTCGGATTTATCCTCTTTGCCCCACGCTTTCTGGACGTCTTCAATGCACTTGGTTTCCACCGGGAATTCGCAGCCGATCACCTTCCCCTGCCGGGCCTCCTTCTGTATGCTGATCAGCAGGTCTTTGTACGCGTCCTCCTGCGGAGCGGAGAGACCCCGGGGAACCGAGGCAGTGGCACCGGAGGAAGAGGCAGCGCCGGAAGACGGCGCCGAAACCGCCTGCCCGGAGGAAACCGCACTCGATCCGTTTCCGGGTTTGGAACAGCCGGCCGGCAAAGCGGCACAGAGGATCAAAGCCATGCAGAAAACCAATGATTTTCTTTGTAACAGCATCCCGATCATCTCCCTGGCATATAGATTTTGAGTTCTTCTCCTATGCACATCTTATAACGGAAATAAAAAAGAATCAAGTCACATATTTGTAATATCGCGCAACCGCAATTTTGCTTCCTTTGTTGGCTGCGTTGGATGCGTTTGTATCCTTGGCACGATTTGGTCTGCCGCTTTATCTGCAAGCAGCCTTTTCCTTTTCTCCGGGGCTGTTCTCAAAGACTGCGGTAAACGGGACTGACCGCAGCTATGCTGCTTTGCCGTTACTCCCGCCGCATAACCTTCATGACCAGAGCGGTAATATCATCGTCGTGGCCGTCGTTACGGCGGGTGATTGCCTGTGACACAATCGTCTCGGCAAGCTCCTGCGCCACCTGGCCGTCCCATTTTTCAACTTCGTCGCAGATCCACTCGTCCCCGGAAGAAAGCGCGCCGTCCGAAAGGAGAACCAGAAGGTCGCCGTCCTCCAGAGCATCGGAGGATTTGGTAAAGCTGGTATCATTCAGAATTCCAATCGGCAGACTCGGCGCATCCACCCGAACCGCGCGCCCGGACTTGCGCAGAATACTGATCGGCGCACCGGCTTTCATGAATTCGGCGCTGCCGCTGAAAAGGTCAAGCGCCGCCAGGTCAATGGTTGCCGAGGATTCGTCGCTCGATTTTACAAGCAGCGCCGAGTTTACGATTTTCAGCGCGGCGTCAAACCCGATGCCCGCCTGAATCAGCCGCGACATGATGCCGCTGGCCATAGCGCCGTCCACCGCGGCACGTCCCCCTGTGCCCATTCCGTCGCTGATAATGGCGATCTGGCGGCCGTTTCCGTCGGTAAAGCATTCCCAGCTGTCGCCGCAGAGCTGGGCGTTTGCGCAGGAATGCTGCGCGCAGCCGGTCTGCACCCGGTACTGAGGCACTTCGCTCATCTGCAGGCGGCATTTCCCCTTTACGGAGCTGATGCAGGGCTGCTGGAAATACCGCCCGCAGGCGCGGGAAATCTCCTTGGTAAGCTCTCCGCGGTTGAGCCGCGCCCCTTCGATCGGGGCCGCCACAATTTCAACGGACATCCGGTCAAAGCGGTCGGTGCGGCAGCTTACGTCGATCGCAAGGATTCCCGCGTTGCGCAGCACCTCGCTGATTTTCTGTGCGGAACCGAAATCAAAGCGCTCATAAAGCTCCAGCTCGCTTGCCATGTCCTCCAGCATATTGCTTGTGGTAATGAACTGGTCAGCCACCACGTTTCTTACCTGCTGCGCGCGGTTTTCCGCCGCGTCGCGGATCATAAACTCGTTGAAGTTGGTGTTCAGCGAGCTGATCATCATGTTCAGCCGGCTGCAATGGCCGGCAAACTGCGTGCTGAAATCGCCGCGTTCCACGCTGCCTTTGCTTCGGAGCGTCTGCGTCAGGTCGTTAAAGGCGTTCATGCTGTCGTTATAATTCCGCTCCCAGCAGTACACCTTGAGGCCGCAGTTGCGGCACACCTCATCAATTGAGCTTTTATAAACGCCGTTGATGTCCGGAGCGCAGGCGATGGAAAGCTTTTTAGAAACCTCCTCCACCGATTCCGACACGCTGCCCAGCGCTTTCGCCGCATAGTCCAGCTTCATGATCACCGAGCGGCGGAGGCCGTCGCTACGGACAGTGTCGTCGTTGCGGGAAAACATTCCGACCAGCGGCGCGCATACTTTCGACGGCAGCAGCATGAACAGGACAGTTGCGATCATCACTTCGTAAAGACTGTTGATGACTGCAGTCTGGTTGCCCACCTGCAGGGATGCGACCGCGTTGGCAAGAATAAACGCCGCAACGGAAGCAAGCTTTCCTACAGGCGAAAACACCCCCGCCATCATACCGCCCAGCGCCTAAGCGCCGGAGAGGTAATTCAGGCCGGCGGTGGAAAGGCTGAAGACGATGCCCGCCGCAATTCCGGATACGCTGCCGCCGGAAACGCCGCCGTAGCGCGCCGCAAGCAGAATCGCGACGACCGCGAGGACATGGCCGAGCGAGACAGCCCCAACACTAAGATTTGCCAGCGAGAGAAGGACCACGCCCGCCGCCATCGGGGTACAGGTGATCTCCTGCGCGCCCATTTCGCCGATTTTTTTTCCGGCTTCCGCAAGGGACGCAGTGCGGGCAAAGAAAAACGAAACGCCGGCGGCAAGCAGCGACTCGGCAACATACATGGCAACCGTGGCGGAGGTGGAACCGTTCACAAAGATAATCGCCAGACCGGTCGCCATCACCGTCAGGAAAGCCGTGACCGGCGCAAAGCCCGGATGCATGCGGAGTTTAACCAGGTCGTTCAGGGTCCAGCGGATCGCCGCAGCCGCCAGAACCGCCGCGATATAATGTACCGGTATGACCGCTTGGGAAGGAAGCAGGTACCCCGCAACGCTGCCCAGAATCACGCTCCACAGCGAGGAGTACGGAAGCGCCGCCACCGCCGCCACGCCGAACGGGGCATATTTTCCGAATACGATCCCCCGGGCACACAGCAGGCCGATCGTAAAATAAACGAGCTGCCTCGCCAGGGCCTTTGCGGGAACCGCAGCCGCCTGGGGAAGGCTTACCCGTTTTGCATTCGCTTTTATCACATTATCACCGCCATACAGTATTTGGAAACTTGTCCATAATTTGGTAAATACAATTATACTATTCGTATATGAGCAGCATTGTCATAACGTGTTGTAATATTTTGACGGTTTAAATCAGAATATAAGTATTTTACTATTTTGAAAGGTTTTTGTAGTCACAGGGCCGCTTCTGTGGTAAAATAATACTAATATTGTGATACTTTTGGAGGGTGACAAAATGGATTATACTTTTTCCGACCGTGTATTAACGCTGAAGCCTTCGGCGATTCGGGAAATATTTAAATATGCCGCGGATCCGAGCGTGATTTCACTTTCCGCGGGCAACCCCGCGCCGGAAGCTTTCCCGGCGAAGGAAATTGCGGAGATATCCGCCGGAATTTTTGCAAAGCATCCGATTGACGCGCTCCAGTACAGCGTGACGGAAGGCTATCCGGCTCTGCGGGATCAGCTGACTTCTTATATGAAAGAAAAGCATAACGTCGGCCGCGACTTCGATAATATTCTGATCACAAGCGGCGCGCAGCAGGTAATGGACCTTGCTTCCAAATCGCTCCTCAACGAGGGCGACGTGGTGATCTGCGAGGCGCCGAGCTTTATCGGCTCCCTGAACACCTTCCGCTCCTACAACGCGCGCCTGCGCGGCGTCCCCATGGAAGCCGACGGCATGAATATGGAAGAGCTGGAAAAAGCGCTCCGGGAAGAAAAGCGCGCAAAATTCATCTACACGATACCGAACTTCCAGAACCCCGCCGGGGTCAGCATGAGCTGGGAAAAGCGCAAAAAGCTCTACGCTCTGGCAAAGCAGTACGGGGTACTGGTCATCGAAGACAATCCCTATGGTGATCTTCGCTTTAAGGGAGAGCATATTGAGGCGATTAAATCGCTCGACGAGGACGGCATCGTCATTTACGCGGGAAGCTTTTCCAAGGTCATCTCGCCCGGCATGCGCGTGGGTTACGCAATCGCGCCGGCACCGCTGATTCAGAAAATGGTCGTCTGCAAACAGGGCGAAGACGTCCACACCAACATCTGGTCGCAGATCATCTGCAGCGAGTTTATGGCAAACTATGACTTTGACGCGCACCTTGAGCGGCTCCGCGCAATCTATCGGAAAAAATCAAAAATCGCGATGGACGCGCTGGACAAATACCTTGCGCCGAAAATCACCTACCATCCCGTAGAGGGCGGCCTGTTCATCTGGTGCACCCTGCCGGACGGCGTGGACATGCAGGATTTCTGCAAGCAGGCGGTGCTCCGCAAGGTGTGCGTGGTGCCCGGCAACGCGTTCCTGACCGATGAAAATGAACCCTGCCAATCCTTCCGCATCAATTTCTCCACCCCGACCGACGAACAGCTGGTCAAGGGGATTCAGATTCTGGGCGAGCTGGCAAAGGAAATGATAAAAGATTAATTTTAAAAAATTAGCACATAATCCCTTTATAACACAATGGAGGAATATCATGGAAGAACCGATTACCGAACATAAAAAAGTAATATTCAGCGCGATACAGCCCAGCGGTACAGTCACCCTCGGGAACTATCTGGGTGCACTGAAAAAACTGGATCAGCCTGCAGGATGATTACGACTGCATTTACGCGCTGGCGGACCTGCACACCATCACCGTGCGGCAGGAACCCGCAAAATTCCGTAAAAATGCACTGGAGGCCTACGCCCTCCTGCTTGCCTGCGGCATCGATATTAACAAGAGCCTGTTCTTTATCCAGAGCCAGGTTCCCACCCACGCCCAGCTTGCGTGGGTTCTGAACTGCTACACGCAGTTCGGTGAGCTGCAGCGCATGACGCAGTTCAAGGATAAATCCGCAAAACACGCGGACAACGTAAACGCGGGGCTTTTCACCTACCCGAGCCTCATGGCGGCGGACATCCTCCTGTATCAGGCGGACCTGGTGCCGGTGGGAGCAGACCAGAAGCAGCATCTGGAGCTGACGCGCAACATCGCGGAACGCTTCAACGGGCTTTATAGCCCAACCTTCACCGTTCCGGACGGCTATATTCCCAAGCAGGGCGCACGCATTATGTCGCTGCAGGAACCGACCCGGAAGATGAGCAAATCCGACGAAAACGTAAACGGTTATGTGGCGGTGCTTGACAAGCCGGACGACATCATGCGTAAATTCAAGCGCGCCGTTACAGACAGCGACGCCTGTGTGCGCTATGCCGAGGGCAAAGACGGCGTAAACAACCTGATGGGCATCTACTCCTGCGTGACCGGCCTGACCTACGAGCAAATCGAAAAGGAATTCGAGGGCAAGGGCTACGGCGATTTCAAGACCGCCGTGGGCGAAGCCGTGCTGGAGCATCTGCGCCCGATTCAGGAGCGTTTTGCCGATTACAGCAAAAACAAGGATTACCTTGAGAAATGTTACACCGAAAGCGCGCAGAAAGCGCTTGCGATTTCATCGCGTACGCTGAACAAGGTCATGAAAAAGGTCGGCTTTTTGCCGAGGGCGTTTTAATATTTTCGTCTCTCTCACCTGCGGGTGACATCTCCCTTTCAGCGGGGAGACGGGGAAAGCAGATATAAATAGAACAAAGAAGCTTCAGAACCGCACATGGCTCTGAAGCTTTTTGTTATGTATTATTTGACCGTTACTGTTTCAGGTGTCCGGGTAAATCCCAGTGGATATCGATATCGTCGCCCTCCGCAAGTTGCTGCAGATAAGGCGCGTCCTGCCCGTTCACCTTGATCACGATGATCCTGCCCTCCGGTTTGGTGAGATCCATATCCACCAGATTGAGCATGTCCACCAAGAAATAGGGCGTTCCGTCCTCCTTGGGCGGCAGTGCCAGCGGCGCATGGTTCAGGGTCACGCGGAAGCGGTACTGCGGCGCCTCTTCCTCCGCGGCAGGCGCTTCTTCAAGCGTTTCCTCCGCGGCCTGTGCCGGCACATTCTCTTCCGGCACTTCCTCCGGCTGTTGAAAGCCCGCGGTATCCGGTTCTTCGGGCTCGGCCGCATCGGTGATACAGTCGCCGTCCGACAGTCTGTAACTTAAATTCTCGGGGCGGCCGTTCACAAGAAGCTCCCCGGTTTCCTCTCCGCCCGCTTCACGGACAAGGTCGCCAAGTGTCAGAATCTGCCTCGTTTCCACCTTGTCATGATGCTTGAGCATTCGGTCCGGCAGGGCAGGCATGCCGTTTACCCGCGCCTGTGTACCGATCATATAATCCGCGCCGTTAAAGTTCACGATACCGGCCGGCTCAAATTTCACGGCCTCGCAGAGCTTCGGCTGCGCGTCCTTTCCCGCAGATGCGGGCGTAAACGCGATATCGTCCCCCGCCTTTACCAGGGTGGATATGTTGGCGTTTTCCCCGTTGATCGTGATCTTGGCAACCTCCGGATGCCCGCCGTAGATGATTTTTTTCTCTCCGTTCAGTTCAAATATCATGCTCTGGCCGGAACGGCTGATAAACTGATTGTAGCTGAACCCGTTCATCAGCAGCACGTCCAGCACGGTCAGCTTTTTGCTCCGGAACAACTTTGCCTTGTAACCGTTGAGCGTAATGGAAAAGCTGTCGCTGATGAGGTTGAGCGCGGCGGAAATGGCAATTCCGAGTGGGGTGGCAAACTCCGGCCCGGTAACGTCGTAATCCGGAGAGGAAACATTCATCATGAAATTGTTGCCGCCGATAACCACACGGTTCGGTTCCAGATTCAGATATTCCGCAACGCAGGCGCAGATGCCGCGCAGCTTGCTTCCCCCGCCCACAAGGAACACCGCGGAGGTGGAAGCGCCGTTCGCCTGCACGATATCCTGCGCGATTTCCTTGCTGAGCAGCCGCATTACCGGTTCGATATCCTTTTGAATCTGCTCGGGCTGCATGGTATGTCCAAACCCCAATATATCCTTAAAGCAGATATCCTGCTCCCGGTCGATTTTCAGCTTGATATCTTCCGCCGTGGCGAAATCCACCAGATATTTCTTCATAATCGCTTCGGTGATTTCGTCTCCGGCCACGGTAGCCATGGTATAGGCGACCACGCCGCCGTCTTTGGAAATCGCGATATCCGAAGTACCGGCGCCGATATCGACCAACGCAAGATTCAATAGCCTCAGCTGCTGCGGAATGGTCGCGTTCATGGCGGCGATCGGCTCCAGCGTAAGGCTGGCAACATCCAGACCAACCTTGTGCATCGTGGTATAAAGGCTGTCCACCACCTCACGCGGCAGGAAGGTTGCAATCACTTCCACGCCGATGCGTTTCCCCTTATGGTCCAGCAGGCTGGAAATCGGGTAATCATCCAGCGTATACTCGATGACGGAATACCCTACAAGATAAAAAATATGCTGATTGTCCGGGTCACTTCCCGGGTCAAACTGGCGTTCCGCCGCTTCGATCGCGCCGGCCTCAAGGCTGCAGACAAGTTCCTGATCCACGGACTGCGATTCTTCCAGCGTAATCTGATAGGAGGCCTTCTGCGTTTTCAGCGCACGTCCCGCAGCCGCGACGCAAACCTGCCTGAGCGGATATCCCAGCCGTTTTTCAAGGCGCTCCTTTACCTTGAGCGCCACCCTGCTCACCTGCTCGATATCCTCGATCTGCCCGTCGATCATCGCTCGTTTTGTGTGTTCGGCTGATTCGACTGCCTGAATCCGCAGAATCTCCCCATCCAGAACGCCTACGACTCCTATCACACTCCGTGTGCCGATATCCAGCGCAAAAACATAATCCGCAGGCGCTGCCGGGGCGGCCCCGTCCACTTTTTCAAGGCTGTGATGATGCTTGCTGCTCATTCAAAATGGCCTCCGTTCTTCGGGATGATACAGTAAAGTACCGGCCAATCCGGCCGGTTCAATTTATAAGAAATCATAATTTATTTTACTACAAAATTAACCAAAAGAAAAGGTACCGCACGAAACGCCAGCGAATCAAAAATTTCAACGTCCGGTAAGGAAGCTGAGCAAAGCACGGTAAAAGCAATTTGCGGCTGTGACTTTATCGGCAGCACGAAAAGGTGGAATGGTATCCATTAAGAGTTATATTAATATATCGGCACGGATTAAAAAGAATTAACCGCCCCAGTTGTACGAACACAGCCGGGGCGCTATTTTTAATCTAATTTAAAGGAGTATTTAATTCAGCGCGGTGGAATTTTAATCCGTGAAGAGTATAATAATGAATGACATTCCGGATCAGCGGTATTTCCGCACTCCCGTAATATGGAGGAAACGGGCGGTATGGAAATCGTATGTATCCAATGGCCGCATATAGGCGTCATAGGTGTGGGCGGCCAGCAGAATTTCCTGCGGGGTGACTGCCACAACAACCGGGCTGTGGTAGAAATGATAATCCATATCCCCAAGCTGTACGATATCGCCGACTTCCACGCCCGCCGCGTCGGTTTCAACGGCATAAGGTCCCGCAGCCTTATTGGAGGTCAGAAATTTGTACAGGTATTCCACGCCGCTCCACGATGCGGTTCGGTTGTAGCTGTTTATGTAAAACCACCCGATCTCCGGGGTATAGTTCATCACATTGCTGCCGGCATAGATACATTGGGAAGCAAAATTCGTGCAGTCACCACCCAGATTATCAAAATCCAAATACGCGGGATTCCTTTTCTGCGCCCAGGTGCGGGCGTATTCCAAAGCGCTTGACCGGTCATACGGAACATTGATAAACATCAAAGCAAGCCCCCTTTATTAATGTTTTGCGTTACTATCAGTTTATTAACGGAAAACGGGCGGCATTACATATATATTTATAAAATTACGGAGGGTTCGATATGGGGTGTATCGGCAATTTTTTCTGGTTTATTTTCGGCGGCCTGATTCTAGGTCTGAGCTGGCTTTTGGTAGGGCTTTTATGGTGCGTGACCATTGTGGGAATTCCGGTGGGAATCCAGTGCTTTAAATTTGCGGAGCTGGCTTTCTTTCCGTTCGGCAAGGAAGTTGACTTTGGCGGAGGCCCTGTCTCCTTCCTTCTGAATATCTTGTGGCTGGTTTTCGGCGGATTTGAACTGGCTTTGGAAGCGGTAGGCGTAGGTCTGCTGTTCTGCGTTACCATAGTGGGGATTCCCTTTGGCCTGCAGTGTTTTAAAATCGCAAAACTGGCGTTAATGCCGTTCGGGGCATCCGTGCGGTAGCCTCTGCTGTTCCGGTTAACAATTAAAACAGTAATAAAGCGAGGAATCAATTATGGAAATGAAAAAAGACTGGCTGCAGGCGGTCGACATACGAAAGTCTCGCAGAACCTATACGGGCGAAAAAATCAAAGAGGATACTGCCGGAAAAATCCGGGATTTCGTGGAACAGTGCAATCAGGAAAGCGGCCTCGCCATCCGTTTTATGGAAGACGGCGCGCAGACTTTTAAAAGCTTTTCCAGCGGTTATGGCTTCTTCACCGGCGTACCGTCGTATTTTGCAATGGCCGGGGACAAAGACCTTTCCCATCTGAGAGAGCTGGCCGGCTACTATGGTGAACTGATCGTTCTGGAATGCACCGCAAAAGGCCTTGGCACATGCTGGGTCAGCGGAACATTTAACAAGGATGCCTGCAGGAAGCAGATACAGCTTTCCGATGAGGAAGAGCTGCTCTGCGTCATTGCCGCAGGGCCGGTTGCCGAAAAGAAAACTTTAAAAGAAAAGGCGATTAAGTTAATGGCACTAAAATCGAAAAAGCCGGAGGAATTCATCCTTCCGGATTCCGGTTTGCCACAGTGGGTTTCAATGGGCATTGACGCAGTGGCAAAGGCGCCGTCCGCCATGAACCGGCAGCCCGTTCATTTTGCGTATGAATCCGGCAGGATAACCGCCTCCGTGGATGAAAAACTGAATACTGCCAGAATAGATCTGGGCATCGCAATGGCACATTTTGAGCTGGGCGCCTGGGGAAGCCTTTCCGGCGGCAAATGGACATTTGAGAATGACAGATACTTGTTTCGATAACCGCAAAGCTGCGGTTGCGCGACTTTGTCATCAACGCGGGCTTCGCAATATGCGACGCCCCTTTTTTCTTTTTGTATATAGCCGCTGATGTATCCGGTTTCTGTTCGCCTGTACTTTTCAAAACCGAAAATGTATTGTATAATAGAGTAAAAATATATGACAAATCGGGGAAACGAGAGGAACAAGCAATAGAATGAATATACAGCTGATTGCAATCGATATGGACGGAACCACCCTGAAGAACGACCACTTTTCCATATCGCAGAGAACGCGGCGTGCAATCGAGTCCGCGATTGCAAAAGGAATTGCCGTCGTTCCGGCAACCGGGCGCAACGACGCGCTTTTGCCCGCTTCCGTTATGGAAATTCCGGGAATCCGCTATGTAATCGCTTCAAACGGCGCGGTCGTCCATGACCGGAAAGAACAGAAAAACATTCACTCGAATTTTATTCCCGCACCGCTGGCGCTCCGCATTCTGGAAGTTCTGCCGGAAAAGGACCTCCTGATTGAGATCTTCCAAAACGGCAGGCTTTATGTGGAACGCAGCTTTCTGGAAACGCTTGAGGGTTACCCGATTGAGTTTCTGAGCCTGGATTTTATGAAATCCATTTCCACCCCGGTGGACGATTTGGCCGCTTTTTTCCGGGAGCACGGCGACGGCATCGAAAAAATAAATCTGCCCTATATCCCCTCACAATGGCAGCATCCGCTCTCTGAGAAGCTCTCCGCGGTAAAATCATCCGTGACTGTCACTTCGTCCGTCAGCCATAACATGGAGATTAACGGCAAGGGTGCAACCAAGGGAGCCGCACTCAGCTGGCTCTGCGGGTTTTTAAACATTCCGCGGGAAAATGTGCTGGCTGTGGGCGACAACGGCAACGATATTGATATGCTGGAGTACGCCGGCATATCGGCCGCTATGGCAAACGGCACAGAAGAAGCAAAAGCCGCAGCGAATACCGTAACGCTCTCCTGTGAGGAGGACGGGGTCGCTCTGGCGATTGAAAAATACGCGCTGAATTCAGGAATCGCTGAATAAATCCCCATGGAATCAACACTTCCCGAAAAACAAAGGAGTCTTTAAAATGAGTACTATTCCGAATATGGAACAGGCGCAGAAGCTGCTGGAACAGTATAATCAGGACGCTTTTCATTTAAAGCACGCAAAAATCGTATCCGGCGTAATGGGATATTTTGCCGAAGAATACGACAGGGAAAACGTGGAATTCTGGAAGGTCGTGGGTCTGCTCCATGATCTTGATTTTGAAAAATATCCGGAGCAGCACTGCATCAAAAGTCAGGAAATCATGCGGGAGCTTGACATTGACGAAAAGGTTATCCACGCGACCGCAAGCCACGGCTACGCGCTGACGGTCGACATCCGACCGGAGCACATCATGGAAAAAATTTTGTACGCCACCGATGAGCTGACCGGCCTGATCGGTGCGGTCGCGCTGATGCGCCCGTCCAAAAGCGTGTCCGATCTGGAACTAAAATCCGTAAAGAAAAAGTTCAAGGCGCTGAACTTTGCCGCCGGATGCTCCAGAGAAGTGATCAGCAACGGCGCCGAAATGCTTGGCTGGACGCTGGACGACCTCATCAGCCGGACGATAGAGGCGATGCGGAGTCTGACCGGAACCATGGAGATATAAAAACAAACGTCTTTTGAAACGGAAAGTTGCACAGGCAATCATAAAGCCACCCGGTTTAAACCTGCTTTTTGCGGATTTTCCGGGTGTTTCTTTATGCGAATTTTCACCTGGGAATTTTGATGCAATCCCTAGTTTCAGGCAGCTTCTGTTTTTTTATTAATCACCAAAATCCGGGCAAGCCTTCCGTGATTATTCGGCGGAAAAGCAGCCTTTGGCAACTTGAAAATCATAGTACATAATGTTAAAATATAAGCTCATACATAATGAAAGCGGGTTTTTATTGAAGATTCAGTTTTTACATCAGAGCTTGGAGGAGCGGCGGGC
>DATAML010000195.1:0-3755 GCA_036260545.1 Caproiciproducens sp.
GCATTCCGTTCTGCATCGCGCACTCGCTTGCAACGCCCGGGCCCGCGATTTCGGAAAGTCCGTAAATATCATAGGCCTTAATTGCCAGAAGACGCTCGATCTCTTTGCGCATGGCCTCCGTCCACGGTTCCGCGCCGAAAAGATCAGCAGGCAAATTTCCGCCGCGCTCCAGTCGACGCTCAACGTTGTCGCAAAGGTTCGCCTGCTTGAGCCCAAATCCATTCCGCGCTCGGAGGGCAAAGCGAAAAGAGTCATTGATAATCGTAAGATTTGATTATATAATATTCATTAAGGCAGATTTATAAATAATTATTTAAAGGGGAGGAATTGCAATGCAGATACAGCAGCTGTCTATCTTTATTGAGAACAAGTCGGGGCGCCTTGCGGAAATCACCGAGGTTCTGGCGGCGGCAGGCATTGATATCCGCGCGATTTCCGTAGCGGATACCAGTGATTTTGGGATTCTCCGCCTCATTGTAGATAAACCGGATCAGGCGGTGGAAGCGCTCAAGCAGGCGGGACTTACGGTTTCGCTCACCAACGTGATCGGCATGGGTATCGACGATACGCCGGGCGAGTTTTCCAAAGCGATGCGCGTGCTTGCGGATCACGGAATCGGCGTGGAATATATGTACGCGTTCATCAGCCGTGATAAAGGCAAGGCCTATGTCATTCTGCGCGTGGAGGACAGCGCCAAAGCGGTGGAAGTCCTTTCCGGCAGCGGGATCAAGATTTTAGACCCGCAGGAAATTTACGGGATGTAATTTAAAGCTAAACATTATAAAAAACCGGCCGCCCTGCAGTTACACACTGCGGGCGGCCGGTTTGCTGTAGGATATCTTTGGGCCAAAGGACCGTCTTGTTTTAAAACTCAGGATTCTTTCCCCGCCTGGATAAAATCGATCCCTGCGCCATAGGGGTGGAACACAATGCCGGTCACGCCCTTTGCGGAAGCATAGTAATGCTTTTCGTAGTAGAGCGGGTAAAAGACCCCCTGTTGGTTCAGGTACTTTTCGGCGTTTGCGTAAACAGCTGCAGCGGCGCTGCCGGTCTTTTTCTGGGCGTCGGCCAGCAGTGCGTCAAAGGCGGGGTCGTTCAGGCGCGCGGGGTTTTCGGTTGAACCGCTTCCAAACAGGGAAAGCGTAGAAAGCGGGCCGTCGCTTGCAGGCCTTACGGAGCAGAGCGCAATCTGATAATCCCCGGCTTTTACCCGCTGGGTAAGCGTGTCGCTGTCCAGCGGGTCGATATTGAAATACTCCGTGAATTTGGAATTCCAGGAGGAAAGCATTTCAGTGAGCATCAGTTTTACGGAAGAATTCTCCGGACAAAGTACGCTGATGCTTTTCAGCTCCGGCTGGGAAAGCTCGGAAAGCCCGGCTTTTAAAAGAGAAGCAGCAGTTTTGTCCTCCTTCAGGTAAAACGGGCCGCCGGTTGTAAGAGTACGGTAATTTTCACCCTGAAAGGTAACGGAGGGGTTTAGAATGTAATCAGCCTTTGAAACGCCGGCAGGCAGATGACTGAGCACCGCGGAACGGCTGAAAGCCTGAATAAACGCCCTGCGTATTTTAAGATTCTTCATGTAATCAGACTTTGTGTTAAAGCAGAGCCCCCACGTCGTATCCTCAAACGAGGTCAGTGTGCAGTCCGCCGCGGCGGCCGCGCTGATCCGGTCGGCGGGCATTTCAATGGCGTCTACTGTCCCCGCGGTTAAAGCCTTTAAAGGATCGGAAACGTCCGTTTCCTTGCTGCCGATGGAAAATTTCAGATTGGAGGGCAGTGGCTTGCGGTTGCCGGAGTAGGTATCGGAACGCACCAGGTTCAGGTATTTGCCGTGCTCCCAGCCGTATTTGCCGTCGATTTCAAACGGGCCGTTGCCCAGCAGGTATTTCCGCTCCAGCCCGTACCGGCCGGAGGTGCTTTCAAAGAATTTTTGGTTGCAGGGCATAAATACCGCACTCGCCGCAAGGGCGGGAAAATCGGGATAGGAATAGGCAAGGTCTATGACAAGGGTGTGGTCGTCCTTTGCGGTCACGCCGAGCCGGTTTGCCGGCAGCTTCCCGCTGTAGATTTCCCTGGCGTTTTTTATGCAGAACATGGAGGCGCAGGTTTTTGAGCCGGTCGCGGGGGAAAGCGCGCGCTGAAACGCGTAAACGAAATCCGCGGCGGTCACAGGCGTTTCGTCTTTATCCGACCATTTGGCGCTGCCGCGCAGGGTAAAAGTAAATTCGGTGCTGTCCGTGTTGTTTTCCCACTTTTCGGCAACTCCCGGATAGGGCTTGTTGTCCGCGCCGAGGCGGGTCAGACCCTCAAAAAGCGCTTCCACTGCAATAACGGAGGAGCTGTCCGAAGCAATCTGGGGATCGAGTGTTTTCGGTTCTGCGGAAAGGTTGAAATGGATTGTTTTATTTGCATTTTTTGCCGCTTTTTTTTCACACGCGGAAAACGTAAATAGTATGGAAAGGCAGAGGAATACTGCCGTAAATCGTTTGATAATCAGCGGAATCACTCCCAATTAATGACGTAAATTCATTTTAGCATCTTTTCTCAGGCAATGCAACGAGGTTTGCATAGTTGTCATGATTCGAAACCGCAGGATTATTATTTGCGCAGGAATGCGGAATAGGGCTGCCAAATTTTGAAAAAAATAAAAAAATGTTGACAAAGCGATACGGCGGGGCTATAATGCAGACACAAACTACGAGATACGAAATATTCGGGCGGTGAATCGATGAATTATAACGAGCTGACAGATTTTCTGTTTGACCATATGAAAAAAATATTTTTCCCCCAGGAATGGCTGAAGATCGATTTGAAATTTTCAAAATCGGAGCTGTTTGCCATGCTGGTAATCGATAAACGCGGAGAAATCACTATGTCCGAGCTGGCGGAATATATCAATTCCCCTTTGAGCACCGCGACCGGAATTGTTGACCGTTTAGTAAAAAGCGGCTGCCTGAAAAGGGAGAGAAGCGAGGAAGATCGAAGAATTGTGGTGCTGCGCCTCGGCGAAAAGGGAACGCAGATCGTCAGGGATTTAAAAGAGTTGATTTCCGGCTGTATCGATACGGTTTTTGAGGAGCTCAGCCCGGAGGAAACCGAGTTTCTGTTCCGTATCATTGTGAAAATTGTGAACCGCCTGCAGGAAGGGTCTGTCGGAAAGCCCGCAGATCATGAAAACAAGCTCCATAAAATTGAAATCGAATAGCCCTTTCAGTTCATTATTTTTATGGAACAGGGTCTTGAAGGTTTCTTTTTGCTAAATACTTCGCAACTCGTAGTATTCGAAATGTGAACTGAATCAATCAAATAAGGAGAATGAATATGAGAATCATCATTTATACCGGAAAAGGCGGAGTGGGCAAAACAAGCGTTGCCGCCGCCACAGCGGTCAAAAGCGCGGAGCGGGGACTGAAAACCCTTGTCGTCAGCACTGATCCCGCGCACAGTCTGGGGGATTCCTTTGATCGCAGGCTTTCCAACGAGCCGGTTGAAATCATGGAAAATCTTTGGGCGCAGGAGATTGATACCATCCATGAGGTGGAGGAAGGTTGGGGAAAGGTTCAGAAATATCTTACAGATCTCTTTACATCAAAAGCAATCAAAGACATTACCACGGAGGAGCTTACGGTGTTCCCCGGCATGGAAGACCTGCTCAGCCTTCTGCGTATTCTGAAATACTACAAGGAGGGCCGGTTTGAAGTTATCATCGTGGATTGCGCGCCGACGGGCGAAACCCTCGCGCTGCTGAGTTTCCC
>DATAML010000007.1:0-5653 GCA_036260545.1 Caproiciproducens sp.
ATTCAATCAGAATTTCAAGTTCGCTTACACCACACTTTTCCTGCGTTTACAAGGATTTTATAAATAGTTACTTAAATACATATATTATAGCAAAATATGTACAGAGCGGCAATCAAAACAATTTAGCCGAATTTTGTCGAATATGTAAGGCGCGGCAAATCTTTTCTTCTACGGTCTTTTAACTTGCTATTGTTTAGTAAATATTGTAAAATAAAAGCCGAAATATGTTTATGATGAATAAGAACAGATAGAAATCAGGCTGCCGATAAAGTTGCGCCTGAATGTTTTTCGAGAAAATGATTGGGAAAGAGAGGGTTTTCTATTGAAAAAGACAGTTGCTGCAATTCTGTCGCTGGCGGTGATGTTTTCTGCTATGCCGGCAATGGTATGTTCGGCGGCAGACACGGCCGGCGTTATTGACAAGCACGGGGCAAAAACCTATTTGGGAACAGCTTCGGACTGGGGCGCAAAATGGGATGAGGATAAATTTACAGAGGTTACGGATCAGAGTGTGAGCTATTCGGGCGACCTGACCATAAAGAGCGGCGACCTTAAGGATGTTACGGTCAACGGAGACAATTCAAAAGTCACGATTACGGCCGGAAAAATGAACGATGTTGAGGTCAATGGCGGAAATTCGACCCTGACCATCACTACCGGCGTCATGGACGACGTGGACTGCTCCGGCAATACCACAGTAACAAACGGAACGATCGGCTCCATTAAATCGGAAGGCAACCTTGTCCTGAACGGAGGCACAATAAAGCGCACGGTGGAATGCGACGATCAGATCACCTTCGGCGGCAAATTGACCATAGGGGGCGCGGTGACCGCGGACAAAATTGTAGCAAGCGGTTCAGCGGCCATGACGGTGAACGATACGGTTACGGCTTCCACTTCCATTACCCTCACAGGTAATTACCTGAAAGCGGATGAGTTTATCGGCAGCGGCACGGCGGAAATAGATTTTAAATCCTTTACCGGAAAAGCTCCGAAAATGACGAATATGAATAAGGTTTACGTGGATGGAAGCAGCGCGGTTTCCGCAGGCGGCAAACTGACGGCGGGTACTTTATCCATCGCGCAGAGCGGCGAATTTGCAACGGTCTACCCGATTGAGCTGGATGAGCTGGTGGGCCCCGGCACGCTGACGTTTGATTCCGGCGATCTGTTGATTCATAAGGAGGTAACCGGCAAGCCGCTTCTTATTTTCAACAATACGGTGCGTTCCGGTCAGATGGCCTTTAAAGCTGATTCCGGCAGAGTGGAGACGGAGGATGCCCTGCTGTACGATTTCGCTCTGGACAAGGAATCGTCCGGCGGATACGACAACTTCCTCCTGAAATCCAGCATAACGGAAGGGGTTACATTCAGCGTCCATGAGGCTTCGCTCACAACGAAATCTTCGGTTATCATCAAAACGACCATAAAACCCAAGCTCTCTGAGTTTGCGGATGGCACAAAATTGAAATGGGAGTTTCACGGGGATGCCAAATCCTTCTCAAAGAGTGAAGACTCCTCTAAAAATTCGTGTACGGTGACGCTCAGCAATACGCAGCCGGGTTCCTACCGGGCCAAGCTTGTGGCGTATCTGGTGGACTCCAAGGGAGACCGGCTCACCGATTACAAGTCGGATTCCTGCCTGCTTACCGCCGGAATACAGGATACGAATACCACGCAGAATTCGAACGGAACCTCCGGCATTACGCTGGATACTTCCTCGGTGACGCTCGGCATCGGCAATACATACTGGGTGCTGGCGGTGACCGATTCCAAAACGCCTCCCGTGCAGTTATCCTATAACTCCTCCGTCGCCGCGATCGGCAAGGCGGCGGCTTACAGCGGCAACGGCAAAACCGGCTGGATTTATCCGGTCACCGGAGTAGCCAAGGGCGCGGTTACCATCGATATCGGCGGGAGCAAAATGGGGGTTAACGTTGCGGGCGGCACCATCGTTGTGGATACCTCCTCCTACACCATGAGCCCCGGCGGCAAATACTATATCGGCGTGAAGCTGTACGGGCTCGACAAGAGCAAACTGAACGTCCATTCCGGCAGCGCCTGCACAACGGTGCAGTACGGCGGAAGGGACAAGAACGGTACGGAACTTTACGTGGTTAAGGGAAATCAGGCGGGAACCGGCAGCGTGATTTTTGAGATTATCGGCGGCGGCCTTGTTACCACGCAGATCAATGTGGTAAACGGGGCAAAGCCCCAAGGCGTAAGCGGCAGGCTTGTTGCCGCGGGATAAGAATTATATAATGTATAGCAACCGGCTCCCGCTTTTGCGGCAGCCGGTTTTTTAGACGCACAGTGTCTTCTTGCGCCTACGGCGGCCACAAAAGAAGGCACCGCGGTGACAGACAGATTTCCATAAGAGCTTCACAACGTTTGATGGCGCCGAGCTCGTCACGGATAAAATCATCGCCACGGTTGACGGAATCCGCCGGATTGATTTCGACGTTGGCAGCGCAAACAGTCTGAATTATACCATAGGTTTCCCGGATACGGATTATACGTTCCGAGGCGGCATTGTCATGAACAACTGTCTCTGTACCACACTGACCAGTGGTGCTTCTAATAACGGAGAGGTTTAATTTTTAGGAAAATCCGGCTAATTATCATAAAATTGAGATAAATGTAATGCATTCTCCATTCATTTTTCATCCAAATAAACCGATATATAAAGGTAAGCTTAAAAATTTTAAGCCTTCGGTAAAAGGAGAAAGCAAAAATGAATGCGAGAAACGCCAAGACCACATTTTCATTTAATATATTTTTAGCGTCGCTGGCCGGCGAACCTCTTGTAATAAAATACAAGCAGATGGCCGAAATCCTCGGCGTTTCCGAGTCCACAATCTCAAAGCTCCGCCATAACCATTTACGGAAAATGCCGGAAAATCTGCAGCCGGAATCCATGTCGCCGCGATTTGCCGCGCGTATTTCCGGCAGTTTTCCGCCTACCGAGGCTACGGCTGCGCGGTTTATTTCGTATGCCCGGATGTTGGACAGCAAATATATTGTTTCGGAATCGTTAAGCGCGTTTATCACACGGTTTGCGAACACGGAGCCGGCGGATGAAGCGCATCTAAAAAAATTCTGCTTTGAATTGGCCGAAGAACTGGTCATCCGGTGCTATGAAGAATCGTATGCCAATACCGAGCGTGATTGCGCCAACTGGCAGGAAAATCACAGAAATATGCAGAGCGAGATGGTGTTTCAGAAGCTGTGCAATACCATCAATCAGGATTCTCTGGACGACGAGAAGCTCAACCAGCTCCTTACTGTGGTTTATCAGGCAAACCTCCGCCGCCGGTATCAGTATCCGTTCGGCGATCTGTCATTCCTTAAAAAGCTGAGCGATTATGTGGGATACCATATGAACAGTCCTTTCTATAATTTTGCGCAGCGTACGGAGGTCATAACAATTTCAGCGGATTCCGCGGTGATACGCCGGAAGATCAAAGCGCGGGAACAGATCGTTTCCCCGTCGCCGGAACGGATTCGTTTTATGCTGAAACAGACCTTTTACCATTCTGTGCACCTGTCACCGCAGGAAATTGTGAACGGTGCGTTCGGGGGCCTGAAATGCTCGATCAACAATATCGACCTGGTCCGGTATATCAACCTTCATGAGAGCAATCAGCTCACTTCTTCCGAACAGTTTATCACAGCGGTGAAACGGGAGGATGAAATCAGCGGTTTAGCGACCACTGAATTGCTTTTCGCGTTTAACCTTTATCCGGAAAAGCCGGGGGAACCGCTGGATATTTCCTACGAATACTGCAGCACGGCGCCGTTTATCCGCAATATTTCCTGCAATTACAGCTATACCCTGCATTACCCCTGCCGATTTTTGGAGCATGAGTTCCTGTTGGATAAAAAAACCGGGGAAAACTGGGGAATTCACGTCAAGCTGTTTACTCCCATTACCAACAGCGCGTGCGTGCCGGACGGAAAGGATAACGCGAGGAGCACCGGCACGGCCGATTCGCAGCATATCACCTTCTATGACTGGGCAATGCCCGGTTCGGGGTATTACCGAAATATATTTGAACTGAAATCAAACCAGCAATACGCGGGTGGGTTCGACTAACAGATTATTGCAGGACGAATATGGAATCCGTTATAATGTTTTCTATTTATAATATTGTAATTTTGCTATAATATAGTATTATATAATGTATATAAATAGAAAGGGGGCTGCCGCTACGCAGCAGGATGAATCCAAAAATCCGGCGATCCTGTCGGTTTGCTACAGGCCTTACGACGGCGCCGCCCAAAGCGGAAACCTGTTCGCGGAGGTGCGGCGCAGGTTCCTTACAACTTCCCGGCGCGCTTCCGGCAAGTCGCAGAGCTTTACAGACGGAACAGAAACCGATATCCGCTACAAAATAAGCCGTCGCTCCTTTCGATGGCTGAAAAAATGCGGGAAGACCGTACTGCAGAAGGCTTACCGGCAAAAGGTCGGGTACTTTATCATCACAAGGAACAGGACCGGGGAAACGGTCAGCAAAGCACGTTACGGCGCCAATCATCGTTGGCTTCAGACCGCCTATTATTCAGAAAATACCGCAAGACCGTCCGCACTGCTGAAACAGGAGCAGGGAGGCGGGCTTGTTTTATTGCGTTATAATTCGGAGAAACAGAAATATATCCGAAATTTGCTGGAACCCTTCCCGGCGGAGCAGGGAACAGCCGGGAAGAGCCTTGTAAACGCTGTTGCCGGGGAACCGCCAGTTTTCTGTGAGACCGACGCCGGCAGCTTTTATTATTGCCTGCCCGCAGAAAAGGAAAGCCGTCTTGCCGTGGAGAGCGACCTCTGCCCCAGCGGCCGCTGCGTTCAGCCGGATTGGCCGGGCGAGAAAGAGGTTTCGGTTAATTTTAATTATATTTTAAATGATAAGCCGGCCGCTGAGCCGGAACAGCAGAAGCAGCCGGAAATCCGGCAGCCTGAGCAGCCCGAACCGGTTCCACAGGCCGAGGATACGCCGAAATCCGATTATGCCGCGGACCTGGAAATCTTCAGCACGGAAGAGCCGCAGGAGAAGCCCACAAAATATACGGTCGCGTCCAAAGGTCTCGGCGGTCGGGCACAGATCAGCGAAAAAATCGCTCCGCATACGGAACGTGCGGCAAAACGCATCGTTATAAGCGCGGAGGAAAGCTACCTATATTTTGGAAAAGTGATCGACGGCCTGCGCGAGGGGCGCGGGCGCACCCAGATGCAAAACGGCTGCACGGCCTACGAGGGCGACTACCGGAGCGACAAGCGCGACGGGTTCGGCGTTTACTACTATAAATCGGGAAAAGTCTGCTATGTGGGCGGATGGAGAGAAAACCGGCGCGACGGCGCGGGCGTTTCCTACAGCTCCCGGGACGGTTCTATTTTCGTTGGAAAGTGGAAGGATAATATTCCCACCGGCATCGGAACGGCGTTTGACGCCGAAGGCAACCTGATCTATACCGGAGAATGGAAAGACGGCAAGCGCCATGGGCAAGGAACCGAATATAAAGACGGAAAAATCGTATTCAGCGGCGAATTCCGCGAGGATCGCTACTATACCGGATATCAGCAGGTGGAGCCGCCGAAAACAACACAGTAAGAAATCAGGAAAAAGATTTTTTGGAGGGCTGCAAGAATGCAGTGGGT
>DATAML010000012.1:0-2544 GCA_036260545.1 Caproiciproducens sp.
ATGATAGTGCTTGGAAAGCGCATTCATATACATAGCAGCGATGGTGCTGCCCTCCATGGCCCAGCCGCTGGCTTTCAGGCCGCCCTTATTGATGGAAAGCGATTTATCCGGGATAATAAGATCCGGGTCGATCTTCATAAAGACGCCAAGGCCGGTACATTTGGGACAGGCTCCGTACGGGTTGTTGAACGAGAACATCCGGGGTGTGAGTTCCTCTACGCTGATCCCGTGTTCCGGGCAGGCGTAATTCTGCGAGAATGTGAAATCCTCCCCGTCCGCGGTAGTAACGACGATAAGGCCGCCAGACAGCGAAGAAGCCGTTTCAATGGAATCGGCCAGGCGGGAACGTATGGCAGAATGGATTACCAGCCGGTCAACCACAATTTCGATGGTATGTTTGTTGTTCTTTTCCAACTTAATGGTTTCGGAAAGATCATAAATAATACCATCCACACGCACACGAACAAAGCCGCCTTTGCGGGCCGCGTCCAATTCCTTTACATGCTCGCCTTTGCGCGCACGAACGACCGGGGCAAGAACTTGAATTTTTGTTCCCTCCGGCAAGGTAAGCACGCGGTCAACGATCTGGTCGACCGTCTGCTGCTTGATTTCCCTGCCGCACACCGGGCAGTGCGGGACGCCGATCCGGGCGTAAAGCAGACGGAGATAATCGTAGATTTCCGTTACAGTGCCCACTGTGGAACGAGGATTCTTGGACGTTGTTTTCTGGTCGATAGAAATCGCCGGGGAAAGTCCCTCAATATAGTCCACATCCGGCTTTTCCATCTGTCCCAGAAACATACGGGCATAGGAAGACAGGGACTCGACATATCGCCTTTGTCCCTCGGCGTAGATGGTATCGAACGCAAGGGAGGATTTGCCGGAACCCGAAAGCCCGGTAAAAACAATCAGCTTGTCCCTTGGTATTTCAATATCGATATTCTTTAAATTGTGCTCCCTGGCACCCTTGACAAATATATTTTTTTCTGGCATTAATACTAAATCCTCCATGAAACAAAAACGGATTATTTTTCACCGTTCAGCTGCTTGATTTTATCACGCAGATACGCTGCATGCTCAAATTCGAGGAGCTTGGCCGCCGCTTTCATTTCCTTTGTAAGCTGTTCAATCATCTGCTTGCGTTCGATAGCGCTCAGGCGCCGTTTCTTGATTCCGGTCACATCGTTCTTGTGTGAGGAGATTTCCAGAATATCGGACACCTTCTTGATAATGGTTTTCGGAACAATTCCATTTTCCCTGTTATACTCCATCTGAATGGCTCTGTGGCGTTCCGTTTCCCTTATCGCCAGCTCCATGGAGGGCGTGACGGAGTCCGCATACATAATAACCTGCCCGTTTGCGTTACGTGCGGCGCGGCCGATCGTCTGGATCAGTGAGCGCTCGGAACGAAGGAAACCCTCTTTGTCGGCATCCAGTATCGCAACAAGGGACACTTCCGGGAGGTCCAGGCCTTCGCGCAGCAGATTGATGCCAACCAGAACGTCAAATTCTCCCAAACGCAGATCGCGTAAGATTTCCATACGCTCTACAGTGTCAATGTCATGGTGCATATAGCGCACGCGGATACCCATACCCTCCAGATAAGAGGTAAGGTCTTCGGCCATCTTTTTGGTCAGCGTTGTAACCAGCACCCGCTCTTTTTTCGCCGTTCTGAGGTTGATCTCCGAAATCAGATCGTCAATCTGCCCGTCGGTCGACTTCACAATAACTTCCGGATCGACCAGACCGGTCGGCCGGATCACCTGCTCCACCACCTGTGCTGACTTTTCCTTTTCAAAATCACCCGGCGTCGCACTGACGAAAACCGCCTGATTGACATGAGTATAAAACTCGTCAAAATTGAGCGGGCGGTTGTCATAGGCGGACGGCAGACGGAAACCGTAATCGATCAGCGACGTTTTGCGCGCGCGGTCGCCCGCGTACATGGAACGTACCTGCGGCAGCGTCACATGGGATTCATCAACAAACAGCAGGGAATCCTCCGGAAAATAATCCAGCAGAGTAAACGGCGAGCTGCCGGGAGCACGCCCGGACAGGACACGCGAATAGTTTTCAATCCCCTTGCAGAAGCCGATTTCATTCAGCATCTCGATATCGTACTGCGTGCGTTCCTGAATACGCTGCGCTTCAATCAGCTTTCCGTTTTCCTTAAAGAATTCCACACGTTCCTGCGCTTCCTGCTCGATCTGGCCAAGCGCTTTCTGCATTTTCTCACGCGGAACAATATAGTGGGAAGCCGGATATATGGCAACGTGCTTCAGCTGGGATTTTACTTCGCCGGTCAGGGAGTTGATTTCGCTGATACGGTCGATTTCGTCGCCGAAGAACTCAACGCGTACGGCGGTATCGTTGGATGCTGCCGGAAAAATCTCCACAACATCGCCGCGCACACGGAATTTATTGCGGATAAAATTGATATCGTTTCGTTCATACTGAATCTCAACCAGCTTGCGGAGCAGGTCATCGCGGCTCTTCTGCATACCGGGGCGCAGAGAAATCACCATGGTGCGGTAATCGATCGGG
>DATAML010000015.1:0-2296 GCA_036260545.1 Caproiciproducens sp.
TGAGGTTTTGCTTTACCAGCATATTCGTGTAAAGATTATTGCTGGTAACCTCTTTAAAGAGTAAGGGAGCGCTGATGCTTCTGCCTGTGGAGTGGATTCCTCAAAACCCCACGCTGGACGCTTACCGCAAACTGTTTACCATTCCGAATTTCAATTCCTCCATAGTCAACAGCTTTTATATTGCCATATCCAGCACGGCACTCCGGCTGCTGTGTGCGGCCATGGCTGCCTTTGCGCTGACCAAAATTCCGTTCCGCGGGCGGGAAGTGATTTTCGTACTGTTTGTTACCGCATTGATGATTCCTTCGCAAACGACATTTATTCCGTTGTTCATTGTGATGAATAAGCTGGATTTGATAAACAGCCTCAATGCGTTTCTGTGTCTGCAGTTATTTAACTCGTTTGCCATTTTTATGCTGCGCCAGAAAATGCTTACCATCAACAATGCGTTTATTGAGGCCGCAATCATCGACGGCGCCGGAATGGGGCGCGTATTCTTTAAAATTATCATTCCCCTGTGTCCCGGCACTTTAGCAACACTTGCAATTTTATCGTTCATGGATTTATGGAATGACTACCTTCTGCCGCTGGTTCTGCTTACCGACCGTGGAGCGACGAAGCTACCTTCTACATCTTTAACGGAGCAAAATATACCCCTGTGGCAGGCGGCAAGACTCTAAAATATTCTGATTTCGATTTTAGCCAAAGCTTATGGCCGAATCCCCGCGGTATGATCAATAAATTCCATAATGAAGGCGTACATCTTGTTTTATGGCAGATACCGGTATACAAAAAACAAGGGCCGGAAGAGTCAATCAATATACAAAATGAAAAGAATCGTGCGTTTGCTGCCGAGCAGAAATTGTGCGTTCAAACCGATACCGGTGTGCCGTATCAGATTCCGGACGGTCACTGGTTTTCCGGCTCCATGATTACGGATTTTACAAATTCGGAATCGGAGCGCCTTTGGTTTGAAAAACGCAGATATTTGTTGGAGATTGGTGTTGACGGATTTAAAACCGACGGCGGTGAATTTATTTATCGCTCCGATTTACAGTTCGCAGACGGCTCTGACGGGAGCCGAATGAAGAACCAATACGTGCAAAGCTATACGGCCGCCTACACCAAATTTCTTGGTGCAGACCGCGTGTTGTTCAGCCGCGCGGGTTATTCCGGCCAGCACACTACACCCATACTTTGGGCCGGCGATCAGCAAAGTGATAACGGCGAGCTGAAAAGCGCTTTGAGCGCGGGACTTTCCGCCGCGATGACCGGAATCCCGTTCTGGGGATTTGACATTGCGGGATTTGCGGGCCCTATGCCGTCGCTGGATCTTTATCGCCGCGCCACGCAGCTCGCGTGCTTCTGCCCGGTGATGCAGTGGCATTCCGAACCGGATGGCGGACAGTTCCGGGAACTGATGCCCACGGCAGAATGTAATAACGAGCGCAGTCCGTGGAATCTGGCAGCCCTCTATCATGCGCCGAAATTTATAAATGAGATGCGTTTCTGGCATAATTTACGAATGAACCTGTTGCCGTATCTTTACAGTACGGCTCTCGGCTGCGTTCATGAAAACCGCCCCATGCTGCGTCCGATTGCTTATGCTTTTCCGGACGACAAAGCGGTGCGGGACATGGATCATGAATTTTTGCTGGGAGAAAGTCTTCTCATTGCCCCGGTACTGGAAGAAAACGCGCAGAGACGGCTTGTATATTTACCGCACGGTGTGTGGTACGGCCTGTTCACCGGCAAAATGCAGCAAGGCAGCCAAACGGTTGAAGCAATCTGTTCAGACAGAATTCCGGCATATCTGCGCGCCGGATGCGGCATTGCGCTAAACCTGAATGCATCGATGGAGCTCGGAGAAAGCGTCGGGAACAGAGTGGACGGCTACAAAAATCTGCATTTTCTCCTTGCAGGCGAAAACGGCACCTGTCAATTTAAAGATGACCTTGGGAATGACTTCACTCTTGAATGGAATAAGTCAACATGGAAGCAGTCCGGGCATTCTGTTTCTCCGTTTACCGTAAAAATCGTTTAAGTCAAATTGCTGAGGCATTTCAACTCAGCTGGAATTTCAATTAAAAACAAATTTTTGCTTCCTTTGGGAGGCTTGTATTTTTGCAGCCAAAATGCAATATAAAAAAAGAAGGCGGGGCGTTTTATGAAAAAATATGAAGGTATTATTTTTGATTTGGATGGAGTCATCTGCCATACCGACCATTATCACTATCTGGCTTGGAAACAACTTGCAGACCGCCTCGGTATCTATTTTGACGAGCATATTAACAAC
>DATAML010000022.1:0-14551 GCA_036260545.1 Caproiciproducens sp.
GGATATCAGATGAACCAGCTTTTAGGCCATCCCTACAATGACCTAATCACGTTCGGCCCGCTGCCGGAACCGGACAGCGGCTATGTGACAAAGATCAACCTGAGCAGCGACGTCACCGCCGCGCAGGAGTCCAGCTACAAGGTCCAGATTTACAACAAACAGCGTTCTATCCTGAGCGACGACACTGCGGCAAACAGAGAAAAGCGGCAGATCATGAGCAATAACGCCGAAATGGAGAGGCAAAACGTCGGTGCTTCGCTGGAAAAGCAATACGCTGCGATCAAAAAGCAGCAGACCGTACTCGCAACAGAGCAGCAGAAGCTGACAAATGCAAAATTGAGGCTGGATCAGGCGCAAAAGCAATTCAATGCGGGCGTTTTATCCGCAATGAAGCTCAATAAAGCAAAAAACGATTATTTTACCGAACAAGCGGCATTGAAAACCGCATCGGCAACATTGTTCTGGAACATAGAATCCTATAAGTGGATCGTAAAAGGGCTGCCCGCCGCCTGACGGCGCCCCAAAACAGTCTGTATCTTAAATCAACAAGTCTCATCCCGTATCTTTTACGGTATTTGTCCCGTAAAACCCGAACAATAAAATCATATCCGGTTCCCCCTGTTTCCGGTGCCTGTCTACCGAATATTTTGTAGAGAACTTCGCATAATAACACAAAAATGGGATTCGGGAGGGATTTTGCATACAGGATTTTGATAAAATGATCGACAAAGCAAGCGACACAGCGACATCGGAGGATTTACCCTTCACCATGCAGGACAGGGAACTGCTCTGTGGCTGCCTGTCCGGGAAAACATCCTTTGAGGGCATGGTCGACCAAATGATTGAGAAAAACCGCATATTCCAATAAAGCAGCAGCCATCGGAACCAAAAAGCCGACGGCTGCAGTTTTTCGGCGTTACAGCTATGCCACGCCCGCAGAGATGAATTTTTTTACTTTTCTGTTTGCATCATAAGTTCAGCGTGGTAATATAGGAATAGGAACTACCGTAAAAATCCATCTTTTTACCATACTGAATAGGACTCAATATCAGAAAATCAGGAGGCTGCCCATGGACATTTATGATGAGGCAAACCAATATCTTGCTTCCCGGCCAAAAAAGGAAATCGGCTTCTTCCCCACTCCTGTCCATAAACTTGAAAACCTTTCCGAGACACTCGGAGTAAATCTCTACTTAAAACGGGACGATATGACCGGCGTCAGCCTTTTCGGCGGCAATAAAATCCGCAAACTGGAATATCTGATTGGAGACGCGGTCGCCAAGGGCTGTGACACGGTCTTCACCTTCGGCGCGACCCAGTCGAATCACGCCATGCAGACGGTAACAGCCTGCAGAAGGTTCGGACTGACCCCCGTCCTCTATCTGGTTGCGATCGTGGAGCCTTCCGAGGAGGACGTCCGCTCAAACCTCCTCCTGGATAAAATCATGGGAGCTGAAATACATATTGTCCCGATGAACGGAAAAACCGAAGACGAGGCTGACGATCTGGCTGTTGCTCTGGCGGAAGAACACCGCAAAAAGCTGGAAGCTCAGGGGCACAAGTGCTATATGGTTCCAATGGGCGGCGCAAGCGCCGTGGGCTCCTCCGGATTTATTTCCGCCTTTGTGGAGCTGAGCCGTCAGATGGAACAGATCGGACGGCACGCCGATTACATCTTTCACGGCACCGGCACGGGCGGCACGCTTGCCGGTCTGGCCGCCGGCAAAAAGCTAATCGGCTCCGACACCACGATTATTTCAATCAACGTCAGCCCCAAGCCCGCCGAGCATTACGCCAAGATTGCAAAGCTGGCAACCGATGCGCTTCATTATCTCGGCAGTGACAAATCGGTATCGGCGGACGACCTTCACTTCGACCAGAACTATTACGCCCCCGGCTACGAAATGCCGAACCCGGGGGCTTCGGAAGCGATCAAGCTGCTGGCGCGTACGGAAGGTATCCTTCTTGACCCCGTTTACACCGGCAAGGGTTTTGCCGGCATGCTGGATTATATCCGAACCGGAAAGATTCCGCAGGGAAGCACCGTCGTTTATTGGCATACAGGCGGGGCAACCGCCCTTTTCGCAGAAAAGGCGATTGTCGGAGATATTTTTTCATAAAAGAAGAAGCCCGCATAAGCACTGGATTTTCCAGCATTTATGCGGGTTTTATTCCATAAGAAAAGACACAGCTTCCCCTTGGCGAAAAGCTGTGTCTTTTTTGTTTGCTCAATTTGCCTTCAATAAACGCTTTCTGCTGCCGGACGCACACGAATAAAGCACACCCGGCGTTTTTTCTGAATCAGCTTTCGTAATCTTCGATTTTCCGGTTGAGTTCCTCCGTACTGAACACTTTAATTCCGTCCTTCAAAAGCCTCTGGTCTTCTTCGGAAAACGTGGAAACGTCAACGTCGATCTGCTGGTAGGGCTGCGTATCATCGTTATGAAAAATGCCAATGCGGCCTTCATATTCCTTTAGCGTATAAACATCCGTTTTGCTGGCCATGGTTATAATTTCGCTGCTTCCTTGACTTGATTGCGTAATTGCGGTAGAATTATTAGGTATATTTGAACTTGCCGGCTCAGATACCGGCTCAGTCCGGTACTTCGGATAATTGAGCAGCAGGAGAAGAAATACAACGGCAATAACGGACAGAAGCCAAATATATTTTCTTTTCAAACGATATCACCTCAGTGATATTATTTGAAAAAATTGGAAAATTATTCAATTCCGTGTATAAAATTGATCCAGGAGGTGACATCCGATGAGAAAGACAGACATAAATAAGTTTGCCGGTTCAACCAGCGGTGAAAAAGACGGCGCAGCCGCCGCAGCGAAAAGCATCCTGAAAATAATCGGCAAAGGGTTTCTCACTGTCCTGACCATCCTGATTATAACCGGTATCCTCGTTTCCGTTTCATTGATTTCGTATATCTACAGCATGAAAGACGAATCCATGAATTACGACCTACATAAGCTTCAGCTGAATTATACCAGTTTCATTTATGTAAACGGGCCGAATGACGACAGTTCCAAACCTGTGCAGTATCAGAGCCTTTACAGTACGGAAAACCGGGTGTGGGTGGACTACGACAAAATACCGAACGCCATGAAGGAAGCCATCGTGGCAATCGAGGATAAACGTTATTGGGAGCATCAGGGCGTGGACTGGCGCAGAACCTTCGGCGCGGTCACAAAGCTGTTTTCCGGAGGAAGCAGCTACGGCGGTTCCACCATTACACAGCAGCTGATCAAAAACGTGACGGGTGACAACGATGTAAGCCTTACCAGAAAGGTGAAGGAAATTTTCCGTGCCATCAATTTGGAAAAGAAATATTCTAAAGAGGAAATCCTGGCAGCTTACCTGAACGTGGTAAATTTCGGCAGCGGGTGCAACGGGGTTCAGTCCGCTGCGAACCTTTATTTTAACAAGAATATTCAGGACTGCGATATCGCGGAGTGCGCCGCAATCGCCGGAATCACGCAGAACCCGTCGAAGTATTCACCCATGGTTCATCCGGAGTTGAACAAGGAACGCCAGCAGACGGTATTGAACGAAATGCATGATCAGGGTAAAATCACAGACGCCGAGTTCAAGGCGGCAATGGCCGAATCCGAGAATATGAAGTTTGCCGCCAAGAAAGCGGAATCCTCAACGAACAGTGCGCCCGTGTGGAACTGGTATGTCGATACTTTGTTTGAAGACGTGAAAACCGGTCTGATGCTGCAGTACAGCTGCTCCAGCGACAAAGCGGTGGATATGATCTACCATGACGGCCTGAAAATTTACGCCGCGATGGATACCGATATGCAGAAATATGCGGAACAGACCCTTGAATCCGATACAGTCTTCGGAAGCAACAAAAAGCTGCAGGCCGGTTATCTGGCGATGGATTATTCGGGAAGGGTACTGGCGACGGTTGGCTCAAAGGGAGTAAAAAAGAGCAACCGCCTTTTCAGCCTTGCCACCGATTCAAAGCGTCAGCCGGGTTCTACCATCAAGCCTCTGGCCATTTACAGCCAGGCGATTGAAACCGGCAAATACAACTATTCCACGATCGTGGACGACAGCCCGCTGCCAAACTGGTTCAGCAACGGTTCCGCCGGCCCGAACGACGCGGATCGAAAATTCCTGGGCAAAATGCCGATGTGCGAAGCACTGGAGCGTTCCAGAAACGCCGCGTCCGCCCATATCGTTGAAGTTATCACCCCAAATCTCAGCTTTACATTTTTAAAGGAGAAGCTTAGCTGCACCAGCCTGCTCCCCGCAGACAACAACCGCGCGCCGATGGCGGTGGGCGGCCTCAGCGAGGGTATTACCGTGCGTGAAATGACCGCAGGCTACCAGATGTTTGCAAACGGCGGCAAATATTATAAGCCGTATACGTTCTACCATGTGGACGATCACGACGGAAATGTGATTCTGGACAATCGTAAGCTGGCTTTCACACAGGCTATCAGCTCGTCCACTTCTTCCATCATGCACCGTATGCTGAACACGGTTATTACCGGAGCACACGGAACCGGACGCAGCGCGGCGATCAGCGGATGGGAGGTGTTCGGTAAAACCGGTACCACCAACGATGATAAGGACAGCTGGTTTGTCGGCGGAACCCCCTATGCGGTAGCCGGAATCTGGACGGGATATCTGACGCCCGCCACGCTGACCATAAAAGATCAGAGCTATGCCAAAGCTGTCTGGAAGACGGTCATGACCAAGTATCTGGAAAATAAACCGAAAACCAAATTCAGTTACGACCCGGAAGTCGTTTCGGCATCTTTCTGTCGTGTAACCGGATTGTTAGCCAATTCGGCAGCCGATAAAGATACGCAGACGGGCTGGTACAATAAAAACAAACTGCCGTCTGTTTGTGACGGAGTTCACGCAGGCAACAGTTCCGCCGCGTCGCTGCCCGCCGATACGCAATCCGATCCGGACGTTTCTCAGAACAGCGAAGCAAGCAGCACCGCGCCCGATTCCAGTTCCGGGGAACCGGTGAATTCTCAGGTTTCCAGTGCTTCCTCCGCGGAGCCGCAGCCGGAATCGAACGCAAGCAAGGCCAGTGAGCCGCAGTCCAAAGATCCGAGTACCCATTCCAAGGATACAAGCACACACTCCGTATCCGCAGTCGGATAGAATGAATTTTATGTCGGTTCGTTCCGAATTGCAGTTGAATGTTACGATGAAACGTGTTAAACTGTTAAAGTGTCTATAACCTTCTATGAGGGATTCACTGACAGAAGCATGGCCTGCAGGGGGCCGGGAACCTTTTTGCCGGCGGAATAATCCGGTTTCTTCGGCGGTTCCTTAAGATATGTAGAGAAATTAAGGGGTGCTGCATATGGTACAGATAGCGGTAATGGGATACGGCGTAGTTGGTTCCGGCGTGGTCGAGGTTTTAACCGACCATACTGAAAATATCGCCAAACGTGCAAAAGAACAAATTGAGATTAAATATATACTGGATTTGCGGGATTTTCCGGGAAGTCCGTTTGAAAGCAAATTTACAAAATCATTTGATACCATTCTGAACGATCCGGACGTTAAAATCGTTGTGGAAGTTATGGGCGGACTGAATCCGTCGTTCGATTATGTCAAACGCTGCCTGGAAGCGGGCAAGAGCGTGGTTACATCCAACAAGGAGCTTGTAGCCGCCAAGGGCGCGGAGCTTCTTAAAATTGCGCAGAAAAACAATCTCAACTTCCTGTTTGAAGCAAGCGTAGGCGGAGGAATCCCGATTATCCGCCCCATCAGCCAGTGCCTTGCGGCAAATGATGTGGTCGGAATTGCAGGAATCCTGAACGGTACCACGAATTTCATCCTTACAAAAATGATTCGTGAACAAATGACTTTTGAGGACGCACTTGCGCTTGCACAGAAGCTGGGCTATGCGGAACGCAATCCCGCTGCCGACGTGGAGGGCTTTGACGCCTGCCGCAAAATCTGCATTCTTGCGTCGCTTGCCTATGGCAGGCATGTCTACCCGGATCAGGTTCACACCGAGGGGATTACAAGAATCAGCCTGGCCGATGTGGAGTACGCAGCGGCATGGGGCGGCGTGGTAAAACTGATCGGTCAGGTAAAGATGATGGAAAACGGGAAAGTCCAGATCATCGTCTGCCCTATGTTTATCCCGCGCGAAAGTCAGCTTGCCAATGTGGACGATGTGTTTAACGGCATCATGGTGCGCGGCGATTCCACCGGAGACGTTGTGTTCTACGGAAAGGGCGCCGGCAAGCTCCCGACCGCGAGCGCGGTTGTTGCGGACGTGATTGACTGCGTCAAACATTTCAAAGCCAGAAAATATCTCTACTGGGAGGACGGCTCCAAGGACTATGTGGAGGATTATCTGCTGAACGAAACGGCAATGTACGTTCGCGCTAAAGCGGAAGACGAAGCTGCCGCATTTAAGAAAATTGCCGCAGTTTTCGGCAATGTGCCGCGTCTGTCCCGTAAAAACGCGGAAAGCGGAGAAATCGCATTTGTTACAAACTGCATGCAGGAAAAGGAAATCTCCGCCAAGCTTGCGGAGATTGAAGCAAACGGCGTTCAAATACTGAATACAATTCGCATAAGCGATCTGTAATAATGAATATAGGATGTTGATGTTATGATTAGAATTCAAGTGCCGGCAACCAGCGCAAACCTTGGTTCCGGTTTTGATTCGCTCGGAATCGCGCTTGATCTGTACAATCAGGTATGGATGGAAGAATCCGACACGCTCGATATTTCCAGCAAGGACGATATCAAGGTTCCAACCGATGACAGCAACCTGATTTTCTGGGCGGCAAAGCAGGTTTATGAAAAATGCGGACGGCAGCTCCCGGGGCTGAAAATCGTGCAGCTGAACAATATTCCCATGGCCCGCGGTCTGGGAAGCAGTTCCGCATGCATCGTAGCGGGAATCCTTGGCGCAAACCGTCTTCTGGGCAGCCCTCTGGGCAAGCAGGATTTAATTAATCTCGCCGCTAAAATTGAAGGACATCCGGACAATACCACCCCCGCCATCGAGGGCGGACTTGCCGCTTCCGCAATCGAAGCCGGCAGGGTTTACAGCGTAAGCGTTCCGGTCTCTGAAAAAATCCGTTTCGCGCTCTTTATCCCCCCGTTTGAACTGAAAACAGAGAAAGCCAGGTCGGTTTTGCCGGAGCAGTATTCACGGGGCGACGCAGTCTATAACCTTTCTCGTTCGGCGCTTATGGCGGCTTCCCTGTTTTCCGGAAAACTGGAAAATTTGCGCGTAGCGGTTCAGGACAAAATTCACCAGCCCTACCGCGCCAGCCTGATCGACAATCTTGACAACGTTTTCCGTCTCAGCTATGAGCTTGGCTCCCTCGGAACCTATGTCAGCGGAGCGGGGCCGACCATTATTTCCATGATTGACGCCGACGATACCGAAAACTTTGCGAAGTACGCGGCCAATCATCTGGAGGAGAAAGGGATAACCGGCTGGCAGATCAAAGTGCTGAGCACGGATTCTCAGGGCGCGCAAATCTCGATCGAATAATTATTATAGTTGAAGATATGGAGGACAGAATCTTATGAGCCTGATAGTCCAAAAATTCGGCGGAAGTTCGGTTGCAAATGCCGAGCGTGTTTTTAACGTTGCGGATATCGTTACAAAAGCCTATGCGCAGGGAAACGATATCGTAGTGGTCGTATCCGCGCAGGGCGATACTACCGACGACCTGATCGAAAAGGCAAAAGAAATCAACACAGCCCCTTCTAAAAGGGAAATGGATATGCTGCTGACCTCCGGCGAACAGATTTCCGCTTCACTGCTGGCGATGGCCATCGAAAAACTCGGTTATCCGGTTGTTTCGCTGCTGGGCTGGCAGGCCGGGTTTATCACAAGCTCCGCCTACGGAAGCGCCCGGATCAAGCGTGTGGTTCCGGATCGCATTAAAAAGGAACTCGATAAGAGAAACATTGTCATTGTAACAGGATTTCAGGGTGTTAACCGCTACAATGATATGACTACGCTCGGCCGCGGCGGCTCGGACACCAGCGCGGTTGCGATTGCGGCGGTCATGAATGCGGACCTGTGCCAGATTTTTACCGATGTGGAAGGTGTTTTCACTGCCGACCCGCGCAAGGTAAAAAATGCCCGGAAGCTTGACGTGATTTCCTACGATGAGATGCTTGAGCTTGCTACGCTCGGCGCGCAGGTACTTAACAACCGTTCGGTTGAAATGGCTAAGAAATACGGAATCGAGCTCGAAGTTCTTTCCAGTATGACCCGTAAACCCGGTACAATCGTGAAGGAGGCAAAGAAAATGGAAAAAATGCTGATCAGCGGTATTGCGAAGGACGAGGATGTAGCCCGTGTATCAATCATAGGCGTACCGGACAGACCGGGCCTCGCGTTTAAAATTTTCTCGAAGCTTTCCGCTAAAAATATTAATATTGATATCATTCTCCAGTCAGTCGGCAGAAACGGCACCAAGGATATCAGCTTTACAATGAATCAGGCCAATTTGAAAGAGACGATTGATATCCTGAATCCGTATGTGGAACTCATCGGCGCTACCAGCGTGGTTTACGACGACAACGTGGCGAAGGTGTCCATCGTGGGCGCAGGCATGGAAACCCATCCGGGCGTTGCCGCCGAAATGTTTGAAGCCCTGTATGAAGCAAATATCAATATTCAGATGATTGCCACCAGCGAAATTAAGGTTTCTGTTCTGGTAGACCGTGCCGACGCCGACAAGGGCGTTACCGCCGTTCATAACAAGTTCTTCAGCGAATCAATGGATGTCTGATGTTTTTGAGCCAGGCATATCGGCAAGCCCGTATGTCTGGCTCATTTTATATTATTTTCGGGGCTGACGCAGCTGCCAGCGCACTTTGCCGGGGGCAAGAGGCCTTCTGTTCCAGCCTTGCCGCTTGGAACAGAAGGCCATCCGACTAACTTCTATTGGACGTAAACAAAATTAAGACAAAAATTCGTATATTTGCTTGCAATTCAACTGTGTATGTGCTAAAATAATTTTTGTTGTTTCCGGGTGTGGCGCAGTTGGTAGCGCGCTTGACTGGGGGTCAAGAGGCCGTGAGTTCAAGTCTCGCCACTCGGACCAAAATGAGGAATACCCTTTTCGGGGGTATTCCTCATCTTTTTGTCTATATGGTATATTTTGCTTTTCATCAACCTGATATACCAAAAGCAGAGCCGTCGTGTCTGCTTTCGCAATCACTTCGGCTCTGCTTCTTTCAGGCTGTTTTGTTACAGCCACTTTCACAGGCAATAGCTTATTTCAAGCCTTCCTCGTAACTCTTAATCATCTTTTTGACCATCTGGCCACCGACAGAACCGGCCTCTCTGGAGGTCAGGTCGCCGTTATAACCCTGCTTTAAGTTTACGCCGACTTCGGAAGCGGCTTCCATCTTAAACTTATCAAGAGCAGAACGAGCTTCAGGAACTACGCTATTATTATTTCTAGACATTTAAAAATACACTCCTTCATTCATATCATTGATTGAATTTGTTTTGCGTTTGCTTTTATATTTTGTGTACCGTCAATGAATTTATGAATGTCAATTTTTACAACTATATCACATATTCAAGGGAAGAATCGATGCCGGAAAGCAACAGGGAAGCACAAACCGCCAGAATGCGGTGCGGCCCGAGCTTTGAAACCAGCCGGACCGTGAAATCATGGGGTTCAAGGATTCTGCCGTCCACCGTAATCACACTTCGCTGAAGGCTTAATGCGGCGTTTGTTTCGTCCAGCCCGGCTATGCTGACGGTATCTTTCGCACTTGTGCCACAGGTGATTACCGTAATATTCTGATCCTTGAGGACGGACGCCGCGTTCAGGTTCTTTGTTTCCAGCACACAGGGAAAATCCGGCGGTATGATCACGCTTTCCGCTGCATGGTAGCTGTTTTTGAACAGCAGAATTCCATTATTAATTTCAATCTGCGGCACCTGTTCACTGTCGTACAGAAAAAATTCAGGGAAACCGCCGCCAAGCCTGACAAGACGTTTCCCGCTGAAATACTGCACCCCGCCGTACCGCTCAAGAACCGGCAGGAGCGCATCGCTGAATGAGGTATCGCTTGCTTTTCCGCATAGAATAATGTTTATCATTTTCTCACTCCGTTTTTCAAGCAGATTTCAAAGCATTTTTTGCTACGCTGTATCCGGCTTAATTGGTAAAAAGTTTGACGATCGAAAAAGGCAGAGTTAAAAAATTGTAAAAACAGTATTTGTAATAGCCGCGAAAATATGTAAAAATTTTTATTCGCCGATAAAATCGCTGAGATAATCGCGCAGCCGCCTTGCCATCTGCGCGTCAAGCTGAATATTGAGTGGGCAGGTGCCAAGCCCGGATTCCTGGCCGGCAGTATGCACCCACATGGAAAAGTATTCGTCATTTGAATTGACATCCATTACAGTCTTGTTGTTTACGCGGATCATTTTGCCGCATTTCCGGATATCCATAATTTTGGCCATTGAAAGACCTCCAGTCCAGGCTCTTCTAATTTTCATCCATTATAATAAGATTTTCATATATTATCAATATTTTTCTACCGCGTTACGCGTTACGTGGTATTTTTTCACGCATTACCTCTAATTCTAATTTTTCCGTACGATATGACGATATGATAGTTGAATATATTAATTATTTATGAATGGAGCATGAGATATGGTGCGGCACAAAAAGAGCATTTTATCTAAGATGTTGTTATTTATCGGTGTCCCTGTAGCATTTATTTTTTGCATAACAGCCCTAATCGTATTGAACAACATCAGGCAGTCCATCTCCCAGCTGACTACAAATGAGTTTACTTCTAAATCACAGGCTGCTTCTTATCAAATCGGTGAATTCTTTACCGAGTATATCCAGGTATCCAAGCAGATGGCGGCAAACAGCCAGTTTGAAAACCTGTTTTTAAAAACAACGCCCGGAACAAAAATAACATCGGCGGAAAGCTTTGCCGATGTTAAAAAGACATTGGAAAACGTACAAAAAACCAACCCGGAAAACATTGTTGTCGCCTGGACCGCAGATATTGACTCCAGCCAATTTACCCAATCAGACGGATATATCTCCGGTTCCGACTGGGTGGTAACCGAAAGGGCGTGGTATAAGCAGTTGCTAAAAAAGCAAACGACCATTATCACAGAGCCTTATCTCGATTCCGCGTCAAAGCAATGGATCGTTAGCGTGGTGGCTCCGGTTTATCAATCCGGAACCAAAACCTTGCTGGGTGTAACGGGTATTGATTTTAAACTTGAAAACCTGAATAAAATGATAGCAGGCTATAAGCTTGGAAAAACCGGGTTTTATATGCTTGCTTCCGACGAGGGTCAATTTATTTACCACCCGGATTCAGCATGCAACAGTAAAAATGTAACCCAGTCCAATATGTCAAAAAACATTATTGAAGCCATTACCGGTAAAAAAGCGGGTATCATTACATACACTGCTTTAAATCAAACCAACTACGGGTATTTGTCCACAGTTGGAGATACCGGATGGACAATCACCACCGGCCTTCCGGAGAAAGAATATAACAGCGTTTACAATCAAATGCAGATGTCCATCTTCATTGTGTTTCTTTTTGCTCTGATTCTTTTAGTGATTCTGATCGTCATGATCTCGAAAAGCATTGTCAATCCGCTGAAGAAACTTACAGTGGCAGCGGAAGAGATAGCAAACGGCAATCTGGATATTGATGTCCAGGTTAAATCCTCCGATGAGACGGGCCAGGTTGCCGCGGCAATCCGCAAAACGGTAGACAGGCTAAAACAATATATTGATTATATTGATGAAATTTCCGCGGTATTGGATCAGATTGCGCTGGGAAATCTGGTATTTGACCTACACTGTGATTATGTCGGAGAATTTTCAAAAATCAAGGCCTCACTCGAAAATATCAAATCTACCCTTGTCCAGACATTTCAGAGCATTACCGTTGCCGCGGAGCAGGTGGCAAACGGTTCCGACCAAGTGGCAAGCAGCTCACAGGCCCTTGCGCAGGGCGCTACCGAACAGGCTAGCTCTATTCAGCAGCTTTCCGCCTCCATTACGGAAATCGCCGATCAGGTAAACCATAATGCGGCCAATGCAACTACTGCCAACCGCCTTGCCAATCAGGCAACCACAGAAGTGGAAAGCGGAAACGCACACATGAAAGATTTGATCTCCGCTATGGCGGAAATCAGCGAGTCCTCCAACCAAATCGGACGGATTATAAAGACCATAGAGGATATCGCATTCCAGACCAATATTCTTGCCCTTAACGCGGCAGTGGAAGCCGCCCGCGCAGGGGCTGCCGGTAAAGGATTCGCGGTTGTAGCCGACGAGGTCAGAAATCTTGCCAGCAAAAGCGCGGAAGCAGCAAAAGATACTACGGCTTTGATTGAGAATTCCATTAGCTCCGTAAAAGACGGCACAACGATTGCGAACCAGACGGCGGAATCTCTGCAGGCAATCATTGATTCTGTACAGAAGACATCCGCTCTGATCGACGAAATTTCAAAGGCTTCCAGTGAACAGGCCACCTCAATTAATCAGGTAACACAGGGAGTTGACCAGATTTCTGCAGTAGTGCAGACCAATTCGGCAACCTCAGAGGAAAGCGCCGCCTCCAGTGAAGAATTGAGCAGCCAGGCAAATATGTTAAAGTCACTTGTGGAAAAATTTAAAACTGAGTAAAAATAGCACCGCAATTTTGCGGGTACGCGGATTTGCCTATAATTCAAAAACTCGGACAGGTCGTGCAAGACAAGGCGATAAAAGCCAACGCGGTATTGTGCGACTTTGTCGCAGCCTGAGCCTCCGGCAGCGGGATTTCTCCCTTCTGCCGGAGGTTTTTTGATTAATTCTTAATCTGCATGCCGGTATTGTCTACGGTATAGTTTTCCCTGTAAATGAGCTGGGAGACCGGAACGATTTGAAACCCACGCGCCTGCAGGGTTTCAATCACCTCCGGCAACGCAGTGGGCGTATTTTTTGCGCCGTTATGAAACAGGACAATGGAACCGGGCTTCACCTGCGTCGTTACCCTCTGGACGATCTGCTTGGGCGTCGGGTTGCGCCAGTCGAGGCTGTCTACGTCCCATTGAATCGTGTACATATTGGCCGCTTTTGCTGTTTCCATCAGCGCGTTGTCGTAATCGCCGTACGGCGGGCGGAACAGGACGGGGCTGGTTCCCGTAATGCTTTTGATCTTCCTGTTGCAGTTCGTCAGCTGCTCCATCATGCCTGAACGGGTCAGCTTCGGCATATGCGGGTGGCTGTCGGAATGGTTGCAGACCTCATGCCCCGCCGCCGCCAGCGCTTCCACGGATTCGGGGTAACGGTCAACCCACGCGCCCACAACAAAGAAGGTTGTTTTCACGTTATATTTTTTTAGAATATCAATCAGCGTCTGCGTCTGTTCGTTCCCCCATGCCGCGTCAAACGAGATGGCGATTTTCTTTTCCTCTGTCTTCACGCAGTAGATTGGAATGATACGCTTTGAGGCAGACGCCTGTATGGACGCGATGCCATGGACTGCGAAAACGGCCGCCAAAACCGCCGCAATCAGGATAGCGGCCCCCGCTATCAGCTTCTTCCCCGTTATCACCATTATTTTCATTTTATCATCTCCCGCAAAAATATATGCGGGCAGCAGCGTCTGTTATCTGATTTCCCTTAAATTTTATCCGTGAAAAAACAGGGCGCGCTATTCTATTGAAGTCGTAAAAATGTTATAATGTAAAAATGTTAAAATAAATATTAATAACGAATCGGAAGGAATTGAGGATCATGCCCAAATTGTATTTTAAGTACGGAGCCATGGGCAGCAGTAAGACCGCGCAGGCTTTAATGGTAAAATTCAATTACGAGGAAAAAGGGTACCGTGTGGGGCTGATGAAGCCGTCCGTCGATGACCGCGACGGGGAGACCATCATCAAGTCACGCATTGGGCTGCAGGACAAGGGAATCCTGATCGACCGGAACACCGATCTTTACGAGTGGTATCGGCGCAACCGTTATGATGTGCTGATCATTGACGAAGCCCAATTTCTGACCGGCCTTCAGATCGACCAGCTGAAAGATATTGCGATTGAATTCGTTCCTGTGCTTTGCTTCGGACTGAAAACCGATTTTCAGACCCACATGTTTGAAGGCAGCAAGCGCCTGTTCGAAATAGCCGATTCCTTAACCGAAATCAAATCTGTGTGCACCTGCGGACGCAAAGCCGAAGTAAACGCAAGAATCCACGACGGAAAAATTGTCCGCGAAGGAGCTCAGGTTTTTATCGGCGGCAACGAGAGCTATATCGGCCTGTGCTATGAGTGCTGGAGAAAAGGAAGGCTTGACCGGAAGCCAAAGAAGAGCTGAAAACATCGCGAATATTGAGATGTCTCCCCTTTTGCCTCAAATTCATAACAGACTGAACCGGGCACATAAAAAAGGAACCGCAGCGGGTGTTTTGCCTGCTGCGGTTCCTTCTATTTTCCGTTGCCGGAAGCTTGATTCAGTTTGCAAGCGCGTCGCTTTCTTCCGCGTGGCCGGAATACGTTGGAACGAGCTTTTGGACAATTTCTATCAT
>DATAML010000048.1:0-53305 GCA_036260545.1 Caproiciproducens sp.
GATATCAACCTGAATTCAATCATGAAGCTCTTTACCGTGATTACGGCGATCTTTTTGCCGCTGACGCTTCTGGTGGGATGGTACGGGATGAACTTTAAGAATATGCCGGAGCTTTCCTGGCCGTACGGTTATTACGTCGCGATTGCCATTTCAGTCCTGTTTGTAGCAGGAAGTATTTGGTTCTTTAAAAAGCGCAAAATCCTATAAAAAAAGAAAAGAGCCGCATATGCAATGGCGCATATGCGGCTCAAGCCTTGTCTTATACCGGCTTATTTTATTTCGATCTGGCGTGTCGGCGGAACAACGTTTGCCTTCTTGGGAAGTTCAAGCTCAAGAACGCCCTTTTCGTAGCTTGCTTTGATCTTATCGGCATCGATATTTGAAATATCGAAGCTTCTGGTCAAAGCGCCGTACCTTCTTTCCTGACGGATATAATCCTTGCTGTCGTCCTTGGTTTCTTCGCTGTGTTCGGCGGTGAGGGTCAGCCTTTCTCCGTCCACATCGATATGGATATCGGATTTGTCAAAGCCGGGCATGTCGGCTCTGAGAATGAATTTGTCACCCTTGTCGAGAATATCAGTGCGGCAGGGGGTCAACTCCTTTTCCATGTCGCCGAAGAAATCCCGGTTCATCCTGTTGAAGTAATCAAACAGGCTGCTGTTTCTGTTTTCAAAAGGAATCAAATCAAACATCATCAAAACCTCCAATATTTTGTTTTAGATTGTTTTGGGAAGCTTTCCGCTTCTCTTTGTTTACAGCTTTATGATAGACGGGATATATGAAAAATATTTGGATCATTTGCGAATAAATTGTTAATTTTAGCACTCTAATTACGAGAGTGCTAAAATCAGAAGAAGGCCGGACAGGCTAGCTGCTTTAGCAGAATGAATAAAAATCGCTTATATTTGAAATTAATATTGACAGATCCGTTCCAAAACGCTACAATAAGAGCGTACTGAAACCGCTTTCATAATTGCAATTGGATTTTGTAAAGCGGCAGGAAAGATCTGGTGATGAGATTGTCACATATCAGTGATGTTGCAAAGCTGGCCGGCGTTTCACCTGCAACGGTGTCGCGCGTCATGAACGGTACGGCAAAGGTAAGCGAGGAAAAACTGAAGCGCGTACTGCAAGCAATTAATGAAACCGATTTCAAGCCGAATGAAATTGCCCGTTCCCTTTACAAAAAGTCTTCAAGAATCATCGGATATATCGTTCCCAGTATCATGAATATCTTTCTGACTGAGATCGGCCGCGCGATTGAGGATGAGGCGTTTCAAAACGGTTATAAAATGATTTTATGCAATTCCGATGAAAATCCGAAAAAAGAGATTGCCTATATCAATATGCTGTCTTCCATGAACGCGGACGGCATTATTATTACCGCAAACAACGAACATCTGGACGAGGAGATACGCAGCTGCAGAATTCCGATCGTTGTGCTCGACAAAAAACGCGGGAACCAGCTACACCGCCTCCGTACAGTCCGATAACTACTCCGGCGGCCGTATCGCCGCGGAGCACCTCATCGAATGCGGCTGCAGGCATATCGTGCTGATGCGGGGCCCGCAGAAATATTCCAGCAGCCAGCAGCGCTTTTTGGGCTATGTGGATGTCTGCAACGAGCACGGAATTCAGCCGCTTTTTATTAACAGCCGGTACAGTTTTCTTGACGGGATTGAATGCTCCCGGGAACTCCTGCAGCGCTTTCCGAATGTGGACGGCATTCTGGCTTCCACCGATATGGTAGCTCTTTCGCTCTACAAGGTCCTTTGCGAACAGGGCAGGCGCGTCCCGGATGAGATCATGATCGTGGGGTATGACGGGCTGGAACTGAGCGAGCTGATGACCCCCGCGCTGACCACGGTTGTGCAGCCGATTGAACAGATCGGGCGGCTTGCGGCAAAGCTGATTATCAATCAGGTAGCGAATAATGAGATCAAACAGCGGGAAAACATATTGCCCGTATCCCTTAAAATACGCCAGACTACAAGGCGTATCACTGAATAAATCACTTCAGAAGGAAGAATGAATATGCAGAAACGTGTTTTTTTAATCGTGCTTGACAGCGTGGGCATCGGCGAAGAACCCGACGCGGCGGAGTACGGCGACGAGGGCAGCAATACGCTGGCCGCGGCCGCAACAAGTAAATATTTTGATATGCCGAACATGCGGGAACTGGGGCTCTTCAACATCGACGGCGTTACCTGCCGCCCAAAGGCGGAGCATCCTCTTGCCGCTTTCGCCAGAATGCGGGAGATATCCAAAGGGAAAGATACAACCATCGGCCACTGGGAGATTGCGGGCATCCATTCGCCAGAGCCGCTTCCCACGTATCCGCAGGGTTTTCCGCAGGAGGTCATCCGTGAATTTGAGGAAAAGACGGGACGCCGTGTAATCTGCAACAAACCGTATTCCGGCACCGATGTGATTCGCGATTACGGCAAAGAACATGTGGAAACCGGCGCGCTTATCGTCTATACTTCGGCGGACAGCGTGTTCCAGATTGCCGCGCACGAAAGTGTGGTTCCGATTGAAGAACTGTACCGCTGCTGCCAGATTGCGCGGGATATGCTGGTTGGAAAGCACGGCGTGGGCAGGGTAATCGCAAGGCCGTTTACCGGAACCTTCCCGAATTTCACCCGCACGACGAACCGGCATGACTTTTCGCTTCTGCCGCCCAACACAACCATGCTGGACCAGCTTACGGAAGACAAATTCGATGTGATCGCCGTGGGCAAGATCAACGATATCTTCGCGGGCAGGGGAGTCGGAAGGACGATCCGGACAAAGGGGAACGAAGAGGGAATCGAGCGCACGATCGAGCTTACAAAAGAAGATTTCAACGGTCTGTGCTTTGTCAATCTGGTGGACTACGATATGCTGTACGGTCACCGGAACGATGTGGACGGCTACGCGAAGGCGCTGACCTATTTTGACCGCAGGCTGCCGGAAATTCTGCAAGGGCTGAGGGAAGACGACCTGTTCATGGTTACGGCGGACCACGGCTGCGACCCGCTTACGCCCTCCACCGACCACTCGCGTGAATATACCCCCTGGGTAATTTACGGCAAAAACGTAGTACCCGGCACAAATCTGGGTACCCGCCCCACTTTTGCCGATATCGCCGCTACCATTTTGGATTATTTCGGCATTGCGCCCAGGATTACCGGGACAACGCAGTTGAAGAAATTTGTGAAACAGGATAAGGAGAAATAAATTATGGAACTGGCACCAACACCCCACAACGGGGCAAAACTCGGAGAAATCGCAAAAACCGTACTGATGCCCGGCGACCCGCTTCGGGCAAAGTTTATTGCGGATACTTATCTTACCGATACCGTTTGTTTTAACACCGTGCGCAATATGCTCGGCTATACGGGGAATTATAAAGGCAAACGCGTGTCCGTCATGGGCGGTGGCATGGGAATGCCTTCCGTCGGAATTTACACCTATGAGCTTTTTAATTTCTACGATGTGGACAATATCATCCGCATTGGCTCGGCCGGCGGAATCGGCGACGGCGTTCATGTGCGCGACGTGGTCATCGGGATGGGGGCGTGCACCAATTCCAATTATGCCGCCCAGTACAATCTGCCCGGCACCTTTGCGCCGATTGCCAGTTACGGACTTTTAAGCCGTGCGGTAAAGGCTGCGGAAGAACTGAAAATCAAGACGGTCGTCGGCAATGTTCTTTCTTCCGATACGTTCTATGATGACAACGAGAATTCCTTGAAAACGTGGAAGAAAATGGGCGTTTGCGCAGTGGAAATGGAAGCGGCCGCACTTTATATGAACGCCGCAAAGGCGGGGAAAAACGCACTTTGCATTCTCACGATTTCTGACTGCCCGCTTTCCGGCGAATCGCTTTCCGCTATTGAACGCCAGACCGGCTTTACGCAGATGATGGAAATTGCCCTTTCCCTTGCCTGATTCTTTGAAAGCCGTTCCTGGGTCCGGTTTTGAGGGCGGGTATGCGCGTGCTTTTCCGCCGTATGCAGAATTTGCCTCGGGCTTATCCAAATGATTGCTTGCTTCCTTCCTGCATTCTGCAGTTGATTAATATTATAAAATGAAGTAAAATAATAAGCTGGAATAATACCACGCCCGTGGTATTAATATATCCAAAACATAATTTAGGAGGAAAAACTATGAAGAAGATTGTAGCTCTATTGCTCGCAGTCGTAATGGCAGCTTCCGCAACCGCGTGCTCATCCGGTGCGCCTGCATCCAGCGCGGCGGCAGCCAGCAGCGCGGCAGCCAGCACTGCAGCGGCTTCCGAAGCAGCGAGCCAGGCTGAAGCATCGTCCACGGCAGCAAAAGCAGATTTTAAGGTGTCTATGGTAACAGATACCGGCGGTGTAAATGACCAGTCCTTCAACCAGTCCGCCTGGGAAGGTCTGCAGCAGTTCTCCAAGGATACCGGTGCTCCTGTAAAATACACGGAATCCAAGCAGCAGACAGACTATGCCACCAACCTTGACAAGGCTGCCGACGACGGCAACAATCTTATCTGGGGTATCGGCTTCGCTATGGCGGATGCTATCACAAACGCAGCGAAGAACAATCCGGAAATCAGCTATGCAATCATTGATAACGCTTACGAGAAGACACCGTCCAACGTAACGGGCGTTGTATTCCGTGCGCAGGAGCCATCCTTCCTGGTTGGCTACATTGCGGCTAAAACGACAAAGACCAATAAAGTCGGTTTTGTCGGCGGCATGACCAGCGCGGTGATCGACCAGTTCGAGTACGGCTATAAAGCCGGCGTTGCTTACGGAGCCAAAGAGCTCGGCAAGAAGATCACCGTTGACGCTCAGTACGCGGAAAGCTTCTCCGATGCGGCAAAGGGCAAGGCAATTGCGCAGAAGATGTTCTCCGGCGGATGCGATATCGTATTCCACGCAGCCGGCGGTGTTGGCCAGGGCGTTATCGAAGCGGCCAAGGAAGCAAACAAGTATGCGATCGGCGTTGACCGTGATCAGGCTTACCTTGCTCCGAAGAATGTTCTTACCTCCGCTATGAAGCTTGTAAACAAAGCGATTCAGCTCGTTTCCAAGGATGCTCTTGACGGAAAAGAAATCGGCGGCAAAACCTACACCTACGGCCTTACCGAGGACGCAGTGGGCATCCCGACCGAGCACAGCCTCATGGGCGACGATACGTATAACGCAGCAATGGCTCTGGAAGGCAAAATTAAGGATAAGACCATTACGCCTCCTGCTAACAAGGAAGAGTATAAAAAGTTTGAGGCTACCCTGAAATAATTATCCGGCAATCCCATTTATCGGTCTCTTAAGCACAGCGGGGCGTACATTTGTTGCGCCCCGCTGCGTATAAGGGAGCGTATTGAAAGCAAGGGGGTTTACATTAATGGAAATCAGCAAGGAATACGCAGTGCAGATGCACGGCATTACTAAAATGTTCGGCACCTTCTGCGCTCTGGATCATGTGGATCTGGATGTGAAAAAAGGGTCCATCCACGCCATCCTGGGTGAAAACGGCGCGGGAAAAAGCACACTGATGAATGTGCTTTACGGCCTGTATCAACCGGATGCAGGAGAAATTTACCTCAATGGGGAAAAGGTCAACATCAAAAATCCGAATGTCGCAATCGAGCACGGCATCGGCATGGTTCACCAGCATTTTATGCTGGTTGATAATTTTACGGTTACGCAGAATATTATTCTTGGCAATGAGGTCACAAACAAATTTGGCGTTATAGATATGAAAAAAGCACGTGAGGAGATTCTTCAGATTGTAAAGAAGTACGGCCTCGAGGTTGATCCGGACTCTAAAATCGAAGATATCACCGTTGGTATGCAGCAGCGTGTTGAGATATTGAAGGCACTTTATCGCGGCGTGGATCTGCTCATTCTGGATGAGCCGACCGCCGTGCTGACTCCGCAGGAAATCGAAGACCTGATCCAGATTATGCACAACCTGATTTCCGACGGAAAGACGATCATTATCATTACCCATAAGCTCAAGGAAATCAAGGCTTCGTCCGACGTCTGCACCATCATCCGCCGCGGCCAGTATGTCGACACCGTATCGGTTGCCGACGTGGACGAGGCTGCACTTGCCACCATGATGGTCGGCCACGCCGTCAAACTGGTGGTCGATAAAACCCCGGCTGTACCGGGCGACGTTGTATTCGAAATCGATCATCTGACCGTGAAGGATGAGCGTAAGCTTGACGCGGTGAAAAATCTTTCGCTGAAGGTGCGCAAAGGTGAAATCGTAGGTGTTGCCGGAATCGATGGAAACGGGCAGAAAGAGCTTGTGGAGGCAATCACCTGCCTGACCAAAGCCGAAAGCGGCACCATTAAAATCAACGGTGCGGAAATCCAGAATACAACTCCCCGCAATGTAATCGACCATAAGATCTCCACCATCCACGAAGACCGCCAGAGACGCGGCCTGGTGCTTCCGTTTACGGTTGCGGAAAACATGGTGATTGAAAAGTACCGTTCCAAACCTTACTGCAAGGGCGGAATGCTGAACCGTAGCGAGATTTTGGCTTATACAAAGAACCTTATTCGAAATTACGATATCCGGCCGGACAACTGTGAGGAGCAGCCTGTGCGCGGTCTTTCCGGCGGCAACCAGCAGAAGGTCATCATCGCAAGGGAGATTTCAAACGAGCCCGACCTTTTGATCGCGGTTCAGCCGACCCGCGGCCTTGACGTCGGTGCCATTGAATACGTACATAAAATGCTGATTCGTGAGCGGGACGCGGGCAAGGCAATCCTGCTGATTTCTCTGGAGCTTGATGAAGTTATGAATGTTGCCGATACGATCGACGTGATTTATGCGGGCACTATTGTAGACAGCTTCAGGCAGGGCGAAGTCGACGAAAAAACAATCGGACTTTTGATGGCGGGAGGGAAGAAGAATGAAGCTCTTAATCAAAATTCTTAGAAAGCCGATTACCTCAACGCTGATCGCCATTCTGTTCGGTTTTATTGTGGCGGCAATCGTGCTTGCGGTAACGGGTTACAATCCGTGGCAGTCGTTTGGCGCGCTGTTCAACGGGATTTTTGGCAGGCCGAAGTATATCTCAAACGTGATCATCAAGGCAACGCCCATTATTTTAACGGGTCTCAGCGTCGCGTTCGCATTTAAGACCGGTATGTTCAATATCGGCGCGGAAGGCCAGTACATAGTCGGTACGGTCGCCGCGGTCTGTGTCGGTGTAAAATGCAACTTTGCCGCGCCTATCCAGATTCCGCTTGTGGTTTTGTCAGGCGTTCTTGCCGGAGCGGTTTTTGGCGGCATTGTGGGATACCTCAAAGCAAAATTTGGCATCCATGAGGTTATTACCAGCATTATGCTGAACTGGATTGCGCTTTACCTTTCCAACTTTATCGTTAACACTCAGGCTTATCATGAGCCGAACTCCACAAGCTCCTATGCCGTGAATCCTTCCGGCTTCACGATGCTGCTGCCGGACTGGAAGATTTCCAAAGCGGGGGTAGCCGCGCTGAAACCGAATAAATGGCTGTATGAGGCGCTGGTTAAAACGGACGTGAATTTTGGCATTCTGGTTGCCGTGCTGATGGCGGTTCTGATTTCCATTCTGCTCAGCCGCTCCACCAAGGGCTACGAACTCCGTTCGGTCGGCTTTAACCGCGATGCGGCGGAATTCGCCGGCATCAACGTGAACCGCAACATTACGCAGGCAATGATTATTGCGGGCGCGCTTGCGGGGCTTGCGGGCGCGCTGGCCATTACGGGAACCGCGCCGCACAAGATTTCCACCATGGCCGCATTTGAAAATAACGGGTTCAACGGGCTTTCTGTTGCACTGATTGCCGGTTCTTCACCGGTAGGCTGCATTTTCGCCGGGCTGCTGTTCGGCGGCCTGCTTTACGGCGGCCAAAGCGTTCAGCAGGAAGTCGGCGCACCGACGGAAATTATCAATATCATGATCGGAACGATCGTGTTCTTTGTGGCGCTTACCAAGGTTGTACCTTTGTTTGCGGACAGACTGGAAAAGAGAGGTGCGAACCATGCAAAATAAACTGGATATTCTGCTGTTGATCGGCATTACCCTGATGTATGCCACACCGCTGATTTTCGGCTCCCTCGGCGGAGTGATTTCCGAACGCTCCGGTGTTGTGAATATCGGTATTGAAGGAATGATGACCGTAGGAGCTTTTACCGGCGCCGCAGTCAGCTATTTTACCGGTAATCCGTGGCTCGGTTTTCTGGCGGCAGGCGCTACAGGCGGACTTACCGCGCTGCTTCATGCCGTCGCTTCCATTACGTTCAAGGCAGACCAGACGATTTCCGGTATCGCCATTAACTTGATTGGCCCCGGCTTTGCGCTGTTCTTCTGCCGACTGCTGTTTGACAACGCTACCATGACAAAGCCGGCCAATACGCTTCCTAAGCTATTCAATATCGATATAACGGTTATCCTTGCGCTGATTTGTGCTGCCGGTCTTTGGTTTTTCCTCTACAAAACAAAGTGGGGACTTCATGTGCGTGCGGTCGGTGAGCACCCCGCGGCGGCGGATACGCTCGGCATCAACGTCATCCGCACCCGCTATCTCTGTGTGATTTTTTCCGGCATTTTTGCGGGCTTTGGCGGTGCGTCCATGACGCTGGCCATTGTTTCTCAGTTTACTCCCACCGCCATCAGCGGGCAGGGCTTTATTGCGCTGGCGGCAGTCATTTTTGGAAAATGGACTCCATGGGGTGCCTACGGAGCTTGTATGCTTTTTGGTTTTGCTCAGGCTCTCACCGTTGTTCTGGGCGGCGGCAATTTTGCCGTACCGTCGCAGATTCTGGCAATGCTGCCGTATATCCTTACCATCGTCGTCCTTATCCTGTTTGTAGGCCGTTCGGTTGCTCCTAAGGAAGATGGCGTACCTTACGAGAAAGGTGCAAGATAACCGGTGGGTGACGACAGCACGAATCTGCCGCTGTTTCTGGCGCAAGACAGCTATGTGGATTTTTCCTCTCCTGTTATACAGAAGGAAGCGGATGCGTTATTTGCTGGTATAGACGATAAAACCAAGATTGCAGAAACCGCGTTTCTGTTTGTACGGGATGAGATACCGCATTCCTTTGACTGCAATGCATCGGTAATCACCGCAAAGGCATCCGATGTATTGGTTTATAAAACGGGCATCTGCCACGCAAAATCGAACCTGCTGGCTGCGCTTCTTCGCGCGAGGGGAATTCCGGCGGGCTTTTGTTACCAGCATCTGACCCTTGCGGACGATGAATCCAAGGGCTATTGCCTTCATTGCTACAATGCGGTATATCTGAATAATCAATGGATTAAATTAGATGCAAGGGGAAACAAGGCCGGAGTAGACGCACAGTTTTCCTTAGGAGAGCCAAAACTTGCTTTTGCCAACCGGCCCCGGTATGATGAATATTTTTATCCGGGTATTTACGCCCGTCCCCACGGAGCTGCGATGAAAATGCTTGAAAAGGCAAAGACCATACAGGACGTCATGAATCATATACCGGATAATCTGGAATGAATCAGCAACAGTTCTAAGCTGTTTAAACAGCGTGATGTAAAAGGAGATTAATAATGGAAAAAGAAGAAATACTGAGCAAAGTGGATCATACTTTGCTGACACAGACCGCAACATGGGCGGAAATCAAGCAGACTTGCGACGACGCTATGAAATACCGCACCGCATCGGTCTGTATTCCGGCGTCCTATGTAAAACGGGTGAAAGAATATGTGAAAGACCAAATGGCAGTCTGCACGGTCATCGGGTTCCCGAACGGCTATTCCACCACGGCGGTGAAGGTTTTTGAGACAAAGGATGCCATCGCGAACGGAGCCGACGAAATCGATATGGTAATCAATATCGGTTTTATCAAAGACGGGCTTTATGAGAAGCAGCTGGATGAAATCCGGCAGGTGAAAGCGGCGTGCGGCAGCCGTATCCTCAAGGTAATTATCGAAACCTGTTTGCTGACGGAAGAGGAAAAAATAAAAATGTGCGGGGTCGTAACGGCTTCCGGCGCGGACTATATTAAAACCTCCACCGGATTTTCGACCGCGGGAGCTACTTTTGACGATGTGGCGCTTTTTGCAAAGCATAGCGGCCCAAACCTGAAAATCAAGGCGGCCGGCGGAATCAAAACGCTGGACGACGCGGAAAAATTTATTTCCCTCGGTGCTTCCCGTTTGGGCACCAGCCGAATCATTAAGATTATTAAGAACGAAGAGGCTCAGGGATATTAATCCGTACGGAAAAGGTAAATGAGTAAAAACAAATTGGGGAGCGGCGGCAGTCGTTCCTCAATTCTGCCTACGCCTTATTTACATAGGGCTGAAAGAAAGCGGGAGGTACCATGGATAATTATAAACAGCTGGTGGATGCCGCCATTTCCGCGCGGGAAATGGCCTACACGCCTTATTCGCACTTCAGCGTGGGAGCGGCTTTATTGACCAAAGGCGGAAAAATCTACCGTGGCTGCAATATTGAAAACGCGGCATTTACGCCGACAAGCTGTGCGGAGCGCACTGCCTTTTTTAAAGCAATCAGCGAAGGCGAGCACGAGTTTGCGGCAATCGCGGTTGTCGGCGGCAAGGCCGGAGAGCCGGTCAGCGAATACTGCCCGCCCTGCGGCGTGTGCCGTCAGGTAATGATGGAATTCTGCAGTCCGGAAAGCTTTCAGGTGATTCTCGCCAAAAACCCGGAAGAGTGGAAAATATATGCCCTGTGTGAGATCATTCCTCTCGGGTTCAGCGGGAAAGATTTATCAAGATGATAAAAAATATTGTGTTTGATATGGGCCGGGTACTGGTGGGTTTCGACCCGGACGCCATTATACAGGAGTTTACTGATGACCCGGCAGATATTCCGATAATCCGGAGAGAGGTTTTTGAAAAAAGCGAGTGGCGGGAACTCGACCGCGGTACGCTCATGGAGGAAGATATGATTCCCCTTGTCTGTGCAAGGCTGCCCGAGCGTCTGCACAGCATCGCGGAGAAGCTGCTCCTGCACTGGCGGGAATACATGGAGGCTCTGGACGATATCGTTCCGCTGGCCCGGCAGCTGCAAGAAAACGGCTATGCGCTTTATGTGCTTTCCAATGCAGGAAAGAGCATGCTGAATTTTAAGTATAAGCTTCCGGTATTAAAGTACTTTACGGGAACCCTGTTTTCAGCTGAGGTCTATCTGCTGAAACCGGAACCGGGGATTTATCAGGAGTTTTTTAAGCGCTTTTCACTCGATCCCGCGGAGTGCTTCTTTATTGACGACACTCCTGAAAATATTGAAGCGGGGAAAGAATTCGGCATGAACGGATTTCGCTATACGGGGGAAATCCGGCCTCTTTGTGAAGCGCTTGAGAACGCGGGGGTTTCCGTATCATCTAATTAATAAAAAGCAGGTGAAATGAAATGAGAATGTACGACATCATAACCAAAAAACGCGAGGGCGGGGAGTTGACAAACCAAGAGATCGGATATTTCATTGACGGCTATGTCAGAGGTGATATCCCGGATTATCAGGTTTCCGCGCTGCTTATGGCAATTTATTTTAAAGGGATGACGGAACGGGAAACCGCCGAGCTTACCATGTGCATGGCGCATTCCGGCGAAATGGTCGACCTTTCCTCCATCGACGGCGTGAAGGTCGACAAACACAGTACCGGCGGAGTCGGCGATAAAACAACACTGATCATTTCCCCAATCGTCGCTTCGCTTGGCGTTCGCGTAGCCAAAATGAGCGGGCGGGGGCTCGGGCATACCGGCGGCACGGTGGATAAAATGGAATCCATTCCGGGAATGCAGACTTCCCTTGACCGCGAAAAATTCTTTGATATCGTCCGCAAGGTCGGCGTCAGCGTGATCGGCCAGTCGGGCAACATGGTGCCCGCCGATAAAAAGCTGTATGCCCTGCGTGACGTAACGGCCACCATTGAAAGCATTCCGCTGATCGCGTCAAGCATTATGAGCAAAAAAATAGCGGCCGGTTCCGACTGCATCCTTCTGGATGTAAAAACCGGAAGCGGTGCTTTTATGAAGACGGTAGACGATTCCATCCGTCTTGCACAGGCCATGGTTTCCATCGGCGAACATGTTGGGCGTAAAACGATTGCGCTGATTACCGATATGGACCGGCCGCTCGGGAACGCGGTAGGAAACGCTCTGGAGATCATTGAGGTATGCCGTACCCTAAAGGGACACGGCCCGGCAGATTTGACGGAAATCTGTATTGATCTGGCTGCCAATATGCTGTTCCTTGCCGGCAAGGGAAGCATAGAAGCCTGCAAGAAGCTGGCACAGCAGCAGATTGCGAATGGGGAAGCCTTTGCAAAGCTGAAGGAAATGGCGGCGGCGCAGGGCGGCGACGTAAGCGTTCTGGACGACAATACGAAATTCGCCCCGCCTAAGGTTCAGCACGAGGTATTGGCGCAGGGAGAAGGCTATCTCTATTCCATGAACACAGAGCAGTGCGGCATTGCCTCCGTAGAGCTCGGCGCGGGCCGGGAAAAGAAGGAAGATTCCATTGATTACAGCGCCGGCATTATCCTGCACAAAAAAGTCGGTGATTACGTAAAGACCGGGGATGCGCTGGCAACCTTCTATTCTGCCGAACTGGAGAAGTGTCTCTCCGCCGAAAAACTCTTTGAAAGCGCCGTTACCATCCGCCCGCAGGCGCCCAAGCCGGTTCCGGTTATTCACGCCAGAGTGACAAAGGACGGAGTCGAAAGATACGAATAGCCAAAACCCCATTATTATAATAAATGTTTAAACGCGAAGCGGGCAGGAATTCTCCTGCCCGCTTTTTGTAATATGTTTATGTATTCAGTCCCTCGAACTGCATATTGTAATAGTTTGCGTAGACACCGTTTGCATCCAAAAGGGTTTGGTGGGTGCCGCGTTCCAGAATACCCTCGTCGCCGATCACGATGATCTCGTCTGCGTTCCGTATCGTGCTCAGGCGGTGCGCAATCACAATGGTAGTCCGGTTTTTCGCCAGGATTTCCAGTGAATTCTGGATATGCCGTTCGCTTTCGTTGTCCAGCGCGCTGGTTGCCTCATCGAGGATCAGTATCTTCGGGTCCTTCAGAAATACGCGCGCAATGGCAAGCCTTTGCTTCTGCCCGCCGCTTAACCGGGTGCCGCGTTCGCCGACATATGTATCGTAGCCGTCCTCCAACCCGATGATGAAATCATGGATATTCGCGTTTTTCGCCGCTTCCATGATTTCTTCGTCCGTTGCGTCCGGTTTGCCGTATGCGATATTATCCCGGATACTTCCGGCAAACATGTAAACGTCCTGCTGCACGATGCCGATGGAATTCCGGAGCGAATCAAGTTTGATATCCCGCACGTCAAGCCCGTCGATCTGGACGCTGCCGGCCGTAACGTCGTAAAAGCGGGGAAGCAGGGAACAGAGAGTGGTTTTTCCGCCGCCCGAAGGCCCGACCAAAGCTATGGTTCTGCCCGCATTAATTTGAATATTGATGTGATCCAGCACGTTACTGGCGGTATCATAACTGAAAGAAACGTCGCGGTACTCAATGCTTCCCTTTACGTCTTTCAGCTCCACAGCGCCCGGCCGGTCAGTGATCTCCGGCTCTGTTTCCATGACCTCGTTAAAGCGCCGGAAGCCGGAATACCCTTTCTGGAACAGCTCGGTAAACTCAATCAGAATGTCGATCGGGTTAATAATGATGTTGATATACAGCGCGTAAACGGCCAGATCGGTCAGGCGCAGGGAACCATTCGCGATAAAGAGGCCTCCGCTGATCAGCACCGTGATAAAGAGCAGACCCTCAAAGAATGAGGTTCCCGCGCGGAAACTGCCCATGATGCGGTAACTGCTGATTTTGGAATCCAGAAACTTCAGGTTGCTCTCACAGAATTTGTCCCGCTCCAGCTCTTCGTTGGCAAAGCTTTTCACCACACGGATGCCTGCTAGAGAATCCTGAACCTGCGAGTTCACCCCCGCGATTTTTTTGCGGTTGTCCATGAATACCGCGCGCATTTTCTTATTCTGGTCTATGCTGAACACGATCATTACCGCGGTGACAAGCAGCAGGATGAGCGTCATCGGCACGCTGATAAACATCATCAAAAGAAAACTGCCTAAGATTTTTAAAAGCGAGATCAGGATATTTTCCGGCCCGTGGTGCGCCAGTTCACTGATATCGAACAAATCAGACACCAGCTTGCTCATCATTTCACCGGTATTGTTTTTATCATAGTACGAAAACGAAAGCCGCTGCAGATGGTCAAACAGGTCCTGCCGCATATCGCTTTCCATCCGGGCGCCCATTACGTGCCCCCAGCCGGTTATGTAGTACTGGCAGCCGAGGCGTACCAGCTCCATGATGAGAAGTCCCGCGGCAATCCATGGCAGAGTTTTCAGGATTGCCTGAGCGCTTTGAGCAAACAGCCCCTTTGTGAGCCAATTTAAAATTTGCGGAAACGCGACGTCAATCGCCGAAACGACCAGCGCGCAAAACATATCGAAGTAAAAAATTCCCCGGTATGGCCGATAGTATCTTATAAATTTCTTGAATAATGACATGCTTTTCTCCTATTAAGTCGGAGGAATGCTGATCCGGGCGCAATCAGCACCCTACATTTTTTCAGGTTCTTCATACTCCTCGCCAAACGTTTCAACCGTAACCGTCTGCATAACCTCGTTCTCGAGCGGACGGTCGCTGTAATCGCGGCGAACCGATACAATGCGGTCTGCTTCGTCCATCCCTTCGATAACTTTACCGAATGCGGCGTACTGCCCGTCAAGATGTGGCGCGTCGGCAACCATAATGAAGAACTGGGAGCCGGCGCTGTTGGGATTCATGGAACGCGCCATAGAAATGACTCCTCTGGAATGGTTCAGATCGTTTTTAAAACGATTGCCGCTGAATTCGCCCTTGATGCTGTAGCCCGGGCCGCCCATGCCCGTTCCTTCCGGGTCGCCGCCCTGAATCATGAAATCCGGGATCACACGGTGGAAAACCGTTCCGTTATAAAACCCTTTATTCACAAGAGAGATAAAGTTCTTTACGGTGTTCGGAGCAATTTGCGGATACAATTCAACCTTTATTGTACCGTTTTCGGTTTTAATTGTTACAATCGGATTTTTCATAATAATTCCCTCCAAATCAGTTAAGTTATTCTATTATAACCAATTAAATGTCTTCATTCAAGTAAAATTAACTCTTAGAATTCAAACAGCGTTTGTTTTTCTGCCTATGACCGGTATATGGAATTAAGACGGCACACCGCTTGCTCACTTTGCTAATCTATTTGGGATATATCCCCCTTCGGCTTCCACGGCTGCGGCGGCCGAAAAATTATCCCAATGAATTTACCTGTACTTATTATCCGTTACTTATGGTATAATATAGAAAACGATTCTGGAGGAGTAAAAGGTGAAGCTGATTTCATGGAACGTAAACGGCCTTCGCGCCTGCATCGGCAAGGGGTTTATGGACTTTTTCAACCAGATGGACGCAGACGCCGTATGTATTCAGGAAACAAAAATGCAGCAGGATCAAGCGGAATTGAATCTGCCCGGATATAAGCAATATTGGAATTCCGCCGTGAAAAAAGGTTATTCCGGTACGGCGGTTTTCACCCGAATAGAGCCTTTAACCGTTCTATACGATATCGGCGCAGAGGAGCATACCGGCGAGGGAAGAGCCATTACGCTGGAATTTGAGGATTTCTTTCTGGTTACGGTTTATACACCGAATGCGCAGCGCGACTTGGCGCGCATTGATTACCGCATGAGCTGGGAGGATGCATTTCGCGCTTATCTGAAGAAGCTGGACGCACAAAAGCCGGTTGTCGTGTGCGGTGATATGAATGTTGCCCATAATGAAATTGATTTGAAAAACCCGAAAAGCAACCGGGGCAACGCCGGCTTCTCCGATCAGGAGCGCGGGAAAATGACGGAATTGCTTAATTCCGGGTTTATCGATACTTTCCGTTTCCTTCACCCGGAGGAAAGGGACGCTTATACCTGGTGGTCCTATATGTTCCGGGCAAGGGAAAAGAATGTCGGATGGCGTATCGATTATTTTCTGGCGTCAGACCGGCTCCGCAGCCGGATTGAGCAAAGCAGCATCCATCCCGAGGTGATGGGCAGCGACCATTGTCCGGTCGAGCTTGTTCTTACAGACTGAAATAAATAGGTGGGGGAAAGACAATGCAACTGATTTTTTACGGCGCCGATAAAGAAGTGACCGGGAGCTGCCACTGCCTGACAGTGAACGGCAGAAAAATCCTTATAGACTGCGGTTTGCAGCAGGGAGCGGATGAGGACGATAACCACAGGCTTCCGTTTTATGCTGCCCAGATTGACTATGTTATCGTGACCCATGCCCACATTGACCACAGCGGAAGACTTCCGCTTCTTGTAAAAAATGGATATCAAGGGAAAATATACGCCACAAGGGCGACCTGCGACCTGCTTTCCATCATGCTTCGCGACAGCGCGCACATTCAGGAGATGGATGCCGTCAACGAAAACCGGAAGGGAAAACGTGCGGGCCGGGAGCCGGAGGAGCCGATTTATACGGTAGAAGATGCGCAGGAAACGCTGAGCCGGATGGTTCCCCTGAGCTACGGCGAAATGAAACAGATTTGCGACGGCGTAAGCTTCCGCTTTACCGATGCGGGCCATCTGCTTGGTTCGGCTTATGTGGAAATGTGGGCAACGGAAAACGGTGAGACGCGGAAAATCGTTTTTTCCGGCGATATCGGCAACTGCAACCAGCCGATTATCCGTGATCCGCAGTACATAAAGCAGGCGGATTACGTCGTTATGGAATCCACTTACGGAGACCGCGATCATGAAAAGGTTGAAAGCTATATTCCGGTTCTGGCCGATATCTTTGATAAAACACTTTCGGGCGGCGGCAATGTTGTGATTCCGAGTTTTGCGGTCGGCCGCACACAAGAGCTGCTCTATTTCATCCGGGAGATCAAAGAGCGCAGGCTCGTGAAAAGTAACCCGGATTTTCCGGTTTATATCGACAGCCCGCTGGCCTCTGAGGCAACCAAAATTTACAGCGGCGACCTGACCGGTTACGCCGACGAAGAAACGGTTCAGTTAATTCAGTCCGGCTTTGAACCGATCAATTTTTCAAATCTGAACATCTGCGCCAGCGTGGAAGAATCCAAGCTGCTGAATGAAGACAATATCCCGAAGGTAATCATTTCTTCCAGCGGTATGTGCGAAGCCGGCAGGATTCGCCATCACCTCAAGCACAACCTGTGGAGACCGGAATGCGCGGTCGTGTTTGTAGGCTATCAGGCGAACGGAACGCTCGGCAGGATTTTGCTGGACGGTGTTGAAAAGGTAAAGCTGTTCGGCGAAGAAATTTCGGTAAAGGCGCATATCTACAATTTCAGAGCCCTTTCCGCCCACGCAGACAGAACCGGGCTTTTGAAGTGGATCAACGCTTTTGAAGAAAAGCCGCGCAGAGTGTTCGTTGTTCACGGTGAAGAAAATGTCTGTGAGTTTTTCACGGAAAGCCTGAAGCAGCTGGGCTATAACGCCTACGCGCCGAATTTTGAAACGGTATTTAATCTTGAAGACAACACCGTGGAGGAAGAGGGGATCGAGCCTGCAAAGCGCAGTTCCGGCAAAGAAAACAAGGGCAAAAAGTATTCCGCTGCGTTTATGCGGCTGGTGGAAGCGGGCAAACGCCTTTTGCGGGTCATACAAAGCAATGAGGGCGGTGCGAACAAGGACCTGGCAAAATTTGCAGATCAGATAAACTCCCTCTGCGAAAAGTGGAACCGCTAATTACAGAACAACCCCCGGCACGTTAAATGCCGGGGGTTAAAATTTAATTGATTCTTACAATATTGTTTACCGCTGCGGACTGACTCATCGGTTTAGCTGTATAAATATCATTACACCGGTCATTGTAAATGTTATAGCAGTTCTTGCCGCGGGATTTTGAGAAATACAGGGCCCGATCCGCTTTCTGATAAAGCTCGGTATATGTAGTGCCGTCCTGTGGGTAAAGCGATACGCCGATGCTGCCCGAAACGATGTAGCTGCTGTTTTCGCCAAGCTTAATGTCCTTGAACATATCGGAAATCATATCCAGCTTGTTAACCAGCGTGTTGAACGAATTATAGTTGTTCATATAAATCAGGAATTCGTCGCCGCCGATTCTTCCCACAATATCCACGGGACGGAAAAGACCCGTAAGCTTTTCGCCTACCTGAGACAGTGTGGAATCGCCATGAATATGACCGAGCGTATCGTTAATCCTCTTGAAGTTGTCAATATCGATCATGATTACCGCGCCGGTATTCTGCGCTTTATCGCTGCTCAGCTGCGACTCAATCAGCGTCTGGGTAGCTTTCTTATTATAAAGGGTGGTCAGACCGTCTTTTTGCGACTGCCTCAGGATTTCGAGCTCCTGACGTTTGCGCTGGTCGATATTTTTAACATAGCCGATTACCTTTTCACTGTTGCTGCTGTTGTTGACAAGATGGATAACCGTAACAGCCATCCACTGGCTTTCTCCATTGGCCAGCTTCTGCCTGTATTCCAGATCGACCTCCGTAGTTCCTTCTTTGGTGAACAGCTCCAGCAGATGGGCCCGGCCGAGCGTATCCAGAAAGATTTGCTTATCATCTTCAAAAATGGCATGGCTTGCGATGCTTTTTACGATTTCATCGTAAATTTCCGTCTTTAAAAACGGAAACGTATGGAAATATACTTCCTGGCCTGAAATCAATTTATTATGTGTTAAATCCGCCTCAAAAACTCTGTCACAGGTAAGTTCCAGAGCAGTGCGGTATATTTTTTCATTCTCATACAGCTGACTTTGCAGACTCCTGTTTTCTACAAGCTCTTCTGTTTGTTTTTCAACGATGCCCACGAATTGGTTATAGGATTTTGAAAGTTTTTTGAAGTCCTCATTGATATCATCGCACGAAAATCTTGCCCTATAATCGCCCTGAATTGCTCGGCGGATGGCGATAAGAAAGTCCTCCGAGGGCTTAATCAAAAAGTTCTGGAGCAGTAAAATCTGCGCGGCAATCAGGATAAGGAGGGGCAGGATCAACTTGTCCGGCGTAAATAGGTTTCTGGAAAATCCCTGCGTTTCTGTAAGCAGGATGAGCAGCGGAGGGATAAACGAAGCTGCTGCAAACCAATAACACTTATTTTTCATAGGACCAACCTCCAATCTCATTATGACCCTGGGGCAGAATCCCAGAAGGCCATAATCTGTGCAGCCGGCTGGCAAGCTTTTTAAAGCGTAGCCCCTTGGCTTTGCGTCCCTGCCTTTCGACAGGTTTGCCTTTTTACAGGATATGGTAGGAAATATAAATCTTATAAAAAATTATACATCATATTTAGGATATTTTCAAGAAATTCTATGGAAAGAAAACAAAAATAATTAACAAATATTGCCTTTATTTTTCTAAATTTCCATGAGTGGAAAGTTTTTCTTTTGCTACCGCCAGCATGAGTTTAATCCTGTTTTCCTGATTTACTCTGGTTGCGCTCGGGTCGTAATCGATCGGCACAATGTTCGCGCGCTGGTTCACAGCCTTGATGCGGTGGATCATGCCCTTTCCGCAGATATGGTTCGGCAGGCATCCAAAGGGTTGCGTGCAGACCACGTTTTCATACCCCTGTTCCACCAGCTCCAGCATTTCCGCGGTAAGGAGCCAGCCTTCGCCCATTTTGTTGCCGTAGCCGATTACGTTTTTCACTAGGCCTTTGGTGTGGGCATAGGGAGTGGGGGCCAGAAATACCGGCTGGGTTTTTACGGCCTCTATCAGGATATTCTGCATTTTCAGCAGATAGTCCATCAATGCCTTTACAATCGCAAATTTAGCGGGATTTCCTCCGTAAAGCTTAATGTCCTCCAGACGGTTGTCCACCTTGAACAGGGCAAAATTCATGATTCCCGGCACGTTCACTTCGCAGTCCTGCTCACGCAGAAAGTCCTCCAGATGATTGTTGCCGAGCGCGGAGTATTTCACATAGATTTCGCCTACAACGCCCACCTTGATTTTGGGGACTTTATTGATTTTGATTCCGGCAAAGTCCGCCGTGATGGCATTTAAGTTTTGTTTCAAGTCTTTCAGCGAAAGGCCCTTTCCCTCATTGAATAATTCCGTAAGGCGGTTGATCCATTTTTTAACGGTTTCGCCGCTTTCGCCCTTCTTGATCTCATAGGCTTCGGTCTGGTTATACAGCAGCATCAGCGCATCACCGTAAACCAGCGCTGCGACAAACTTCCTCAGCATGGGCAGGGTAAGCTGGAACCCCGGGTTCCTTTCCAGCCCGGACATATTCAGGGATACCACCGGAACCTGTTCCAGCCCGGCTTTTTTCAGCGCTTTTCTTAAAAGATGGATATAATTCGAAGCGCGGCAGCCGCCGCCCGTCTGGGTAATGATCAGTGCGGTGCTGTCCAGGTCATATTTTCCGGAGTGCAGCGCGTCGATAAACTGCCCGATGACCAGCAGGGCGGGGTAGCAGGTGTCGTTATGGACGTATTTCAGGCCTTCCTGCACGACGTTTGGGCCGTCGTTAGTCAAAAGCTCCACATGATAGCCGCAGTTTTTCAGGACGTTGACGATCAGTTTAAAATGAATCGGAGCCATCATAGGGCAGAGGATGGTATATTCTTTTTTCATCTCTTTGGTAAAAAGCAGCCGTCCGTTCTTGCTGAATTTCAGTTCCGCCATGCGCTCCACCTCATTCTTCCAGTGCGGCAAACAGGCTGCGGAGCCTGATTTTCACCGCGCCAAGGTTTGTAATTTCATCAATCTTAATCTGTGTATAAATTTTATTGTTTTCTTCCAGTATGCCGCGCACTTCGTCCGTTGTGATCGCGTCGACGCCGCAACCGAATGAAACGAGCTGAACAAGGTTCATGTTCGGCTTATCGCCGATGTATTTTGCCGCGGCGTAAAGCCGTGCGTGATAAGTCCACTGGTTCAGTACCGTGGTCGGAAAGCGCGTTACCTTGCAGCTGACGACATCTTCCGAAATGACCGCCGCGCCGAGGCTGGTAATGAGCTTGTCAATCCCGTGGTTGATTTCGGGGTCAAGATGGTACGGCCTGCCGCTCAGCACGATAATCTGCCGGTTCTGTCGGTTGGCTTCGGCAATAATCTCGTCGCCCTTTTCACGAATTTTTGCAAAGTAGCTTTCATATTCGGCATAAGCGGCCTTTGCGGCCTGTCTTACTTCGGTCAGGGAAATCCCGTCAAAGTATTTCAGCAGTATTTTATGCATTTTAATCGGAAAATCATGCTTGCGGTGAATACCCACATAGTCATGGATAAAATTGCAGCCCTTCAGCGCGCTCGTATTGGCGGAAATGACCTCCGGATAGTATGCGACAACCGGGCAGTTGTAATGATTGTCGCTCAGTCCCTCGTCAAAATTGTAGGACATGCAGGGGTAAAAGATATTTTTGATGCCTTCCTCAATCAGAGCCAGCACATGACCGTGCATCAGCTTTGCGGGGAAACAGACCGTGTCGGAAGGAATCGTGCTTTGTCCGTCAATATACAGTTCTCTGCTTGACATAGGGGAGAGAACGACTTCAAAACCCAGCTTTGTTAAAAAGGTGTGCCAGAACGGCAGCAGCTCGTAAAAATTCAGCCCCATCGGAATACCGATTTTCCCCCTTGGGCCTTCCTGCGGCTGATAGGAACGCAGCGTCTCCAGCTTGTAGGAATACAGGTTCAGTTCGCTGTCGGAGGAACGTTTGGTAACCGGCTTTTCACAGCGGTTTCCGCCGATGAAACGGCGGCTGCCCCCGAAGACATTGATAGTAAGGCGGCAGTGGTTGCTGCACATGCCGCAGGAGGTAACCTTCACCTCGTGCTTGAAGTTTTCCAGCTCCTCTTTGCCGATGATCGTACTTTTCCCGGTCGATCTGCTCATGGCGTACAGCGCCGCGCCGTAGGCGCCCATCAGGCCGGAAATATCCGGGCGAAGAACATGGATGCCGAGTTCGTTTTCAAAAACACGCAGTACGGCGTCGTTCAGGAATGTTCCCCCTTGAACCACAACGTTTCTGCCGAGCTCTTCCGCGGAAGCGGCGCGGATTACCTTATAGATCGCGTTTTTCACCACGCTTACGGACAGACCGGCCGAGATGTCCTCGGTCGTCGCGCCGTCCTTCTGTGCCTGCTTGACCTGGGAATTCATGAACACCGTGCAGCGGGAGCCCAGATCAACCGGGTTCCGCGCAAACAGCCCCAGCTTGGCGAAATCCTCAATGCTGTAGCCGAGCGTATTGGCAAAGGTCTGCAGGAACGAGCCGCAGCCGGAGGAGCAGGCCTCGTTCAGAAAAATGTTGTCGATTGCCCCGTTGCGGATTTTAAAACATTTCATATCCTGTCCGCCGATATCGATGACAAAGTCAACGTTGGGCATAAAGTGCTTCGCCGCCGTAAAATGGGCGATGGTTTCAACAATGCCGAAGTCGATGCTGAACGCGTTTTTCAGCAGCTCTTCGCCGTAGCCGGTAACGGCTCCCGCGGAGATCTGTATATTGGGAAAACGGTTGTATAAACCGATGAGATATTCCTGAAAAATGGGAATGGGATTACCGGAATTGTTGCGGTAGATGGAATCCAGAACCTCGCCGCTTTTCCCGATCAGCACGGCTTTCACCGTGGTGGAACCGGCATCGATTCCGAGAAATGCTTCCCCGCGGTAGTGTTCCGCGTCGCCCTTGGGCACTTGGCAGGCGGCGTGGCGCTTTACGAATTCGTCGTAGTCCGCCTGATTTTCAAACAGCGGCGGAATCGAAAGAAAGCTTGCTTTTGTGCCGTAGGTGTCGATACTTTTCAGCGCGGTATCCAGATCGATTTCGTCCATGCTGTTCAGGGCCGCGCCCATCGCAACATAGTAAAGGGAATTTTCCGGGCAGACGCCTTCTACCTTCAGCGCCTGGTCAAAGCTGTAGCGCAGCTGTGATAAAAAGGTAAGCGGGCCGCCAAGGTAGATCACATTTCCGCCGATCCTGCGTCCCTGCGCCAGACCCGCAATAGTCTGGTTGGCAACGGCGGCGAAGATGCTGGCCGAAATATCACTTTTTCGCGCGCCCTGGTTCAGCAGCGGCTGAATATCGGATTTTGCAAACACGCCGCAGCGTGAGGCAATTGTATAGATTTTTTCATACTGCTCGGCAAGCGTATTCATATCGTCCAGCGAAATATTCAAAAGAGTTGCCATCTGGTCGATAAACGCCCCGGTGCCGCCCGCGCAGGAACCGTTCATGCGCACCTCGGTGCCGCCGGAAAGGAACAGAATTTTTGCGTCCTCGCCGCCGAGTTCGATGATGACGTCCGCATCCGGGATCAGCTTGCCGATGGCGATGCGCGTTGCATAAACTTCCTGAACGAAGGGAAGGCCGCAGGTCTGCGAAATCCCCATGCCCGCGGAACCGGAAACCGTAAGGCGTGCGCTTTCCCCATGAATGACCTCATCCTTTACTTTTTGAAGAAGCTCGGCCATCTTTTGTGTGATTTGGGAAAAATGCCGCTCATACGATTTATAAATAATTTGATTGCTGTCATCCAGCACTACACACTTAATGGTAGTGGAACCGACATCCAAACCAATTTTCATAGAATTAACCGCCGTTTCTGATATATTATGACAACGCTAATAACTTATTTTAATTCAACTATATGTTAAAAGTCAAGCCATTCAAGATTAAATCCAACATTATCTATTGTTATTCCCATACTCAGATGTTAAAATAGATATCAAAAAACAGGGAATGGGCAAGGTGATTCGATGCAGTTAAACAGTCTCATCGATTTGGACCAGCTTTCGCTCGAAGAAATAGACGAGCTGATCAAGCTGACCAATACAATTAAAAGCAACCCGTGGGCATACAGTGAATCCTGCCGGGGAAAGGTTATGGCGACGCTTTTTTACGAGCCGTCCACGAGGACGAAAATGTCATTTCAGACCGCAATGTACCGGCTGGGCGGCCAGATTATCGGGTTTGACAATCCGGAAAATTCCTCCGTTTCAAAGGGCGAAAGTCTGAAGGATACCATCACCGTTGTAAGCGGTTACGCCGACATCATTGTTATGCGCAACCCGATGGAGGGTGCGGCGACGGCGGCTACCCTGTATTCCAAATCTCCGATTATCAACGCGGGCGACGGCGGCCACCTGCATCCGACGCAGACCCTCACGGACCTTGTGACGCTTTATAATGAAAAGGGCCGCCTTGACCATTTGTGCATCGGGCTTTGCGGCGACCTGAAATTCGGCCGCACTGTCCATTCGCTTATCAAGACGATGACGCGCTACCCCGGCAATTCCTTTGTGCTTGTTTCCACGCCGGAGCTTGCGCTCCCACAGTACGTCAAGGATGTAATGGACGCCGCCGGCTGCAGCTATACCGAGATCACCAGTTTAAGCAAGGCAATGCCGCTGCTGGACGTGCTTTACATGACGCGGATTCAGAAGGAACGCTTTGCAAGCGAAAAGCAGTACGAAGAGCAGAAGGGTGTTTTTGTTCTGGATTCCCAAAAGCTCAGTCTTGGCAAAAAGGACTTGCGGATTCTTCATCCGCTGCCGCGCGTCGATGAAATTACAGTGGATATTGACGACGATGAGCGAGCAAAATATTTTGATCAGACTGTTTACGGCATGTATGCCCGCATGGCGCTGATCTTAACCATCCTGCAGAACGCCTCCATTCCCCGAAAAAGGAAAACGCCCAAAACTACCCATCCCTGCAAGTGTTCCAATCCGAAATGCATCACCCAGACCGAGCATTACCTTCCGAATTTATTTACAGAGGCCGGTGATATGCTTGAATGCAGATACTGCGATGGCAGGACGCTCATCTGAGAAAAAGCTGATTCTTGTGCTGTTCGGCTCGCCCCATAAAAACGGGTTTACCGCCCAGCTGCTGAATGATTTTTTAGCGCCGCTGGAGTCCGCGGCTGAAATTCGAATCATTAGCGCGTACGAGAGCACGGTCGCGCCGTGCATCGACTGCGGCGCCTGCTCCAGGGGAGAAACCTGTTCGCAGCGCGATTTTGATTTTCTTGATTCGCTTTTTCGCCGCGCGGACGTCATCGTGGTGGCCACGCCGGTGTACAGCCTCAGTTTTCCCGCTCCGCTGAAAGCCATTGTTGACCGTACGCAAAGATACTTTGCCGCCCGCTTCTCGCTCGGTGTGAAGCCGCCGATACAAAAGCATAAAAAAGCGGTGCTGCTTGTTACGGGCGGGTCAAAAAATACGCAGGGCGCGGAGATTATGGCGCGCCAGCTCAGAATGATTTTCTCCGTAATGAATACGACGCTTGATAACGAAGTGGTATGGACGGATACGGACGCAGACAGGGGCAGGGACACCTATGAGGCTGCGCGGGAACGCGCCCGCAAGCTGGCGCTTGCTATCAAATGTGAATTGTGATACAATTAAACATAGCATTATTATTTGGGAGGACTAATTTATGTCAGGCCATTCAAAATGGAATAATATTAAAAGGAAAAAAGAAAAGACAGACGGGGCAAAGGCAAAAGTATTTACAAAAATAGGTCGTGAGCTTGCTGTAGCGGTTAAGGAAGGCGGCGGCCCGGACCCGAACGCCAACTCAAAGCTGAAGGACTGCATTGCTAAGGCAAAAGCCGCCAATGTGCCGAACGATAATATTGAGCGCATCATTAAGAAGGCGGCCGGAGACGGTGACGACACAAAATACGAAAATATTACATATGAAGGATACGGCCCGAACGGAATTGCGGTTATCGTAGAGACTTTGACCGACAATCGAAACCGTACTGCCGGCGATGTCCGCCACTATTTTGACAAGTTCGGCGGAAATCTCGGTACTACCGGCTGCGTATCCTTTATGTTTGCGCAAAAGGGCGTCCTTATCATTGAAAAAGAAGGCTATGAAGAGGACAAAGTCATGGAGGACTGCCTGGAAGCCGGCGCGTCCGATTTTCAGGCCGATGAGGATGTCTTTGAGATTTACACCGAGCCGGACGATTTCAGCGCCGTGCTGGAGGACCTTGAAAAGAAGGGGTATGAATTCGAATCAGCAGAGGTCGAAATGGTGCCGAATACCTATACCGCTTTGACGGATGAAGACGCGATTACCAAGATGCAGCGTCTGCTCGACGCGCTGGACGACAACGACGATGTGCAGAATGTTTGGCACAATTGGGATAATCCGGATTCGGACGGCCAAGAATAATAGAAAGTTTTTCCATATTTTACGGAACATGGAGGAAGCATAATGACTGGTTTTGACAACCTTTGTATGAACTGTATGTTTGATACAGCCGGCAAGACCGAATGTCCAAACTGCGGGTTCAGCTCTGCGGAGCCCCAGATGAGCCATGCGCTTCCGTACAGGACCGAACTGCAGGACCGGTATATTGTCGGGCGTGCAAAGCAGAACAACGGCGAGGGAGCTACTTACATCGGTTACGATAAGGTTCTCAAAACACCGATTGAACTGCGGGAATTCTTTCCGCAGACTTTGTGTGAAAGAGCCGAAAACCGGACGGATATCCGTGTGGTCGGCGGCAGCGAGGTCATTTTTGATGAATGTCTTGCCGGATTTCTGAACTACTCCAGGGAAGTCGCCCATATGAGGGAGCTTTCCGCGGTTGTGCAAATCTACGATATCTTTGAAGAAAACCATACGGCTTATACGGTATCGGAATGGAACGAGAGCATTACGCTGCGCTATTTTGTCGAGAGGAGCGGCGGCAGTCTCAGCTGGAACGCGGCAAGGCAGCTGTTTATGCCCGTTCTTTCCGCGTTAAGCGCCATCCATGCCGCCGGAATCTGCCATCTTGGTATTTCGCCAGATACGCTCCACATTATGAAGGACGGTAAAATGAAGCTCGGCGGCTTCTGCACCAGCGCGGTACGCCGCATGGATACCGACCTTCCACCCGATCTGGTGGCGGGCTGTTCCGCAATCGAACAGTATGTGATGGATTTTGTACCAAACGAGGCTACGGATGTTTACGGCTTTGCCGCTTCTCTGTTTTTTGCGCTGACGGGTACCATGCCCAACGATGCGCTGAAACGCCGCACGGACTCGCGCCTGCTCATTCCAACCAGTGTCCTGCGCGGGCTTCCGCCCCATGTTGTAACGGCGGTTGCCAATGCGCTTCAGGTTTCCCCGGATAAGCGCACGCCGACTTTTGAGCGCCTGCGCGCCGAGCTTTCCGCCGCGCCTACGGTTACGGCCACCCTTGACGTAACCCAGAGGCTTGATCCTCATGATTACAATCCGGATGACGGAAAGAAAAGGAAAGAAGTTCCAAATTTTGTCTGGGTTCTGGTTTCATGCGTCATTGCGCTGATCGTGTTTACGTCGGTCGGAATCCTTTGGATTTCCAATTCGGGAATTGCCGGAACCGCTGCGCCGCTCACAAAGTCCGCACAGACAGACTCTGAGGAGAACGCGGATGGCAGTCTTCTGAGTTCCACCGAATCTGCGGATCCCAATCTGATTGCAGCCCCGAATTTGATCGGACAGAATTATAACGACCTGGCCAGCGCGGCTTCTTCTGCTTCTTCCGAAAACCGGGATTACCAGCTGCTGCTTTCTACCAAGCAGTTCAGCGATACCGTTCCGGAAGGCTGTATTATCTCACAGTCTCCTCCCGCCGATACAAAAATGGCAAGGGGCATGGAGATCGTAGTCGTGGTGAGCCAAGGGGCGGCAGTGCGCACGCTGCCTTCCATAAAAGGCAAATCCTTGTCAGACGCTTCCGAGGCGGCGGCTTCGGCCGGCTTTATTCCCACAAAGACTGAGGAATACAGCAATACCGTGCCTGCCGGATATGCCATTGGTTATCAGAAGCTGAAAGAGGGCAGCCAGCTGGCTTACGGCACCCAAGTGGTTATTGTGGTCAGCAAAGGGCCTCAGCCGGTAAGCTCCGCTATGCCCGAATCGTCATCAGCATCATCCGGCGCCGGTTCTTCGGCTGCTTCCTCAAACGGATGAACATAGAATCGCAAGCGGCCCGGAACAGCTTCCGCGGCCGCTTTTTAACACAGCCGGTTAAACGCGATATTTTACACGCGGGAAAAATACCCGGTTTTGCCCGAAGAATAAGCTTTCGGCCGTCTGGTATAAAATTACAGTCATTTTTTCTACAAATTCCTGCTATATTGGTGTAAAAATTTAAAAAAATACTGGAAATAGAACGAAATGTATATTATAATAGTTTAAATAGGATCGGTTGATTTTCATAGATTACATTTCTGGGGGTAACACGATGGATGCGGTTAGCAAGAACAGTAACAGCAAACTTTTCAACGTTTTAGATAGAATATGGAATGGACCGAGCGACGAGTCAGAAAATCCTGCTTACAGCATGCAGATAGATAAAAATAAATCAGTAAATTCCGAAGGTGGCGATCACGTGTCAAATTTTAAAATTGAAGTAAAATCTGAAGAACCGGATCTTGAGGAGGCAGAAAAAATGAAACCCGATATTTATCCGATCAAGCCCGATGTATATTCGATCAATTCCGGTTTTCAGCCGATAAACATTAACAATCCAACAGAAAAGAGCACGGCTGCTCAAAGCACGCTCATTTCAAAGGGGACAACCATTACCGGCGATATTACTTCCGACGGCGATTTGGAAATCTACGGCGGGGTAAAGGGTACTGTAAGCACAACCGGCAACATTAAAATCAGCGGGAAGCAGATCGGCGATGTGTCCGGTTCAAGCCTGATGCTGGAATCCTGCACCGTGCGTGGCAATCTTACCGCGTCCGAGGATATCAACATTGACAGCGATTCCGTTATCATCGGCGATGTTAAAACCAAGAATCTGATCATTGACGGTAAGCTTCAGGGAAATGTCCACGCCAAGAGCAATATTACCTGCCAGAGCAACGCGATTGTCATCGGCGATTTGGTAGGAGCTTCCGTATCGGTCAAAGACGGAGCCAAGCTGCAGGGCAAGATGCAGATATTCAACGGGCAGCTGGGTGAAATCAAAATTACAGACGAAGCAAAAGTCGTGCCCGTAACAGAATAAAAAATAATATGAAAACGGCTTGAAGCAGAATTGCTTCAAGCCGTTTTTTTGGCATCAGGGAAAGTACAGTGTTAGTCAAGCCGGAGCAGATCAGCAGCGCTGCGCCAATAAATATTCTCTTTTTCGGAACTGCTGAGATGTGTCCGTTCAATATATTGGAACTCATCGCAGGAACGGCTCCACGGGCAGTCACTTGCGAATAACACTCGCTCCGAACCGTGCTTCCTTACAATCCGCTCGAACTGTTCGGGCGGGCAGAGGCTTGCGCACATTGCGGTGTCAAACCAGATATCCCTGCCTGCCAGAAGTTCCTCTACTTCGTCGTACATTGCCATGCCGCCAAGATGGGCGACGATTATTTTCATCTTCGGAAACCGTTCGGCAGTTTTTGCAACAGCGGCGGGGGAGGCGTGAACCGTATTCGGCGATACGGGGTCGCGCCCGGTGTGAAAGGCAACCGGAAGTCCGAGTTCAGAAATCGTATCATAGATTTCGTCCATTTTTCTGTCGTCGATAAAAAAGCCCTGATAGTCGGGATGAAGTTTAATGCCGCGCAGCCCGAGCTGCTTGATCCGGTAAAGCTCCTCTACTGCGTCTGGTGCGTCCGGATGCACGGAACCGAAACAAAGGATGTCTTTGCTCTGAACGGAAGCCGCCCAGTTGTTTACCGCGGTTTGCTGGGTTGGCTTTGTGGCGATATTCAGTACGGCGCACAAGTCAACGCCCCAATCACGCAGTTTTTCGGCGGTGCCGCCCGCCGTTCCGTCGGTATAGTACGGACATTTGCAGATGCGCGCGAGATTATGCAGCGCCCTTTCGGCTATTTTATCGGTGAACATATGGACATGCATATCAATCAGCATTTGAAACCTCCGGTAAATAAAACAATTTGGCGCAGCCGCAAAAAGCGGCTTTAAATACAGAAAAGAGCGGGCACAGTGTGCACCCGCTCTGAACTTTAAGCTGCTGACAGCGAAAGAAAATCAGTCGCTGCTGAATGGAAGCAGTGCAAGATGACGCGCACGCTTGATCGAGATGGTCAGCTCACGCTGATGATGTGCGCAGGTGCCGGTTACTCTGCGAGGCAGAATTTTCGCCCTCTCGGAAATAAAGCGGCGAAGCTTGGCAACATCTTTATAATCGATCGTGTCGATTTTATCAACACAAAAACTGCAAACTTTTTTACGGGTCTTACGTCCGCCGGGGCGGCGGTCACGGTCTTGTCTATCGTTTCTGTCATTTCTGTCGGCCATGGCAGGAAGCCTCCTTTTCTCATCAAATTATTAGTAACTGAAATTTTAGAACGGCAAATCGTCGTCTGAAGGAATTTCTTCAAAGTCGCCTGTATCACCGCTTGCATAGGCGGGAACAGGCTGCTCGGCTCCGTTTTCGGTTCTTGCATGATAATTGCCCGGCGCCGCAACGCTGTCGCGTTTTGACTCAGCAAAATGAACATTATCTGCAACAATTTCAAATGCTTTGCGTTTATTCCCGTCCTTATCGGTGTAGCTGCGCGTCTGGATAGCACCCTGCACGGCAACCAGCTGCCCTTTACGGAAATACTTGCATACAAAATCGGCCGTGTTGCGCCATGCTACTACATCAATAAAGTCGGCCTGACGGTCGGCACCCGATTTTACATACGAACGGTCAACAGCAATCGTAAAACTTGTTACGGAAATGTCGTTCGCTGTGTGCCTGAGTTCAGGGTCGGCAACAAGCCTTCCCATTAAAACAGCGACATTGAGCATACAGATCACGCTTCCTTCTTGGTTTCTTTCTTTATGATGAGAGAACGAAGGACACCATCGGTAATTTTGTAGATTCTGTCGAGTTCTGCGGTAAACTCCGGAGCGCTTGTAAAGCTGATTAAGGTATAATAACCGTCTTCCTGCTTATTGATGGGGTATGCAAGTCTGCGCTTGCCCCACTCATCCACGCTGTCGATCGTACCGTTTGTTTCAATCAAAGTCTTGAACTTCTGGACCATTGCTGCGATTCCGTCGTCACCCAGTGTTGAGGAAAGGATGAATACGGTCTCATAAGAATTCTTTACATCTGACATTTGTTTGCACCTCCTTTTGGACTTTAGGCCCCGGAATAAATCCGGAGCAAGGATAGAAAGCCGAAATTACGGCTTAACAGAACAATTATATCAGCATGACCATGTTTCGTCAAGAACGAATTTATGCTTAAAGCGTATTGCTGAGCTCTTTCAGATATGCTTTGAAGTCTTTCCCGATTTCAGGATGCTTCAGCGCTACCTCAACCTGCGCCTGCAGGATTCCCAGCTTGTTTCCCATATCATAGCGTTTTCCGGTGTATTCCACGGCGACCATGCCGGTGCTGCGTGCAAGAGTGCACATGGCGTCTGTCAGCTGGATTTCGCCGCCCGCGCCGGGCTCTGTTTTATCCAGAATATCAAAAATGTCCGGCGTAAGGATGCAGCGGCCGAGAATGGAATACAGTGACAGAATCTTGTCCGGGGACGGCTTTTCGATCATATCCGTACATTCGAAATAGTTGTCGTGGATATTTTCCACTTTCAGTGAGCTGTATTTTGTAATAGCTTCCGCCGTGACCTTCTTTACACCTAAAACACCCTTGCCGAATTCTTCATAAGCCTTAATCAGCTGGCCGCAGGCAGGGTCTTCGCCGATGATCACGTCGTCGCCGTAAAGAACCGCAAAAGGCTCGTTCCCAACGAAGGAGCGCGCGCAGTTTACGGCGTGGCCAAGTCCGCGTGTTTCCTTCTGGCGGACAAAATAAATATTGGCGAGGTGTGAGATGTCAATAATATCATTCAGTATTTTTTCTTTTTCTGGCCCGCCGCTGGTCAGCTTTGCCTCCAGCTCCGGCACGCGGTCAAAGTGGTCCTCAATCAGCCCCTTGCCGCGGTTTGTTATAATCAGGATATCGGTGATGCCGGAATGAACAGCTTCCTCAACAATATATTGGATGGCCGGCTTGTCCACAATGGGCAGCATTTCCTTCGGCATTGATTTGGTGGCCGGCAGAACGCGCGTACCAAGTCCGGCCGCAGGGATAACGGCTTTTGTAACTTTTTTCATTTTAACAACTCCATTTATTATATTGATGATATGTAAACGAGAATCATGTAGCAGACTAAAAGACAAATCGCAAGGGGCGTATTCACGCCGCCGTGTTCCTGAAACTGAATGGATATCTCCGTGGGCGTCGAGGCGTTGTGATGGATCTCATCAATTTTTTCCACACAGTGCTTCAGGTACCACCGGTTTCCGTTGATTCCAACCACCAGCATGATGACCAGATGGATGATGGCGATCATCGGAGGAATGCAGAACAGCAGAATCTTTTCCGGGGGCTGTTGGGCAAGAAGCTCGGAAGCCTGCAAAATCTGCGCGTAGGTAAACGAGGTCGATTCCGAGTTGATTCCCACCTGCTCAAACAGCCACTGCTCAAGCGGTGCGGTAAAGTTCACTGTTACATAAAATGAAACCAGGTAAAGAAACGCCATAACCGAGGTGATGACCGCGCCCAGTTTATATTGCTTCCGGTAAAGCATCCAGCCGCCGGAAAACAGAAACGCGCTGAAATTAAAGCGGCTCCGGTTGAAACGGGCAAGATTCATAAACGTGGGGAGAAAATACTGCGTATTGCTTTGAACCAGTTTGGCCACTTCTCCCGCGGGAATATTGTCAATCGGTTCGTTCGGGTTTACACCGCCCATCGGGTCGAAAACAAACGGAATGGGTTCGCCGGGAAAGCCGCCCGGCGCGTTGCCGTTCGGCTGGTTTGGGTTGAACGGCATTCCGTTTAGCGGGAACCCTCCGTACGGAGCCCTGCCCTGCGGGAACCCCTGATGCTCCGGCTGGTCGGCAGAAAGAAACAGCCCGCAGTGTTCGCAAAAAATCGCGCTCTGGGAATTGGCCGTGCCGCATCTGGGGCACCGTTTTGTATTGGGATCGGAGTTGTCCGGGGCCGGCTCGGCTTTTGGCGGCGCCCACGCTTCCGGCGTGCCGTGTTTATCTGCAAAAACACAGCTGCCCGCTTCTGCGTAGCACTCACGGTGGTACGGAGCGCCGCATTTTGGGCAGACCACAATATCGTCATTAGCGGTAAAAGCCTTTCCGCAAACCGGACATTTTATACCGGTATAGTCAGTCATAGCTTATCCTCCTGTAAAAAATAAACCTAGCATACAGTTTATTGTATCGAATTTTCTGAAAAACTTCAACGCTTTCTTCAATAAGTTTTCATCTCATTCATAATTTCCGGCTGGTCATGCCGCCGCATATTCCGCTGAAACCGGAAATTTTTCTTTACAACAGCATGGAAATATTTTATAATTAATTGGTTAAGAATAAAATTATTATGATGCTTTTAAAGGATGATATGATGCTGCAATTTGAGGAATTAAGGCTTTCACTGGAAGAACTTGAGCCGGGCCTGAAGGATTTAGCCGAGGCACTGGGGCTCGAAGGCATGCGCGAGGAAATCGCGAAGCTGGACGAAAAGGCTGCCCAGCCGGGATTCTGGGATGACATGAGCGTGTCGCAAAAAGTGCTGCAGCGCTCCAGTATGCTGAAAAATAAAATTGCGGCCTATGAGCGTTTAAAAAGCTCCTATGAAGATACGCTTGCTTTGATTGAGCTTGCCAACGAGGAAAACGACCTTTCCCTTCTGCCGGAGGCAGAGGAGGAATTTGACAAATTTAAAAACGAACTGGAAGCGCAGCGCCTCTCCACCCTTTTGACGGGCGAGTATGATACTAAAAACGCGATTCTCACCTTCCACGCGGGCGCGGGCGGAACTGAGGCGCAGGACTGGGCGGAAATGCTTTATCGCATGTACTGCCGATGGGGAGAGCGTCACGGCTATCAGGTAAAAACACTGGATTATCTGGACGGGGAAGAAGCCGGGCTGAAAAGCGCCAGTATTCTGATCGAGGGTATGAACGCCTACGGATTTCTGAGAAGTGAGACCGGCGTGCACCGCCTTGTGCGCGTCTCGCCGTTCGATGCTTCAGGCAGGCGGCACACTTCGTTTGCCTCGCTGGAGGTTATGCCGGAAATCGACGACGATGTGGATGTGGAAATCGACCCCGCCGATATTAAAATGGACGTTTACCGCGCAAGCGGCGCCGGCGGCCAGAAGGTCAACAAGACTTCCTCCGCGGTGCGTCTTACGCATATCCCCACGGGAATTGTCGTGGCCTGCCAGGTGGAGCGCAGCCAGTACCAGAACCGCGATGTTGCAATGCGCATGCTGAAATCAAAGCTGGTTGAAATCAAAGAGCGCGAAAACTTGGAACGCATTGAGGATATCAAGGGCGAGCAGAAGGAAATCGGCTGGGGCTCCCAGATCCGTTCCTATGTTTTCATGCCGTATACGCTTGCAAAGGATCACCGCACCGGCTTTGAAATGGGAAATATCAACGCGGTTATGGACGGTGACATTGACGGTTTCATCAACGCTTATTTAAAAGCCCAGAGCCTTGGAACTTTGAGTGCGAACAACGAATAATTACAAAGATTAACAATTTTGAAATAATTCTTTACTTTATTTTAACAGCAGGATGATTATAATGATGAATAGCAGATCATTTCCGGTTGTACCCGGATGAAAGGTCGTATTCATTTGAAAGTGCGTTTGCGCAGAATCATTCTGCTGTTTTTATGTTTGATTTTAATTGCTGCCGTTTCCCTTCCGGCTCTGTTTATTCCGGAGCAAATTCCAAAGAATAGGTCGTCCGATATTATCCCAGCCAATACTGCTGAAAAACGGCCGACGCTTTCCGCTGCCCCTTCCTGCGATTTTTCCGGCGGGAATTTTGCGGCGCCGTCCGGAGGAAAAGCTCCGGCAAATTTCAAGAGACTGCAGTCCAAATATAATTTAGCTGAGATTCCGACCTATGACGGTTCCTATCAGCTGACTCACCCAAAGGTGCTTTACTTTTCAAAAGGCTGGAACGGCTACAAATATTGGATGTCTATGACGCCGTATCCCTATGAGCGGGATATGTATGAAAATCCGTCCATCGTTGTTTCCAACGACGGGAAAAAGTGGGGAGCTCCCGCCGGACTGAAAAATCCGGTTTCCGGCATCCCGTCAGATGTGGCATACGGAGGGCATTATTCAGATCCGCAGCTTGTTCTGTGCGGCAATACCATGGAGCTGTGGTACCGGTACAATCCGGCGTTGGTTCATCCGGGCGAACAGCCGGAGGCCAAAGACAGCAGCGTTCGGACTGCTAAAAGCTGCAGTCCGTCTTCTCAAAGAGCTAAACCGCAGTCTGGTGGCAACAATCAGGCGCCCTGTAAAAAATTCTGGCGGCGCGCAAACAACTCCGTCAATATCTATTATCGGAAAACCTCTACAGACGGGATTCGCTGGTCGGCCCCCGAAAAGCTTCTGCAGGGCCGCGACGGCTATCTGAGTATGTGCGTGAATTATGAAAACGGCATATATAAAATTTGGTACGCAACGTACGGCGGCGATTTGTTTACCTCTGCCAGCCGGAATGCCCGGGACTGGTCGGCGCCTGTTCGCTGCACGGTGCCCTTCGCAAAAGGGCTGGAGTGTTACCATCAGGATATGATTAAGTACAATTCGGAATATTATTTACTGCAGACAGCAGAAAAGGTTTCCAACTATACCTTTCAGCTGTATCTTTTCCGGTCGGAAGACGGCGTCCGTTTTACGCCGGTCAGCCAGATATTCCCAAGTAAGGACACGGCACTATGGAAGGACATTTCTTTTTACCGCAGCACTCTGTTTGTAAAGGATAATAAGCTTGAATTTTATATTTCACTGATTATACCGAAGCTGAAATGGTATATTACGCACATGACCGCGTCTTTGCCAAAGATACCAGCTGGCAAGGCAGGAACCACCGCAAATTTATAAATTAACCCTGGGAACCAGTCAGGCTTCCGGGGTTGCTTACTGGAACAGGAAAATTCTGGGCGGCCGGCAGCGGAGTTGAACATATCGGCTATTCAGACGCCCTTATTTCGGAAGCGCTTTATCTGCCGGACATCCTTTCCCACGAACGGAACGCGCCGGTAGCTGCCGATGATGCGCGACGTGAAGCGTTCCGTATAATATTCCAGTAATTCGCCGGTAGAGAGGTTTGTGCTGATGATTGTGGGCTTTTGGGACATCAGGCGCGTGTTTACGATGTTGTAAATCTCAGCGCAGGAGAACGCGTTTTTAAACTCCGTGCCCAGATCGTCAAGAATCAGCAGGTCGCAATCCAGAAGTGTCTGACCTGTGTTGCCTTCATCGCGGCCGAAGTGCTCGCGCTCCAGCTTTGTAATCAGGTTATTCACCGAACAGTAAACGACCCCGAACCCCTTTTGAATCGCGGTGTTCGCAATGGCGAGAGACATATGGGTTTTTCCAAGCCCCGTGCCGCCCGTCATAATCAGGTTGGGGGAGCTCAGGGAAAACTTATCGGCGTAGCTGACACAGAATTCCAGGGTGTCGCTCATGATCTGCCGCTGCGTTTTCTGCCCGCCGTTTTCGGCTGAATTCGGGTAATATTCAAGGGAAAACGTTTCGAAAGTGGAAAGGGAAAGCGGCGTCAGCACGTTGAGCCTGCGGTACGCTTCTGACTGCAGCAGCTTTTTCATGCAGCCGCACATTTTGCCGTCGATATATCCGGTGTCCCCGCACAGTCTGCACGAATAAGAGGGCTCAAGGGTATCCACCGCAAATCCCTCGGCTTTCAGCAGCTCGTTTAATTCAGCCTGTAATGTGAGGTTGTTCCTGCGCAGCTGCAGGAGATGTTCCTTTGCGTTTCCGCCGCCAAGAATCGTTCTGGCCGCCGCGATCGCGGTGGTTGAGAGAGCCTTTTCCAGCTTTTCCGCCTGCGGGCAGCGCTGATAAAAAGCGGCCCTGCGCTCGGCGGCTTCACTTTCGGCTTTTTTACGGCGTTCGGATAATATCTGATTGGCGGCGTCGTAGATTTCCCTGCTGTATCCCATTCAAATTACCCCTTATCCAATGTATCATACATGCTGGTACGCTCGTATTCTTCAATATCGAACGTGACGTTTTTATTTTTCTGGTTTTTCTCCCCGCTTTTGCGCGACGCGGTGCGTTCTTCTTTTTCCTTCTGCGCCTGCTCCAGCGTGGAAACGCCTTCCTTATGCCAGCGTTCCAGAATACGGTTCATATAAGGCATCGTGAATTTTCCGGTCGAATCCACGCTCCGGTCATAGGCCTCGTGGATCATCGCAATGCTGAAGCCCCAGTCGTTTACCCATACGGCCGCCGCGGCTTCTTCCTTTGTGGAGGGGGCGCGGTGAGGCATTCCCACAGCCTGCTCCACCAGATGCCAGGCCTTGCTGTTTTCCGCCAGACGGCGCAGCTTTTCCTCCGCTTTTTCGTGGGTGAATATTTCCTCATCCGCCCAGTTCATCGCCGCTTTTTCTATGTATCGGGTATTGGCCTTGCCGATGCTCACTACGTATTGTAAAAGCATGATGATCACATCGGCTGGCAGCCCGAAATCGTCGTGAATCATGAGCAGAGTGGCGGAGTCGCCGTTTGAAATCAGCCTGCCGAGAATTTGCTGCGCTTCCTGCATCAGGCAGGCAATTTCCGTCGATTCGCTCATCCGTTTCGCCACGAAAGCGTTGTCGGCTTTCTGCGGGCGGGAAAGTACCTTGCGGGATTTTTCCGCCGGCGGGTTTTCTTCCGCTTTTTCCGGCTCCGGCGTCTTTTCGGGTATTGGAGGCTCCGTTTCGGCAATACTGCCCGGAACCATTTCCCCGCCGCGGATATTGAGAACGCCCTCCTGCTGCCAGTACAGCATGGCGTCGTAAACATCCGAAGCGGTAGCTTTACTGTCGATCTGCTGCGCGGCCTCGTCCGGCTCAAAAGGCTCGCCCGCGTGGCGGAGCGCCCAAAGGAGCACTTTAAGCGGAATTTTATCCGCCATTTTAAGCTTTGTATCAACAACGGAGCTGGGTACGGCAAACACCGAGTTCCAGGCTCCCAGGTTCATCGAATACTTCATTTTGGTACGGTCACCTTTCCATGGCTTCATTCGCTTTTTATTATAGCATAAGCATTCTGAATAGTGAATTATTAAATCGCTGAAAAAATTTATTGTAAAAAGGGTTGACAAACAGGGGAAACGTATCGTATAATAAACACCGTTCCAAAACTGCGAATGTAGCTCATCTGGTAGAGCGCCACCTTGCCAAGGTGGAGGTAGCGAGTTCGAGCCTCGTCGTTCGCTCCATAACTTTTAAAGCGCCGGCAGCTTGTCGGCGCTTTTTCGTTTGCCCGCATTTGGATTTTTAAAATTTGAATCATATAGTGCTGTCCATAGGCAGATAACAATCAGTGAGTTCGCAGGCGGTTACGAAATTGAATATTCCGATATCAAGCAAAATTATGTTTGATGAAGAAATTGGAAGCTCCCTTTTGCCGACGCTAATCCGTTTTCCAGCAAAGCGGACAATGCAGATGCCTTACTTTTCAGTTGTTCCGGTGTCCATATAAATATGCCCGGGTCATACAAAAAGCAGTAGACCGACAAGATAATCTCTGCTGTTTCCTGTGGCTTATCGCAGTGAAATAATTTTTCTTCTACACCTTGCCGAATAATATCCGCTACGATCGGGGAAAGGGAAGACAGTATTTTTGCAAGGGATTTCTGATGAATGGCTGCATTCTGCTGTTGGTGCAGATAAGTATCCATAGCAGGCGAAACGACTGAACTGCGGTAGCTTTGAAACAGCAGTGCAAATTTTTGGATAGCATCGGCCTGGCTTTCGTCAATTATCACTTTACACTTTTCAATGATTAGATTGTATTCACGTTCAACCAGCGCGTCAAAGATTTCTTCCTTGGACTTGAAGTAATAATAGATGCTTCCCTTACCAATACCCGCAGTTTTAGCGATATCGCTTACCGAACAAGATACGCCCTTGTCATTCTCAAGCAGTTTTTGCATGGCATTTAATATGAGATTCCTTTTATCCATCTTTTTCACCTTCTATGCAATAGTATATCGCAAAAAAAATTACTTGACCAGCGGTCGGAAAAATATTATAATGAAATTATTCGACCAACGGTCGAAAACAAAAAAGGGTGAAGATGAATGATAAATGCTGTAATTTTGTTGGTTATGTTTATTGTTACCGTGGTAAGTTTGATAATCTGTCTGCTTTCTATTTTGCAGCTGGTAATCCGCAGACGAAAAAAGGTTTCGCCGGATACAGCGGCCGCACGTCTGAAGAAAAGCGCCGTACTTTTTGCAGGATTGGTTGTATTAATGATTGGATTTATCACGCTTAGCCAGTTTACAGCTTATACGCCGCAGATATTGGATCAGGACGGCAAAGCGCTGAAAGGCAGCATTGCGGAGCTTGAAAAGGTTGAGTTAAACGGGAGGCAGGAATGGATCAGCATTCGGGGTAAAAATCGCAACAATCCTGTCCTCCTTTTTTTAGCGGGCGGACCTGGGGGAACGCAGTTGGCGGCAACACGCTACGAACTCTCCGGGCTTGAAGATCACTTTGTCGTCGTAAACTGGGATCAGCCGGGCAGCGGCAAGTCATATAACGCCGTTTCAAAGGATGAAATTACCGCTGATACATATATCAAAGACGGCCTTGCTCTCACCGACCTTTTGCGCAAACGCTTCGGAACCGAGAAAATCTATCTTATGGGCGAATCGTGGGGCAGCGCGCTTGGAATTTTCCTTGCCGATGCAGCTCCCGAAAAATACCACGCGTTTATCGGCACAGGTCAGATGGTGAACTTTAAGGAAACCGAAATAACGGATTATAAAAAGGGAATGGAACTTGCAAAGCAGAACCGTGATGAAAAGACTGTGCAGAAACTGCTTGCCAATGGCATGCCGCCTTATTACGGTGCGGATGTTACATGGAAATCAGCCGTATATCTGAATTATCTGTCAGACTATATGGCAAAGGACCCCAAGATTACCAATGGCGGTTATCACACATTCAGAGATTTGTTTTCATCGGAATACGGCATTGTGGATTCCGTTAATTATCTCAGGGGCATTGTCGACACCTTCAATCAGGTATATCCGCAGCTTTATGACACTGATTTGCGGAAAAGCTTCACGAAGCTGGAAATTCCGGTTTATTTCTTTTTAGGAAAGTATGACATGAATGCTCCCGTTTTTCTGGCGCAGGAATACTGCGACTTATTACAGGCTCCTAAAAAAGCGATCGTTTGGTTTGAGCATTCCGGTCATAGTCCTTGGATGAACGAAAGAGACCTTTTTGTAAGCCAAACCGTCCGGGTGCTTCTGGGAAAATAACTACTCCCAATTTATGGGTTTGCGACATATTTTTCAGGGCGTCGGCAGCTGCCGACGCTTTTTCGTCTTACCATACCAATTTTTGACGATGTGCATATTAATTTTAGATGAAAATAAGATTCACAAATTTGTCTGAATATGATATAATATTAAAGTTTTGTGAATATTAAAAAAGAGGTAATTCGATGGATACTAGAAATGATGTCAGAAATGTTGCAATAATCGCTCATGTTGACCACGGCAAGACAACTTTGGTCGATCAGCTTTTAAGGCAAAGCGGAATTTTCAGAGCCAATGAAGCGGTGGCGGAGCGCGTAATGGACTCCAACGATCTTGAGCGTGAACGCGGCATTACCATTCTTTCAAAGAATACCGCCGTAATGTATGACGGCGTTAAAATCAATATTGTAGATACTCCCGGCCATGCGGATTTTGGCGGCGAGGTGGAGCGCATCCTGATGATGGTTGACGGCGTTCTGCTGCTGGTCGATGCGTTCGAGGGCTGTATGCCGCAGACGCGTTTTGTGTTGAAAAAGGCTTTGGGCCTTGGCAAAAAGCCGATCGTTGTTGTGAATAAGATCGACCGCCCGGGCGCGAGACCAGCAGAAGTGGTTGACGAAGTCATCGATCTGTTTATTGAGCTGGGCGCAAATGAAGACCAGCTTGAATTCCCGGTGGTCTATGCTTCCGGGCGGGACGGCTACGCTACGCTGGACCCGGATGTACCGGGAACGGATATGAAGCCGCTGTTTGACGCAATCCTTGATAAGATCCCCGCGCCGAAGGGCGAACTGAACGGCCCCACCCAGGTGCTGTTTTCCAACATCGACTACGATGATTACGTGGGCAGGATCGGGATCGGCCGCGTGGAGCGCGGCGGGATTCACGACGGCGACAACGTCGTTCTCTGCTGCCGCGACGGTTCTACAAAGAATGTCAAGGTTGCAAAGCTTTATCAGTTCGAAGGGCTCAAACGGGTAGAGGTTGAGAGCGCCGGCTTGGGCGATATTGTCGCGGTTTCCGGCATTACTGAGCTCAACATCGGAGAAACCGCCTGTTCGCCGGACTGCGTTGAACCACTGCCGTTTGTAAAAATAGACGAGCCTACCGTTTCCATGATGTTTATGGTCAACAACAGCCCGTTCGCGGGCAGGGAAGGGAAGTACGTGACTTCCCGCAATCTGCGCGACCGCCTGTTCAAGGAAGTGCAGACCAACGTGGCCATGCGTGTGGAAGAGACTGACTCCGCCGATACTTTCAAGGTGTCCGGCCGCGGTGAGCTGCACCTTTCCATCCTGATCGAGCAGATGCGCCGTCAGGACTATGAATTCCAGGTGTCCGCGCCGCATGTTATTTATAAAACGATCGACGGCAAAAAGTGCGAGCCAATCGAGCTGCTGATGATCGAAGTGCCGGACAGCTACGTTGGCGCCGTCATGGAAAAGCTCGGTTCCCGCAAGGCGGAAATCCTGAATATGGGCACCCGCGATACCGGCATGTCCCATCTTGAATTCAAAATTCCGGCCCGCTGCCTGATGGGCTACCGTCAGGAATTCCTGACGGATACCAACGGAAACGGTATTATGAATAACGTGTTCGATTCCTACGAGCCGTACAAGGGAGACATCAACATGCGGCCGCAGGGCTCGCTTGTTGCGCATGAGACCGGAGATTCCTCGGGCTACGGCCTGTTTTACGCGCAGGATCGCGGACGTATGTTTATCGGGCCCGGCGTGGAAGTCTACGAAGGCATGATTGTCGGCGTCAGTCCGAAATCGGACGACATTGTAGTAAATGTCTGCAAAAAGAAGCACGTCACCAATACCCGTGCTTCCGGTTCTGATGACGCGCTTAAGCTTACGCCCCATACCATACTCAGCCTTGAACAGTGCCTTGAATTTATTAAGGATGACGAACTGGTTGAGGTTACGCCGCAGAATATCCGTATGAGGAAGAGGGTTTTAAGCAAGGAACTGCGCATGAAGCAGGCCAGCAAGAGCAAATAATATGGATTTTGTAATACTTGATTTAGAGTGGAACGGCACTTACAGCCGCCGTATCAAGGGATTTATCAACGAAATTATCGAATTCGGCGCGGTGAAGGTGGATGAGAATTTAAACATTACTGATACCTTTGAAGCGCTGATCCGGCCGCAGGTCGGCAAAAAAATAAGCGGTAAGATCAAAACGCTCACCAGTATCACAAACGAGGAGCTTGCGGGCGGCCTGCATTTTATGCAGGTGCTGAGCAGGTTTAAGAAATGGATGGGCGCCGCCGTTCTCATGACGTGGGGGACTTCGGATATCCTTACCCTGATCGAGAATTGCCGCTACTTCTGCGGCGACGGGCGCATCCCGTTCCTTGATCGTTATGTGAACCTGCAGGCGTACTGTGAAAAAATACTGGATTACGACTCCACAAAGCAGATGGGGCTGAGTACCTCGGCACAACTGCTGGAGATTGATGAGGACGACTTTGACCATCACCGGGCTTTGGGAGACAGCCTCCTCTCGCTGCGGTGTTTTCAAAAGCTCTACGACCCGGAAAGCCTGAAACCGTTTCTGCAGGATGCCACAACGGATGAATTTTATAACCGGATACAGTTTAAGACGGTAATCATCTGTGACCTGAACCATCCCCTCATCCAGCGCAGCGATATGGCGTTTGACTGCGACCTCTGCGGGAGCAGGGCGCACCGCGCCGGCGAATGGCAGTTGAAAAACAAAAGCTACCGCGCGGCATTTATCTGTAACGAGTGCCGGCACAAATTTTACGGCCGTGTCCAGTTCAAATTAAAATACGAAGGGCTGACCGTGAAAAAAGTAATCCTTCCTTTTATAGAGGAAAAGGATAAAAACGAGGCGGAATCACCTCAAGAGGAGAGCGAATGAGCTCTCCTTTTTTTATCGCATGAGCAAAATCATCGGGTAGTTTTGCCGTAATCCGTTGAATTGCATATCCCCGTATGCTAAAATCTAAATTGACTTGCAGGGATATCGATGTATGGTTGAAATTACCTGTATTACGGAGGATTTATGAATTACGACAGTAAAAATATGAATTTTCATATAAATTCGGAGGTAGCCTACCTGACGTTTCCGTCGCTCGAAGGATTTTCTTTTATCCGGCATGCCTTTTCCACGCGCATCGGGGGAGTTAGCAAAAACGAGTATGCTTCCATGAACCTGAACTTCGGGCGCGGAGACAGTGATGAAAATGTAACGGAAAACCTCCGCCGTTTCTGCGGTGCCGCCGGGTTTTATTATCATACGTTGGTCGCGTCGTCGCAGGATCACCATACTTTTATCCGGCGGGTCGGTTCCGAGAATTACGGAAACGGAATATGGAAACCGAAGGATATGCAGAGTGTGGACGGCCTCATTACAAATGAGCCGAATGTTACACTGGTCACCTATTACGCGGACTGTGTTCCGCTGTTTTTTATTGACCCGGAAAACCGCGCAATCGGTCTTGTCCACGCCGGGTGGCGCGGTACGGTCGCACAGATCGGCAGGGAGACGATAACGGCCATGCAGCGTGAATTTGGCAGCAGCCCGCACAGCCTGTTCGCCGCAGTTGGCCCGTCCATCGGCCCCTGCTGCTTTGAAGTCGATGCGCCGGTGTACGAGGAATTCAGAAGGCTGACGGAACTTAACCCGCGGGAATTCATCACGGATGACGGAAACGGGAAATACCATATTGATTTGTGGGAAGCCAACCGCCGCATTTTGATGAACGCAGGAATCCCGCAGAATCAGATTTCCGTTGCGGGGCTTTGTACGCAGTGCAATTCGGACTGGCTGTTTTCCCACCGGGCCAGCGGGGGAAAACGGGGCGGCCTTGCCGCCATGATGTGTATTACGGAGGCTAAAGAATGAGGATCGAACACTGCACGCTTTGCCCGCGCCGCTGCGGCGCGCTGCGTGAAGAAACCACTGGGCACGGCTTCTGCGGTATGGGTGCAGACCCGGTCGTGGCGCGCGCCGCGCTTCATTTCTGGGAGGAACCGTGTATCAGCGGCACGCGCGGCTCCGGAACGGTCTTTTTTTACCGGGTGTTCGCTGAAATGCGTATTCTGCCAGAATTACCAAATCAGCACCAAAAGGGAAGTCGGAAAACCCGTAAGCGTGGAGGAGCTTTCCGATATTTTTCAGCGCCTTGTCGAGCAGGGAGCCCATAATATCAATCTGGTCAATCCCACGCATTTTGCCCTTCCGATCGCGCAGGCTTTAAAACTCCGAAAGCTGCCGGTTCCGGTTGTGTATAATTCAGGGGGCTATGAAACGGTAGGAACCCTCAAAATGATGGAAGGACTTGTGGACATTTACCTTCCCGATTTTAAATACGCGGATAACGCACTTGCGAAAAAATATTCCGGCGCGGCGGATTATACGGAATCCGCGAAGGCTGCGATTACGGAAATGATTCGTCAGACCGGCGCGGCACAGTTTGACGCCGACGGCATCATGACGCGCGGAACCATCGTGCGCCACCTGATTCTGCCGGGCAATACGCGCAATTCCATGGCAGCGATTGACTGGCTTTCCGGCAGCCTGCCGGAAGGCGTTCTGGTAAGTCTGATGGCACAGTATGTTCCCTGCGGCAGGGCTGCGGAGTATCCGGAAATCAACCGAAAAATCACAAAGCGGGAATTTTTGAAGGTGCAGGATTCCCTGTTCCAGTCCGGTCTGGACGGATTTGTTCAGGAAATAAAATCCGCCAGCCAGAGCTACATACCGCCGTTTGATCTGGAGGGTATTTAATATGGTTGTCCTTTTTCGCGGGAGAGCAGTATTAATCCGAATTGCCTTGACAAATTGGAATAAAAGGTTTAAACTGTAATCTGGTTTTAAAAACTATGTAACAAAATATTTAAAACGCGGTGATAGTATGAAAAGATTAAAATCAGATCGGGCACAGTGGAGGGCGGAAAGGCGCCAGGAGCTTCTTCTGCCGTCGTATTCTCTGTCCGAAGAAATTATGAGCGCGATTACGCACGGAATTGGCGTAGGGCTTGCCATTGCCGGATTGGTGGTTCTTCTGGTATTCTGCCGCCACGACCCGCTTACCGTGGTAACCGTTTCCATCTTTGGAGCCACCATGATCATGCTGTATCTGGTTTCCACGTTATATCACGCGCTCGGCGTGAATCAGGCCAAAAAGGTATTTCAGATATTGGATCACTGTACGATCTTCTTGCTGATTGCCGGTACTTATACGCCGCTTTCCCTCCTGTGCTTCGGCGGGGTGACCGGCTGGGTGATGTTCGGCATCGTATGGGGTGTTGCGGTTCTCGGCATCGTATTGAATGCGGTGGATCTATACCGGTTCCGTAAGTTTTCCATGATCTGTTATATCGGCCTCGGCTGGTTTGTAATTTTCTTCTTTAAGCCTATGGTTGAGCGCATTGACCGTACCTCCATTCTGTTTCTTATCGTAGGCGGCGTAATATACACGGTGGGAGCCATTCTCTACGGAGTCGGAAAGAAAGTAAAGTATATCCACTCTGTATGGCATTTCTTTGTGATTGGCGGCACGATCTTTCATTACTTTGTCGTATTCCGCGTTGTGACCTGACAACGGCTGACATTGCAGTAGAATGAATTACCGGTAAATGTGTCAAACTGCGTCTGCGCGGCTTTGCCTCCGGTCGGAAGGGCAATGGGTTCACTTAAGAATCCATTGCCCTTTTTGTTATATATTTTAATCAATTCCCATATATTTGAATAATCACTGTTTCAGGCTGCAGAACGCACGGCTGAGTGAAAATCGGCGGGCGGATCGGCCTGCTATTCTTTGTATGGAGAATGGTCTATGTTTGTTACGTTTCGCATCCATAAAGGCGTTTCCTTAACGGCAGTTGCCTTGGCGGCTGCCATAATCGTAACCTGCTGCGGCCTGGTAAGCCCGGCGAAGGCCACAGCGGTCAAAGTGCCGAACGGAGTAAAAGTCCCCATTATTATGTACCACAGTATCCTGAAGGAAAAAGCACGTCAGGGAAAATATATTGTGTCGCCGGAAACGTTTGAAAGCGACGTCCAATATCTGTTAAATAATGGATACAAGCCCATCGTCATACAGGATTTGATTAATTATGTGGAAAAAGACATTCCTCTGCCGCAGAAGCCGGTCATCCTGACCTTTGACGACGGATATTACAATAATTACTATTATGTTTATCCGATCGTAAAGAAATACAATATTAAAATTGTGATTTCGCCGATCGGCTATTACGCCGACCTGTTTACAAACGCGGATGACAGTCACCCGAATTATTCCCACTGCACATGGGATCAGATCAGCGAAATGATAAAATCCGGTCTTGTGGAAATCCAGAACCATACCTACGACCTTCATTCCAGAAAAGGCAGACGCGTGGGAACCACAAGAATGAAATGGGAAAACAAAGCAACCTATACGGCAGTACTTACTGCGGACCTCGGAAAAATGCAGCAGGAGATAAAAGAAAAAACAGGTTACACCCCAACGGCGTTTGTTTATCCCTTTGGAGAAGTCTGCGGGGATTCGCTGTCGGTAATAAAAAATCTTGGTTTTAAGGCAAGTATGACCTGCCAGTACAAAATGAACTATATTACAAAGAACCCGGACTGCCTGTACTGTATGGGAAGGTATCTGCGTTCCTCCGGGATATCCAGCGAAAAGTATTTTGAGAAAATAGAAACCGGATAGCCGTTCGCTGTCCGGCTTTTCAGACCGGTTAAACCGTATCAAAAAGAAAGCGGCATGAACCGGAACAGCTTAACGGTTTGCCGCAGGCCGGATAATAATAAATGAAGAAGAAAGAGGAGTGAGCGTCATGTCCACTATTTATCTGAACCCGTCCATTCAATCCCGATCCGATCCGGGCTCAGAGGAAGAACAGCATCTTTTGAATCAGATTGCGGACGCCATGGCACCGTTTCTGCGTGTCAATGGCATTAAATATGTGCGCAGCAAGTTCCGCAGCGCAGAAGCACAGGTGATTCGCGAATCAAATTCGGAATATTATGACCTGCACCTTACGCTGCACCTGAACGCTTCACCCGTAAATTTAGCGGGCAGGCTTATGGGGACGGACATTTTTTACTTTACGTATGGCAGCCGTGCAAAACGGGCGGCTGAAGTATTTGCGGATAATTTCAAGCTGATCTATCATAATCCCACGCTGGTAAAAGCCGTGCCGACTACACAAATCGCCGAAATAACAAAAACAAAAGCTCCGGCGATTTTAATGGAAATCGCCTATTATGACAATCGGGAGGACTTAGCATGGCTTGAGTCCAATATTGACGCAATCGCGCTGAATCTGGTTGAATCCCTCACCCGGTATTTCGGCGTGCCGTTTATCGGCAGCCGAATGCCGGAAGAGCACGGAGTGGTGAAAACAGAGAGCGGCAGGATGAACCTGTACCGCCAGCCGGATGCCGGAATGGATATTCTTGCCAAGGTGCCTAATAACGCGCTGGTCGTCCTTGTCGGCAAGTGGAACGACTGGTATGTTGCGGAATATAACGGGGTGATGGGTTACGCGCTTGCAAAGTACATAACTGTTAAATGAATAATTAGCCCAATAAAGCGATGGCTTTCGGCTTGCGCTGCTCCCGCATTAATGGTACAATAAACCTTGCAGATGTAGTACATTGTCATGTTTTCGCTAATTATTTGGAAAACACGGGATAAACGCGGGAAGCTTGTTCTTGCTCCACAAAAATTACAGCTGCGTCAGTATATCCGCTGATGCAGCTGCTTTTTTATAGCTCTCTCCGGCCGTACACGGTAAACCGGGGAGGGGGCGGGGAACGCAGACAAATCTACGACCTGCAATTTTTATTCTTATTATTTTTGTTGCTATTGTTGTTGCTATTGTTGTTGCTATTACAGTTGTTGCTATTATCAGAATTACCGCTTGCCTCGGCAGCGGCAATCAGGCTCAACTGATCCCCGATCACCGTAAAAAGTGCGCCCAGAATGTTTGTTTCATCCGCATTCAGCCCGTTGGCAATCTGAATAGCGATCGCCGTACCGAATGCGGCCAGTTTTTCTCCGCAGCATTTATTCATAACAGGTACTCCTTGTCATATGGTTTCCTTCCGTCCGTTTCCGGCTGGTTATATGGAACCGACTGCACTTAAACAGATAATGATCTTTCAAAACAATCGTCTTCTTTAGTCAAATATAATATATCATACGCGCCTCTTACTTATTTTGCCAAAACCGCAGCAGTGAATGATTCCAGAAATATGTAAAATAATATACAGCAGAGACAGAACGTTTTCCTCAGGTGGTGAGACAGTGGATCAGCGCAAAAAAGATATAAAAGAGATTCTTTCCGGGTTTGCCGTGGTACTGGCGGAGCTTGGACTTATGGTTGCCGCTACGTTCCTATTTGTTTCCGCGTTCAATTATGTGGATGCAAAGCGCACGGAAAAGCCTGCTCCTCAAAGCGCTGCGGTTTCTGCCGAGGCGCCTGCCGAATCCTCCGCGCAGGCTGCTGCGGCGAATGCCCCGCAGGCACAGCCAGCTTCCAGACTCAGCGACTGGCAGCTCGTGCTGGTGAACTACGACAATAAAATGCCGGACAATTTCCTGCATACGATCGTGAATCAGTTCAACGTAGACCTTGATTCCAGAATTGCTGTGCCGTTCCAGAAAATGCGCGACGCCGCGCAGAAAGACAATATAAAGATTTGGATTTCCTCTGGCTACCGCAGCCCGGAAAAACAGGAAACCCTGTTCAATCAGGAAATTCAGGCTTATTACAGTGAGGGAATGGATTATATCACAGCGGTAAGCAAGGCGGAAAAATCCGTTGCCCGCGCCGGATACAGCGAGCACAACACCGGCCTTGCCCTTGACCTGAACGGAGTTCTTGAAAATTTTGACTCCACACCGGAGTCCAAGTGGCTGCAGGCGCACGCACAGGATTACGGATTTGTGCTGCGCTATCCAAGGGACAAGCAGGAGCTAACCAAAATTAAATACGAGCCCTGGCATTACCGGTATGTCGGCATTGAAAATGCAAAAGAAATGAAGAAGAGAGGGATGTGTTTGGAAGAATATATAAACTATCTAAAAGAAAATGAATCGGCGGATAATTGAATATTGTCCGCCGATTTGGTATAATGATAAAATTAGTTGATTTATCCAAATTTGAGAGGGGCATAACCATGTCGGAGAAAAACGTCAGAACAAGGTTTGCGCCAAGTCCCACAGGCTTTATGCATGTAGGCAACCTGCGCACGGCTTTGTATGAGTATTTGATTGCAAAATCACTGGGCGGCACATTTGTGCTGCGCATTGAAGATACGGACCAGGAAAGACTGGTTCAGGGCGCTGTCGATATCATCTACAACACGTTGGAACAGGTCGGCCTGAAGCATGACGAAGGCCCGGATGTCGGGGGAGAGTTCGGCCCGTATGTACAGAGCGAACGGAAGGATATCTATCTGCCCTACGCTGAGCAGCTTGTCCGGGAAGGAAAAGCCTATTACTGTTTCTGCACCAAGGAACGTTTGGATTCCCTGCATGCCGCGAAAGACGACGGGGAATTTTCCGGCGGATACGACCGCCACTGCCGCGACCTGCCGAAAGAAGAGGTCGAGCGGCTTCTTTCCGTTCATACGCCGTATGTCATCCGCCAGCGTATGCCGATTGAGGGCTCCACAACCTTTGACGACGCGGTCTACGGCTCCATTACAATCGAAAACAAGGAACTGGAAGATCAGGTGTTAATCAAATCGGACGGCTACCCGACCTATAACTTTGCCAACGTGATCGACGACCATCTCATGCAGATTACCCATGTGGTGCGGGGCTGCGAATATCTGACCTCCACGCCGAAGTACAATCTGCTTTACGAGGCATTTGGGTGGGAAATCCCGACCTATGTGCATCTGCCGCTGATTATGGGCAAAAACGAGGACGGCAGCGTTTCCAAGCTTTCTAAGCGCCACGGCTCCACCGGCTTTGCCGATCTCATCAAGGAAGGCTACCTTCCGGAGACCATCGTGAATTACATAGCGCTTCTGGGATGGTGCCCGAAGGAAAACCGCGAGCTGTTCACGCTGCCTGAGCTGGTTAAGAATTTTTCGATTGACGGAATCAGCAAGTCGCCGGCTGTTTTTGATTACGACAAGCTTACCTGGTTTAACGGAGAATATATCCGTTCCATGCCGGAGGAGCAGTTTGTTGCGGACTCTATGCCGTATTTCAAAGAAGTATTCCCGGAGCAGGAAAAGAACTGGCACGTGCTCGCTTCCATCCTGCAGCCCCGGGTGACAAAGTTTATACAGATACCGGAAATGATCGCTTTCCTGAAGAATTTGCCGGATTACCCGGCGGATTTCTTTGTGAATAAAAAGAGTAAAACGAACCTTGAGAATTCGGCCGTCATGCTGGAGGAAGCCATCGGTGTGCTGGAAAATACCGATGACTGGTCGGTTGAAAATCTCCACGACAGGTTGATGGAGCTTGCCCAGAAGCTTGAGGTGAAAAACGGGACCCTGCTCTGGCCGGTGCGTATTGCGGCGGCAGGCATGCAGGTTACGCCGGGCGGCGCCATGGAGATTCTGGCGATTCTCGGCAAAGAGGAGTCTCTGCGGCGGCTTCACATCGGTTTGGACAAATTAAAGGCGTGAGGAGCGGAAAAGATGAGTGACGAAATAACAGCGGCGGAAGAAGCGTCGGCTTCCGGTAATTTTATTGATTCCTTTATTGAGGAGGATATTGCTCCGGGCGGACGTTTTGAGGGGGAAAAGGTGCATACGCGCTTTCCGCCCGAACCGAACGGCTATCTGCATATCGGCCATGCCAAGGCAATCTGCATCGATTTCGGAACCGCGGAAAAATTCGGCGGTATCGCCAATCTGCGCATGGACGACACGAACCCGACCAAGGAAGATACCGAATACGTTGACGCGATTCAGGAAGATATCAAGTGGCTGGGCTTTACATGGGACGATCGGTTTTATTACGCTTCCGACTATTTCCCGAAGATGTACGAATTTGCGGAAAATCTGATTCAACAGGGGCTTGCCTATGTGTGCGAACTGGACCCCGAGCAGATGAAAGAAAACCGGGGAGATTTGACCAGACCGGCGGTCAGCCCTTATCGGGACAGGCCGGTCGAGGAGAGCCTTGATCTGTTCCGCCGCATGAAAAACGGAGAGTTTGAAGACGGTAAAATGACGCTGCGCGCGAAAATCGATCTGGCTTCCGGCAACTTCAATCTGCGTGACCCCGTTATTTACCGCATCAACCATATGACGCACCATCGCACGGGGGAAACATGGTGCATTTATCCTATGTACGACTATGCGCACCCCATCGAGGACGCGCTGGAGGGAATCACCCATTCGCTCTGCTCACTGGAATTCGAAGACCACAGGCCGCTTTACGACTGGGTCATCAACCATATCAACCTGCCGGCCAAGCCGCGGCAGATCGAGTTTGCGCGTCTTGGGATCAACAATACGGTGATGAGCAAGCGTAAGCTCAGAACGCTTGTGGAAAACAATTATGTCAGCGGCTGGGATGACCCCCGCATGCCCACGCTCTGCGGTCTGCGCCGCAGGGGCTATACTCCGGCGTCCATCCGCAATTTCTGTGAGCGCATCGGTGTGGCAAAGGTCAACAGCACCGTGGAATACAGCTTCTTGGAGCACTGCCTGCGTGAGGACTTGAACCTCAACGCCGAGCGCACCATGGCGGTTCTGGAGCCGGTCAAGCTGATACTGACCAATTATCCCGAAAACAAAACCGAGGATTTCGAAGTGGAAAACAATCCGGAGCGTCCGGAGCAGGGAACAAGAACCGTGTCGTTCTCCCGCGAGCTCTGGATCGAAAAGGAAGACTTCATGGAAGAACCGGTGAAGGGCTACTTCCGTCTTTTCCCGGGTAATGAGGTTCGCCTGAAAACCTCCTATATCATCCGCTGCACCGGCTGCAAAAAGGACAATAACGGCAATGTGACCGAGGTTTATGCGGAATACGATCCCGCTACGCGCGGAGGAAACACGCCGGACGGCAGAAAGATAAAGGGCACCATCCACTGGACGGATGCCAAAACCGCGGCGGATGCCGAAGTCCGGCTGTATGACAGCCTGTTTACCGTACCCGACCCGGAGGCGGGCGATTTTCTGGAGGAGCTCAACCCGGACTCCCTCAAGGTGTTAACCGGCTGCAAGGTGGAACCGGCGCTTGTGAACGCGGATTCCTCCAAGTCCTTCCAGTTTATGCGTCAGGGCTATTTCTGCATGGATAACCGCGACAGCACCCCGGAGCATCCGGTGTTTAACCGCTCCGTTTCCCTAAAGGACGGCTTTAAAAAGAAATAACAACCGATAAAACAACAAGCTCACTGCCCGATAAAAGCAGTGAGCTTGATTTTGTTTAAAGCAGTTACAGGGGGACAGGTGGCTTATGTGTAAAGTGTAACGCCTTTCCGGATACTATTGACCGTAAATTCCTTGCACGGTGACCTCGCCGGAGGAAACCGGTACGACCGAGCCGTCCTCCAAACGGACAAGAAGCTCTCCATTGGGCGAAATATCCGCAGCAGTTCCGGTAAGCGGTATGCTGTTTCGGCTGAATCCGACCTTTCGGTTCAGTGATACGCAGAGTGTCTTGTATTCGTCCAAAAAATCATCCGTATGATTTGTAAGGAGTTTTTCAAATCGAAAAAGGACCTCCTGCAAAAGCTTTATGCGCAGAACGTTTTCTCTCGTTTCCAGCAGCAGGGACGTGGCTTTCCCTCTTAGTTCTTCCGGAAAGGAGGGAATGTTTACGTTAATTCCGATTCCTACTACAATATAATTGACACGGTCGATTTCCGCCGCCATTTCGGTCAGGATCCCGCAGACTTTTTTGCCGCCGACTACTACGTCGTTCGGCCACTTGATCATCGCCGGGCAGCCGGTCAGCTCCTGAATCGCTTTACAGACAGCAAGTCCCGCCTGCAGGGTTATATTTGTGATATGTTCCGGAATCAGCTCGGAG
>DATAML010000053.1:0-2492 GCA_036260545.1 Caproiciproducens sp.
GCCATGGCGTTGTTTCTGTTTATTCCGTTGTTTGGTCAGGCAGAGGATGGGGTAATCCGCAGCGTCTCCCTGCTGTCCCTGACGGTAATACCCTTGTACATCAAGATCCCATACTTTATGCTGATATCGCTCACCGTTTTATGCGGGCTTGCGACCCTTGCCTTGCAGGGAAGGCAGGTGCGATTCTGGAATCAGATCAAAAGTGGTCTCTCTTTGCTTTTTAACGTATCGGGCGTTCTGGCTTTCATTCTAAGCCGCGAACCGTATGCCGCTTCGCTCACATTTCTGTTTCTGCTTATCAAGGGAATTTTGCTGTTAAAACGCCGATGACACGAAGCGTGTCGGCATTGTGACGGCGGGATTCTACCGCTTTTCGGCTCCTCGAGGTAAAGTAAGCGTGTAAAAACACTTACACCTCATTAAAAAAAGGAGCTTTGAAAATGAAACGGAATTCTCGTTCTCTGGGTAGCTTTCTGCCCGCCATTTGCCTGTCTGTGCTGTTTATTCTTTACACCATGCTGATCCAGCATATTGATGTGAAACCCATCGGGCCAAACGGCTCTGCCGTGGGTTTTGCGTCGGTCAACGGGTGGGTACATAACCTGTTCGGCGTAAACTGGACGCTTTATACAATCACGGACTGGTTGGGGCTTGTGCCTTTCTTTGTAGTACTTGGATTTGCTGTGCTGGGGCTTACGCAGCTCATACGGCGCAAAAGCCTTTTTCGGGTGGATAGCAGCATTCTTGTGCTGGGCGGCTTCTATGTGCTGGTCATGGGCGCGTATCTCTTTTTCGAATATTATCGTGTGAACTACAGACCGGTTTTAATCGACGGTATTTTGGAAACGTCCTATCCATCCTCCACCACTATGCTGGTTCTGTGTGTGATGCCTACCGCCATGATGCAGTTTCGCCGTCTAATTTGCAATAGAACTGTAAAAAGCGCCGTAAACACCGTACTTGCGGCATTTACTGCATTTATGGTAATTGGGCGTTTGGTATCGGGCGTTCATTGGCTGACTGACATTTTGGGCGGGGTGCTGCTCAGTGCGGTGCTTGTCCTGTTGTATCAAGGTGTAAACGCGTATATAGCCGAAAGCCGGCATGAAGCTAAAGCAGCCGGTAGTCCTACAAATTGAAATTTTCATGGGGAGATTATGAGCAAATTGGGAAGCTGATGTGCTATGTCAGCTCCCATTTTTTTCATCGTCTATAGCAGCCATGTCAGGTATTCCCGCAAGGCCCAGACACACCGGAAGGTATTGCCGCAAATGAAATGGTTGGCATTGGACTTACAGTTTCCCCGGGCACTTCCGATATATATTGTAAAGGCATTCATCTATTCAAGTTTTGGAAAGCTCTAAAGAATCTGTAAAGTAAGAGAGGAGATATGAAATGCGCGTAGAAAATTACGATACCTTCGCACAAAACAGCTTATTATCCGGCACTGGGAAAACCGGAAATGTACCCTCACCGAATTATAACGATTTTAACTTTAATACGAAGAAAGCTCCTGCCATGAACGATGAAAAATACAGGGAGGCTATTATAGAACAGGCAAAAAAAGACCAGTCTGCCGGAAAATTTCAGTCGGAATCCGCTGGATTCAGAAGCCTGGTAAAAAGTTATGTTTCTTCCGTCTCTCCGGACAGAAAAAACATTATCACACAGGGATTAAACGCAATATTTAAAAATAAAAATCCACAACCTAAAACACTTAACTTGATCGATTATCTGCTTGGCAGCGTTAAGTATTGTAAGGAAGCAACTGATGTGTCTTATGCTGAATTTTACGACAGCAATGGTGAAATGGTAGCCTCTTACTCAAACGGCAGATGGATTTCCTATGGAACAGCGGCGGAAAACTCCCGTGAGTCTGAACTTTGGGGCATATATAATGAGGCGTGGAATAGTGCCGCAAAAGCAAGTCAAAGAAATAGTTCTGTGGCAAGTACAGACACTAACATCGGTTTGATTGATCAATCCGTTTAATCTGACTTATAATCCGTACATTATTGCGCTTGTAAACATACAGTAACATGCGGTGCATTCGTTGTGCAGAGAGAGGAAGCGAAAAAACATGAATGATAATGACGTCTTGGCAGTAAACAATCTGTCGCTAGGCAAATCGGATTTTATCGAATTTGAGAAAGCAATCAGGAAAAAGTCGGTTAAAGTAACTTTTATTATTGTAATTATTTGTGTGGCAGTTATCTATTCGGCTGCTATTGCATCAGCCCTGCTGAAAACCCACATCGTATCAGATGCATTATTGATCTTGATGACTTTTTGTTTGATCATTTCCATTTCCGTATATGTTGTGTTTCCGCATTGGCTTGGTGGAATACGCTATAAGCAGTATTGTATGACTCACAATAGTACAGGGAGAATGATCTTTTATTTGGATCGTTTAGGGACGATGGTCGGTGAAGAAACGGTTCAAACACTTTTTTATACGGACATCAAGAGAATTGTTCAAACGGACAATCTTT
>DATAML010000073.1:0-43353 GCA_036260545.1 Caproiciproducens sp.
TAAGGGATTCTTGCCCAGTCGGCTGTCATAAAGTCCGAGGTAGTCACGCCGCGGAGGGCAATGGTGTAATCATAGGTTCTGCCGTCCCCCATTACGCCTACGCTCTTGATGCCGGTGAGCACCGCAAAGTACTGGTTGATGGATTTATCTAAACCGGCTTGTGCAATCTCCTCACGGAAAACCAAATCCGCGTCCTTCAGGATAACAAGCTTTTCACTTGTAATGTCGCCCATAATGCGGATTGCAAGACCCGGTCCCGGGAAAGGCTGACGCCAGACAAGAGGTCCGGGAATTCCAAGTTCAAGCCCCACTTTTCGGACTTCATCCTTAAACAAATCGCGCAGCGGTTCAATGATCCCCGTGAAGCCGACATCCTTGGGCAAACCGCCCACATTATGGTGGCTCTTAATTACGGCAGCGTCGCCTACCCCGCTCTCCACAACATCCGGGTAAATCGTACCCTGGCAGAGAAAATCAACATGGCCGATTTTCTTTGCTTCTTCCTCAAATACGCGGATAAACTCCTCGCCGATAATCTTCCGTTTTCGTTCCGGTTCAGAAACACCCGCGAGCTTGGATAAAAAGCGCTCCTGAGCATTGACGCGGATAAGGTTCATGTCGAACTGCTTGCGAAAGACGCGCTCAACATCGTCACCTTCGTTTTTGCGGAGCATACCGTGATCAACAAAAATGCAGGTCAGGTTCTTTCCGATTGCCTTGTGCACAAGCAGCGCCGCAACGGAGGAATCCACGCCGCCGGAAAGCGCGCAGATCACTTTTTTATCGCCGACCGTCTTCTTTATCTGTTCAATGGTTGTGACAGCGAAAGAAGACATGATCCAATCGCCCTTACTGCCGCATACATTATACAGGAAATTTCTCAGCATTTCATTGCCGTGAACCGTATGCTCCACCTCTGGGTGGAACTGGAAGGCATACAGCCGCCTGCTTTTGTTTTCCATTGCGGCGGTCGGGCAGGTGTCGCTTGTAGCGGTAACCGAAAAGCCTTCCGGAACCTCCGCAATATAAATCGTGTGGCTCATCCAGCAGACAGACTGTTCTTCCAGTCCGCGGAATAAATCCGAAGTATCCTTAAAACTGACCACCGTTTTTCCGTATTCGCGCACGGTTGCGCTTTTCACAACTCCGCCAAGTTCATAAGCCATCAACTGAGCGCCATAGCAAATGCCGAGAACCGGAATACCCAGTTCCAAAATCTTCGGATCGCATTTCGGTGCATTTTCATCATAGACCGTATCCGGCCCGCCGGAAAAAATAATTCCCTTGTAACCGGCCGCGCCGATTTGCTCGGCCGTTGTCTTATAGGATTTTATTTCACAGTACACGTTCAGATCACGTACTCTGCGCGCAATGAGCTGGCTGTACTGCCCGCCAAAATCGAGTATCAGTACCGCTTCATTTTGAACCATTTCGTCACACCTGTCTTTCCTACGCCGCCTGCAGCACAGCACCAGCAGCCTAATTTATTCGACCGTTACGGATTTTGCAAGGTTCCTCGGTTTATCAATATCGCAGCCCTTCATAGATGCAATATAATACGCAAAGAGCTGTAACGGGATAACCGCCAGCGACGGAAGCATTATGTCGCAGACCTGCGGAATGAACAGGGCATGGTCTGCTTCCTGCTCAATATTCTTATTATTCTCCGTAGTCAGGCCAAGAACAACCGCGCCGCGCGCCTTTACTTCCTTGACATTGCTCATCATTTTATCAAACAGGATTTGCTGTGTGGCAAGGGCAACAACAAGTGTGCCCTCTTCGATCAGCGATATCGTGCCGTGCTTTAATTCACCCGCCGCATACGCTTCGGAATGGATATAGGATATTTCTTTCAGCTTTAAAGAGCCTTCCAGCGACATGGCATAATCAAGGTTTCTCCCGATGAAGAATACATCCTTAGCATTAAAGAACTGGGATGCAAGATACTGGATGTTCTCTTTGTCGCTCAAAATAGCATTGATTTTGTCCGGAATGCTCTGGAGCTCAGATACATAATAAGCGTAATCTTCCGCAGACAGTCCGCCTAATTTATCCGCAAAATAGATCGCAAGAAGGTAAATAACAGCAAGCTGCGTACTGTAGGCCTTTGTTGTGGCAACCGCAATTTCCGGGCCTGCCCAGGTATAGATTACATCGTCGGAATCGTTTGCAATGGAACTGCCGACAACATTCACAATAGAAAGCGTTCTTGCGCCGAGCCGTTTTGCTTCACGCATCGCCGCAAGCGTATCCGCGGTTTCACCGGACTGGCTGATGACCAGAACCAGCACCTTATCATCGATAATGGGATGGCGGTAACGGAACTCGGAAGCAACATCCACTTCAACCGGAATCCGTACAAATTTTTCAAATACATATTTTGCTACAACGCCTACATGATAAGCGGAGCCGCAGGCCAGAATAAAGATTTTGGAAAAGCCTTTGATTTGTTCGGTTGTTAAAGTAATATTGTCCAGTACAATTTTACCGTTCTGAATTCTGGGCGAAATCGTATCGCGGACAGCCTTAGGCTGCTCCATGATTTCCTTAGCCATAAAATGCTCGTAACCGCCTTTTTCAGCGGCTGAAATATCCCATTCAATATGGCATGGTTCCTTAGAAACAACTTCCTTATCCATATTGTAAATCGTAACGTTATCCCGCTTTAAAATTACAATCTCATTATCGTTCAGGCGGTAGATATCCCTTGTTTTATTCAAAATGGCCGGAATATCGGAAGCAATATAATTCTCGCCTTTTCCTAAACCGACGATCAGCGGGCTGTCTTTACGAACGGCTACTAGCTGATCCGGCGCATCCTCGCAGATAATGCCAAGCGCGTAGGAGCCTTCCACCTTGGCAATCACTTTCGTAACAGCGTCCAAGATGTCCCCATGATAATAATATTCCAAAAGCTGGGCCACTACCTCCGTATCCGTTTCGGAAACAAATGTCTTGCCCTTTTTAATCAGATAGTCCTTTAAAACGAGATAATTTTCGATGATACCGTTATGAACGACTGCAAACTTTCCGGAATCGCTTACCTGCGGGTGGGAATTGATATCCGACGGCTTGCCGTGCGTAGCCCATCTCGTATGGCCGATTCCGACTGTACCGGGAACATCTTTCCCTCCGCTAATCATGTCGCTTAATATTTTCAGTCTGCCCTTTGCTTTTACAACCTGGAGCTTTGTTCCGTCATATACCGCAACACCGGCAGAGTCATAGCCGCGGTATTCAAGCTTTTCAAGGCCTTTCAGTAAAATAGGGGAAGCCTGATCATTACCGATATAACCAACAATTCCACACATAAAATACACCTTCTCCGGCAGATTATAAAATAAGTACAAGCGCCAACACAGCCACCGGAATGTTGGCGCTTGAAAAATGCTTTATCTGTAGATAATATCTTCACGAGACGGACCGTTTGAAACCATATGAACCGGTACGCCGATTTCTGATTCTACAAATTCAATATACTTGCGGGTATTCTCCGGCAAGTCCTCATATTTTTTGATACCCTTGATACTGCACTTCCAGCCCGGCAGTTTTTCAATAACCGGTTTGCAGTGCTTTAATTGAACCGTCGGGGGGAAGGAATCAATTCTTTTCCCGTTCAATTCATAGGCGACGCAAACAGGGATTTCATCAAGATACTCCAGTACGTCAAGAACCGTAAGGGCAATGGAAGTAGCCCCCTGTACCTGACAGCCGTAACGTGTGGCAACCAGATCAAGCCAGCCCATTCTGCGCGGACGTCCTGTCGTTGCGCCGAACTCGCCACCGTCGCCGCCCCTGCGGCGCAGTTCATCCGCTTCGTCGCCGAAGATTTCGCTGACAAACTCGCCGGCGCCGACTGCACTCGAATACGCCTTTACGACTGTGATGATTTCCTTGATTTCATAGGGAGGCAGTCCCGCGCCGATTGCTCCGTATCCCGCAAGGGTGGAAGACGACGTAACCATGGGATAAATTCCAAAGTCCGGGTCTTTCAGCGCTCCAAGCTGGCCTTCCAGAAGAATATTTTTTCCCTCTTTGACCGCCTGATGCAGGAAAGTAAACGTATCCGCCACATAGGGCTCCAATAACTTTTTGTACTCCATCAGCTTTTCATAAACCGCGTCCACCGTAAGCTTCGGCTGATGATACAGATTTTCATATAATACGTTCTTCAGTGTGATCACATGGTCGATTTTGTCCTTTAAGCTTTCCTCATCGTCGTAAAGTTCGCTGATCTGGAAGCCGATCTTTGCGAATTTATCGGAATAAAACGGTGCAATACCGGACTTTGTGGAGCCGAACGATTTGGAGGAAAGACGGGCCTCTTCAAAGGTATCAAGCTGGATATGGTAAGGCATCACAAGCTGTGCGCGGTCGGAAATCATAATATTCGGCTTCGGTACGCCGCGTTCCTCAAGCGATTTCAATTCCTTTACAAAATTCTCTACGCTCAGTGCAACGCCGTTTCCGATAATATTGGTGATATGGCTGTAAAATACGCCGGACGGTAACTGATGCAGCGCAAATTTGCCGTAATTGTTGATAATGGTATGGCCCGCATTGCTGCCGCCCTGGAAACGGATTACGATATCTGACCGGGCTGCTTCGACATCGGTTATTTTCCCTTTGCCTTCGTCGCCCCAGTTCGCTCCTACGATTGCTGTAATCATAAAAATCACTCCGCCGTGCCGCAACGGAATTGGTTCTGGCTGCCCTGCGGCCTAATTTAGGCAGTTACCCTCGGCAGACTGGCTGTTTTCGCAGCGGATTTCAGAGCCCTTTCAGTCTGTCGATTTCAGAAACACACAAATTATAATATCACACTTTATTTAAAAACACAAAGAAAAATCTTACAAGTTGATTTCCACTTTTTCCTCCGGCACAAAATCATATGCGGTCAGTACCGGGTTCACAACTTCCTCAATGAATTCTTTTGTCTGCTGCGGCGCCCTGCCCACATACTTTTCCGGACTGACGATTGCCTGCAGTTCCTCCAGCGTTACGCCGAAAATCGGGTCGCCGGCAATGCGGCTTAAAAGATCGTTTTCCCCGCCGTCTTCCTTCACGACTTTAGAAGCGGCCATGGAATGCACACGGATATGCTCATGAAGCTGCTGACGGTCTGCGCCGCGCTTTGCCGCGTCCATCATCACGTTTTCAGTCGCCATAAACGGCAGTTCCCTGCGCAGATGCTGCTCGATCACCTTCGGATAAACGACCAGTCCGTTCGCAACATTGCTATACAGATTCAGGATTCCGTCCACCGCAAGAAACGCTTCCGGAACGCTGATACGCTTGTTCGCGGAATCGTCCAGAGTGCGTTCAAACCACTGCGTTGCTTCGGTAATGGCAGGGTTCAGGCTGTCCACAATCACATATCTGGAAAGCGAGGCAATGCGTTCGCTCCGCATCGGATTGCGCTTATAGGCCATCGCGGAAGAACCGATCTGGTTCTTCTCAAATGGCTCCTCAACCTCTTTCAAATGCTGCAGGAGACGGATATCGTTTGAAAATTTCGTAGCGCTCTGTGCAATACCGCTCAGAACGGAGAGCATCTGGGAATCAAGCTTACGGGAATAAGTCTGGCCGGATACCGCGAAGCAGGAGGTATACCCCATCTTTTCCGCAATGATTTTATCCAGCTTCTTTACTTTTTCATGGTCGCCGTCAAACAGCTCCAGAAAGCTTGCCTGCGTTCCGGTTGTTCCCTTGGAGCCCAGAAGCTTTGCTTTGGATAACTGATAGTTCACGTCTTCCAGGTCCATCATGAGATCCTGAATCCACAGCGTCGCGCGCTTTCCTACCGTAGTCGGCTGTGCCGGCTGGAAATGGGTAAAAGCAAGCGTAGGCAGGTCTTTGTATTCCAGCGCAAATTTTGAAAGGACACGGATCACTCCGACCAGCTTGTCCCGCACGAGTTTCAGCGCTTCCGTCATGACGATTACGTCCGTATTGTCCCCCACATAGCAGGAGGTAGCGCCAAGATGAATAATCGGCATCGCCTTGGGGCACTGCTGGCCGAACGCATAAACATGGGACATCACGTCATGGCGTACGACTTTTTCACGCGCCTCCGCAACATCATAATTGATGTCGTCGGCATACTGAACCATTTCGTCGATTTGCTCCTGTGTAATATTCAGACCGAGTTCTTTTTCCGCCTGGGCCAGCGCAATCCAAAGCCTGCGCCATGTGCGGAATTTTTTATCCGGCGAAAAAAGGTACTTCATTTTTTCATCGGCGTACCGGGATGAAAGCGGCGATTCATAAGTATTTTTCAATTTCTGCTCTCCTTCGTCAGAGAATTTATTCGAATAAATCTTTCAGCTTGTCAAAAAGCATTCGGCTGTCGTAAATTTTGCAAGCCAACGCAGCAAGCAAAATTGAAGCGCAATTTTACGGTTGCACGGCTTTATCGACAGCCCGGCAGTATTCACTGTTAAAACCTTTTAATGGGCGTGCAGTAGTTATAATCCTTTTTTGCAAGGTTGTAGTCGGGAATGTGCGCCGGATATTTCCCGGAAAAACAGGCATCGCAGTAGCCGCTGCAGCGTCCTTTCAGCATCTTTGGCAGATTGTCAAGATTCAAAAAGTCAATGGAATCTGCAAAGCACATTTTACCGATTTCCTCGATGCTGTGTTGGCAGGCAACCAGATCGTCCTTGGAAGGGATATCCGTGCCGTAATAGCAGGGCCAGAGGAACGGCGGCGAGCTGATTCTGAGGTGAACCTCTTTTGCGCCGGAATCCTTGAGCATGGTGACGATACGCGCGCAGGTCGTTCCGCGCACAATGGAATCATCCAGCATTACCACACGTTTTCCTTTTACCGAAGTACCGAGCGAATTCAGCTTGATACGCACGCTGCGTTCCCGCTCGGACTGGCTTGGCTTGATAAAGGTACGGCCGATATAGGAATTTTTGACAATGCCCTTCTGGAACGGAATGCCGGATTCCTCGCTGTACCCGATGGCGGCGTCGATTCCCGACTCCGGCACACCGATGACCATATCGGCTTCAACCGGGTTTTGCCTTGCAAGCAGACGTCCGGCTTCCTTGCGGGCTTCGTAAACGCTGATTCCGTCGACGATACTGTCGGTTCTTGCAAAATAGATATACTCAAAGACGCAGAGCGATTTTTTGACGTCGACCGGGTCTTTGATGGAGCGCACGCCGTTCTTATCCACCACAACAATTTCGCCGGGTTCTACATCGCGGATATAATCCGCACCGCACGCGTCAAGTGCGCAGGTTTCGGAAGCAAAAACAATATTATTATCGATTTTGCCCATGCAAAGCGGCCGGAACCCATGAGGGTCACGCGCCGCGATGAGTTTCTGCGGGCTCATAATCACCATGGAGAACGAGCCCTGAATTTTGGGCAGCGCACGATGAACCGCTTCTTCAATCGAAGGGGCATCCACACGCTCGCGCGCAATGATATACGCAATCACTTCCGTATCCGTCGTGGTCTGGAAAATACAGCCCCGGTGCTCCAATTCGTGTCGTAGCTCATACGCGTTGGTAAGGTTCCCGTTATGGGCAATCGCCAGAGTGCCCTTGATATACCGCATAACAAGCGGCTGCGCATTTTCACGCACGCTGCCTCCTGTTGTGGAATAGCGAACATGTCCCACAGCCATCTGACCGACAAGGTCGTTCAGAATCTTGTCGTTAAATGCTTCGGTAACCAGCCCCATGTCTTTTGAATAGGAAATTACGCCGCGGTCGTTTACCGCGATGCCGCAGCTTTCCTGTCCCCTGTGCTGCAAAGCCAGCAGTCCGTTATAAGCCATATAGGACGGATTTACCCCGCCGTCGGAATATACACCGAAAACCCCGCATTCTTCGTGCGGTTTGGAATTATCGTAATCCATAACAGAACAGTTCAAATGCTCACCATCCTATCTAAATTATAAGCCGATTCTCTTCATAACCTCTGCGTAAGCTTCTTCTACGCCGCCCAGGTCTCTGCGGAAACGGTCCTTATCCAGCTTCTCATGGGTATTAACATCCCAGAAGCGGCAGGTATCGGGAGAAATTTCGTCTGCGAGGATAATTCCTTCCGCACAGCGACCGAATTCGATTTTAAAGTCGATCAGTTCAATGTTGACGGAAAGGAAAAATTCCTTTAAAAGCTCATTTACCTTCAAAGCCATGCTGCTGATCTGATCGATTTCTTCCTTTGTGGCAAATCCGGCGGCAAGGATATGATACTCGTTTACCATCGGGTCACCCAGCTCATCATTCTTGTAGCAGAATTCCAGCACTGGGGTTTTCATCGGAGTACCTTCCTCCAAGCCAAGCCTCTTCGCGAGACTGCCGGCTGCTTTATTGCGCACGATTACCTCAAGCGGAACAATGCTTACTTTTTTAACAAGTGTTTCGCGGTCGCTCAGTTCTTCCACAAAATGTGTTTTGATGCCCTTTTTCTCCAGCATCTTGAACATATAGTTCGACATTTTGTTGTTTACAACGCCTTTGCCGACAATCGTACCTTTTTTCAGGCCGTTGAACGCGGTAGCGTCATCTTTATAGTCAACGATACAATAATCCTTGTCGTCCGTTGCATAAACCTTTTTTGCTTTGCCCTCGTAAAGAAGTTCACATTTTTTCATAGCTGTTTTCCTCCATATAATTATGAATTAAAATTACCCTCCGCCGCTGTATTTTTACTCTTTTACAGCGGCGGCGGGATTAGATGGACAGTGTTTTAGTGTGTACCGGAATCAGATGAAGTTCAGAAAAGTTGCAACCTTGGTGATGTCGATTACCGAAAGCTGCGTCGTTTCCACATGCTTGGCACAGGTAAGGAATGCGTTGGCTGTGTCCAGCGAGGTCAGGCAGGGAATTCCGGCTTCCACGGCGTTTCTTCTGATCTTGTAGCCGTCGCGGTTGTGTGCTACGCCCCTTGATGGAGTATTGATGACCAGATTGATTTTACCGGACATGATATGGTCGAGAATATCCGGTTTTCCGGCTCCGATCTTATTCGTGCGGATTGTCGGGATATCGTTGTCGTTAAAGAAATCGGAGGTTCCCGCCGTTGCGTAGATCGTCCAGCCCAAATCGTAAAGGCCGCGGGCAATCGGCAGGGCTTCTTCCTTGTCGCTGTTTTTCACGGTAAAAATGACCTTGCCGTTCTTGATCATATGGACGCCGGCGCCGTAAAACGCCTTAATCAGCGCTTCGTCAAAGGTCTTGGCAATACCCAAAACCTCACCGGTCGATTTCATTTCCGGCCCCAGGTTTACGTCTGCGCCGTAGAGCTTTTCGAACGAGAAAACCGGCATTTTGATTGCAATCAGGTCTCTTTCTCTCTGAAGCCCGTAATGGTAGCCCATGTCCGGCAAGGTTTTGCCAAAGAAGGTTCCAACCGCCAGAGGGACAATCGGAATACCGGTTACCTTGCTGATGTACGGCACCGTTCTGGAAGAACGCGGATTGGCTTCTATGACATATACCTCGTTATCTTTTACAATAAACTGAATATTCAGCAAACCCTTTACCTTTAAGGCTTTGGCAAGCTTGCGCGTATAATCCACGATGATGTCCTGCATTTCCTTGGATACGTCGATTGCCGGATAAACGGAAATGCTGTCGCCGGAGTGAATTCCCGCGCGCTCAATGTGCTGCATGATACCGGGAATAACCGAGTCGATTCCGTCGCAGACGGCGTCCACTTCCACTTCGGTGCCCATGATGTATTTATCAACCAGAATCGGGTGTTCCTGCTGGATGCGGTTAATAATTCCGATCTGTTCCGTAATGTCCTCATCCGAATAGGCAATGTGCATGCCCTGCCCGCCGAGAACATAGGACGGCCTTACAAGCACCGGATAGCCAAGCTCGTTTGCAGCCTTGATTGCTTCGTCGCAGGTGAATACCATACGGCCCGCGGCGCGCGGAATCTCGCAGTCGGAAAGGATTTTATCAAAGCGTTCCCTGTCCTCCGCCTCATCGATGCTGTCGAACGAGGTGCCGAGAATCGGGATCCCCATTTTTTCAATGGCGCCGGCCAGCTTGATCGCCGTCTGGCCGCCGAACTGAACCACAGCGCCGTCCGGCTTTTCCAGCTCTACGATATGCAGGACATCTTCTTCCGTGAGCGGTTCAAAATAGAGCTTGTCGGCAATATCAAAGTCCGTGCTGACCGTTTCCGGGTTGTTGTTGACAATAATCGTTTCAAAGCCAAGGTTTTTCAGCGCCCATACGCTGTGAACAGAGCAGAAGTCAAATTCAATACCCTGCCCGATGCGGATTGGTCCGGAACCGATGACCAGAACCTTTTTCCGCTCATTCTGCGAAACGGACTCGTTCTGAATCCCATAGCTGGAATAATAGTACGGGGTTTCCGCATCAAATTCCGCTGCGCAGGTATCCACCATTTTATAGACTGGTTTAATGTTCCATTCGTTTTCAAGCCCGCGGATTTCTTCCACGCTTTTCCCGCTCAGTTCGGATATGGTCTTGTCAATAAAACCCAGATCCTTTGCCTTATAAAGCAGTATCTTGTCAAGAGGCTCTGTGGTAAGCTCCTTTTCCACATAGATAATGGACTGCAGCTTATCAAGGAACCACAGATCAATTTTAGTAATATCGTGAATTTCCTTCAGCGGAGTGCCGCGCCGGATCGCTTCGGATACTACCCAAAGCCGACGGTCATCCACATCGTGCAGCTTTGCGCTCAGTTCGCTGTCCGACATACTCTTAAGATTTTTATCGATCAGGCTGAACATATTCTGCTCAAGTGAGCGGATGGATTTCATCAGCGCCGCTTCAAAGTTGGGGGCAATGCCCATAACCTCGCCGGTCGCCTTCATCTGCGTGCCGAGACTGCGCTTCGCGTATACAAACTTATCAAACGGCCATTTCGGTATCTTTACTACGCAGTAGTCCAAAGTCGGTTCAAAGCAGGCGTAGGTCTTTTTTGTGATTGCATTCTGGATTTCATCAAGTGTGTAGCCAAGCGCGATTTTGGAAGCAACCTTGGCAATCGGGTAGCCTGTTGCTTTGGAAGCCAGCGCAGAAGAGCGGCTTACCCGCGGATTGACTTCAATTACGCAGTATTCAAAGCTTTTGGGGTTGAGTGCGAACTGCACGTTGCAGCCGCCTTCCACCTTCAGCTCGGTGATAATGGCAAGCGCGGCGCTCCGCAGCATCTGGGTTTCCTTGTCGGCAAGCGTCTGGCACGGCGCGACGACGATGGAATCTCCGGTATGAACGCCGACCGGGTCAAAGTTTTCCATATTGCAGACCGTGATGCAGTTGCCGTTATGGTCGCGCATGACTTCGTATTCAATTTCTTTCCATCCTGATATGCAGCGTTCAATGAGTACCTGAGTCACACGGCTGCGTTGTAGTCCAAGCGTTGCAATGGTAATCAATTCTTCCTCGTTTGCAGCAATGCCGCCGCCGCTACCACCCAATGTGTAAGCTGGACGAACAATAATAGGATAGCCAATTTTCTTAGCGGCCTTAATGCAGTCTTCCAAATTTTCTGCGATTGCACTTTCCGCACATGGCTGATCAATACGTTCCATTGCTTCCTTGAAAAGTTCTCTGTCTTCTGCCATCCGGATGGTATCAGCACTTGTACCGATCATTTCGACATGGTTTTCCTTCAGAAAGCCGGATTCCTCCAGCTCAACCGCGAGGTTCAGCGCGTTCTGCCCTCCAAGGGTAGGCAGGATGCTGTCCGGGTTTTCTTTCAGGATGACCTTTTTGATGGTTTCGACCGTAAGCGGTTCAATGTAGACCTTGTCCGCAATCTGTTTGTCCGTCATAATGGTTGCAGGGTTGGAGTTTATGAGGATAACCTCTACGCCCTCTTCACGGAGCGCGCGGCAGGCCTGTGTGCCCGCGTAGTCAAATTCGGCGGCCTGACCGATGATGATCGGGCCGGAGCCGATAATAATAACTTTTTTGATTTCCGGTCTCTTCATATTCTGGCCCCTCCAATCAATTTAATAAATCGGTCAAACAGGTAACCCGTATCAAGCGGCCCCGGCGAGGCTTCCGGGTGGAACTGCACGGAAAATACTTTGCCGCTCTTATAGTTTAATCCCTCAATACTGCCGTCATTCATGCTGATAAAGCTGACGTCTGCAACTGAAGGATTAATGGTATCGCCATTTACTACAAAACCGTGGTTCTGTGAGGTAATATAGACCCGGTTGGAAGTCAAATCCTTTACGGGATGGTTAATACCTCTATGGCCGTATTTTAATTTATAGGTATCAAAGCCCTGCGAAAGCGCCATAAGCTGGTGGCCGAGGCAGATTGCAAAGGTTGGGATTCCGTTCGCATAAACCTTTTTGAGTTCGGATATGGCTTTCGTGCACTCCTTCGGGTCGCCGGGGCCGTTGGACAGCATGATGCCGTCCGGAGAAAAGGCCATCATATCCTCGAAAGAGGCGTCATACGGAAAGCATTTTACTGTACAGCCGCGTTTTACAAGGGAACGGATAATGTTGCTCTTCACGCCGTAATCAGCAAGAGCTATTTTTATGGCTCCGTCGCCGTACACCTTGGATTCTCTGCTGCTGACCACCGGAACACAGGATTCCATGACAAATTCGTCGATTTTTTTCTTCATTTCGGCAGTATCGATGTTGTCTCCATAAGCAATCATGCCGCGCATGGTACCGCTTTCGCGTAAAATCTTTGTAATGGTGCGGGTATCGATTCCCTGCATTCCAGGTATATGGTTATTCTTCAGATACGTATTCAAATCGACGTCACAGCGGAAATTACTGGCCGCACCGGATACGGAGTGTACGAGAAAGGCTTTCAGCCAGGGCTTTACAGATTCGGCATCGTCGTAGCAGATTCCGTAATTACCCATCAGCGGATAGGTCATCACCACACCCTGCCCGGCGTAGGAGGGATCCGTCAGCAGTTCGGAATAACCGCACATGGCACTGTTAAAAACGACCTCGCAAAGGACATCGTGTTCGTCTCCAAATCCCATACCTTCAAAGGTCATTCCATTTTCAAGCATCAGCAATGCTTTCATTTAATCACCAACCATTCTTTTAATAAACGTCTGCACTCTTACATTACGCAGTAAAGGATTGAATAATCCTTTCAACCGCTCTTTGCGTGTTTTCTTTCGTGTTAAAGGAAGTTAATCGGAAATACCCTTCACCGCAAAGACCAAATCCGGAACCCGGCGTACCCACAACGCCTGTTTTTTCGAGCAGGAGGTCAAAGAACTCCCACGATGTATAATTACCGGGCGTCTTAAGCCAGATGTAGGGAGAATTCACTCCGCCGTAAACCTCAAAGCCCGCTTTTTTTAGACCCTCGCTGATAATTCTTGCGTTGTTCTGGTAATATTCGATATTCTCTCTGACTTCACGCATGCCTTCTTCAGAGTAAACCGCTTCCGCGCCGCGCTGAACCACATAGGATACGCCATTCATTTTTGTGGACTGTCGCCTGTCCCAGAGCCTGTTCAGGGAAACGCCGTTAAAGGTGAGTTCCTTTGGGATTACCGTGAATGCGCAGCGCGTACCGGTAAAGCCCGCGGTTTTGGAAAAGCTGCGGAACTCGATCGCACACTTTTTCGCACCCTCTATCTCATAAATGCTGTGCGGCATATCTCCTTCGGTAATAAACGCCTCATAAGCAGCGTCAAAAAGAATCAGGGATTGATTTTCCAGTGCATAATCCACCCATTTTTTCAGCTCGGCTTTATTGATTCCCGCCCCGGACGGATTGTTCGGGAAGCAAAGATATATCAGGTCAACGTGCTCGGCCGGTATCTGCGGCAAAAAGTTGTTCTCCTTTAGGCAGGGCATATAGACGATTTTACTCCAGCCCTTGCCTTGCTTATATTCTCCCGCCCTGCCGGCCATTACGTTTGTTTCTACATACACTGTATAAACCGGGTCGCAAACCGCTACGACATTGTCGACACTGAAAATATCGCCGATATTCCCCGTATCGCTTTTCGCGCCGTCACTCACAAAAATTTCATCCGCAGCAATGTCCAAGCCGCGCTTCTGAAAATCATTTTCAGCAATAGCTTTCCTAAGGAAATCATAACCGGCTTCCGGTCCGTAACCGCGGAAAGTTTCCGCGTTCCCCATCTCGTCGGCCGCCTTTTTCATCGCATTCACAACTGCCTTCGGAAGCGGACGCGTTACATCGCCGATTCCCATCTTAATAATCTCAATTTCGGGATGCTGTTTGGAAAACTTGTTCACTCTTGCCGCAATATCTACAAAAAGATAGCTTGCAGGCAGCTTAACGAAATTTTCGTTTACCTTTAGCACTCTCGCAACAGTCCTTTCATTCATTATCATGCATATAAATTCATTATATCAGATTTGCACGGTTCCGTCAAAAACAAACTCTGCCGGTCCTGTCATATAAACATTTCCGGTTTTCTCATCCCAGTTGATTCCCAAATCGCCGCCCCGCAGATGAACTTTCACTTTTCGCTCCGTTTTTTTAGTCACGAAACAGGCCGCTGCAGAAGCGCAGGCGCCGGTGCCGCAAGCCCAGGTTTCCCCGGAACCGCGCTCCCAAACGCGCATATTAATTTCATTTTTATTCAAAATCTGAATAAATTCTATGTTGGCCCTGTTGGGAAACATCGCGTGGTTTTCAAATTTTGGGCCGATTTTTTCAATGTCGATTTTATTTACATCATCTACGAAAAGGACGCAGTGCGGATTGCCCATGGAGACGCAGGTGATCCGATATTTTATGCCGTCTACCGTAATAGGTTCATCAATGATCTGATCTTTTGGAAACACAGCGGGGATGTCTTCCGCTTTAAAGCCGGGCGCGCCCATATCCACCGTAACGGATACTACCGTACCGGCCTGAATATCCAGACGGAGCGTTTTTATCCCGCTCATGGTATCGATTTTCAGAACATCCTTTTTCGCAATCCCGCGTTCGTAAACGTATTTACCCACACAGCGGATGCCGTTCCCGCACATCATAGCCTGCGAACCGTCCGCGTTGTAAATATCCATTCTGCAGTCCGCGCCGGCGGAAGGTTCAATCAGAATAATTCCGTCAGAGCCGATACCGAAATGCCGGTCACTCAGCCTGACGGAAAGTTTGGATGGATTCTCCACCTTTTCTTCAAAACAGTTGATATAGATATAATCGTTCCCGATCCCCTGCATCTTTGTAAAGTTCATAAGCAGCCCCCTCCTCATTCATTGAGAATAATCATGGCCGTCTCTATCATCTTCTTGCCGGTGTCCATACTTTTTTTCTGAATAAAGCGATGCGCCTGAGCTTCTGAAAAATTATTGCGTTCAATCAAAACACTCTTAGCCGATTCGATTACCTGTTTTTCGTCATAATTTCCGGCGGCAATTCGTTTTTTTACGCTTAAACTGCTGTAATCCGCTATATTCAAAAGCATATTCACCGTTGAGATCAATGCCATACGGTTGATTGGAATAAGAATGTTGATACAGGAAGGTGGTAAACTGACAGGCTGGTTTTTTACCAGAAATAGGAAGTCATAGCCCACGCCCGCCAGCCGCGGCAGATTCATTGCCGGCATATCCGTAAGCTTTTCACTGCAAACGACTACTCCACCCTGATAGTGCCGGTTCGTAAAATCGATCACCTGAAAACCTGTGGAACAAACCGAGCTCACATTCAAACCACCGGAGCGGAGTACCGCCGCAATTTTTTTAGCGCTGTCCAAATTGGAATTAGCTATAAGAATACTGCTCATTTTTAACAACTCCGTGAAAAGAATATGGAGTTCGATCAAAACTTATTCAGGTAACGATCCAATTCCCATTCTGTCACAGTAGTGGAGAAATCATACCATTCTTTTTCCTTGGCTTCCGTGTACTTGCCGAATACGTGTTCGCCCAGTACTTCTTTGATAAACGGATCCGCTTTCATTTCCTTAATCGCGTTGCTCAGATTTGTGGGAAGGCTGCCAATTCCTGCGGCAATCCGGTCTTCCTTTTCAATGTCGTAGATGTTGGCGGAAACCGCTTCCTGAGGAGCCAAATCGTTTTTGATGCCGTCAAGCCCGGCGGCAAGCAACACGGCAAACGCCAGATACTGGTTGCAGGCGGGATCCGGATTACGGAGCTCTACGCGCGTACCCAGCCCGCGAGAAGCGGGAACCCGGATAAGCGCGCTGCGGTTGCTGAGAGTCCAAGCGATATAGCACGGGGCCTCATATCCGGGAACCAGGCGCTTGTAGGAATTGACCAGCGGATTTGTGATCGCGCAGATTCCTTTAATGTGCTTCATAATGCCCGCAATAAAATTATATGCGATATGGCTCAGGCCGGTTTCACTGTCCGGATCATAGAAAGCGTTTTTCCCGTCTTTAAACAGCGACATATTGGTATGCATTCCGGAACCGCTCTGACCGAATACCGGTTTTGGCATAAATGTTGCGCAAAGTCCGTGCGTATCCGCGCACCACTTTACAATCATTTTGAAGGTCAGGATATTATCGGCAGCAGAAAGCGCCTCGCTGTATTTAAAGTCAATTTCATGCTGCGCAATCGCAACTTCGTGATGGGAAGCTTCAATTTCAAAGCCCATGTCTTCCAGATTCAGGCAGATATCGCGGCGGGCGGTTTCACCGAGGTCGGAAGGCCCAAGGTCAAAATAACCGGCCGTGTCATGGGTGATCGTAGTCGGGTGACCAAATTCATCTGTATTGAACAGAAAGAACTCACATTCCGGCCCAACGTTGAACGTGTAACCCATTTTGGCTGCCTCATTGATCGTTCTTTTGAGCACGTAGCGCGGGTCGCCCTCAAAAGGCCGCCCGTCCGGTGTATAAATATCGCAGATCAGCCGAGCTACCCTGCCGTTTTGCGTATGCCACGGCAGAATCACAAACGTGTCCAAATCCGGTCTTAAGTACATATCGGATTCTTCGATTCTCACAAATCCTTCAATGGAGGATCCATCGAACATCACCTTGTTATCCAGAGCTTTTTCTATCTGGCTGGCCGTTATCGCCACATTTTTCATCGTGCCCAGTATATCGGTGAACTGCATTCTGATAAACCGGACATCATTTTCTTCAACCATACGGATAATATCGTCTTTTGTATACTTGCTCAAGCGAATACCTCCTTAAAAATAAAATAACAAGGCTGCTCTTTTTCAGAACCTCCTTGTCAACATAATTTTTATATCGATACTATTTTATATTATTTGATAGGCAGTGTCAATAACTTTTAAATTGAAAGAGACATTTCATTTTTATGCACAAATTTTTGGTCTGTCTCATTAATTTTCCGTCTTTTTGCAGCATTTATACATCCATCCTGCAAAAACGGCCTGCTAATAAATGGAAACAACCGCTAAATTCGGTCGCTTTTTCCATTTACTTTGTACAGATAACGCCTCGTTACTTATGGTATTTGCCGTTATTCATAATCTGGAAAGCGCGATATATCTGCTCACAGAGCATCACGCGCGCAAGCTGATGCGGAAACGTCATCGGCGACATAGAAAGCCTGAAATCCGCGGACTGCTTTACCTCGCCGCTCAAGCCGTAGGAGCTGCCGATGAGAAAGCTGACTGCGCTTGTACCGTTCACGCTCAAAGAATTTATTTTATCCGCAAACTGTTCGGAGGAAAGCGCTTTCCCTTCAATGCAGAGCGCAAAAACAGTAGAACTGCCGGCAGCTGCGCGTATTTTCGCTCCCTCTGTTTTCAGCGCGGATTCGATCTGTGCCGGCGACGGATGTTCCGGCAGCCTGTACTCCGGTATCTCTGTTATCGTAAATTTGCAAAATGCCTGCAGACGTTTTGCGTACTCCTCACAGGCTTCCCGCCAGTACGCTTCCTTCAGTTTACCGACACAGATGATTTGAACCGTCAGCATAATATCTCCTAAAATATTGTAACCTTGCCGAGCGTATTTTCCTTCGGCGCTACGGAAAGCTCAAAGTCAGTCCCCAACTTCATTCCGGCCAGTGTAAGCGAACAAAGCGCCGTCTGATAGGCGAGCTCGGGCGTGTTGTTTTCCGAACTGAGATGTGCAAGCACAAAACGCGTTGTACCGTGGCCGGCAAGCCCGCAGAGTTCGTCCGCGCACGCAAGGTTGGAAAGATGGCCGGTATCCGAAAGAATCCGCTTTTTCAGCGGATAGGGATACGGGCCGTTATTCAGCATGCCGATATCATGATTGGATTCCAGAACAACCATATCTGTGCCGCAAAGGGCATTGCGCACCTCGTCCGACATATAACCGAGATCGGTCGAAAATCCGACGGTGCGGCCATCCTGCGTCTGAACACAGTATCCGATGCTTTCCGCGCTGTCATGGGAAGTCCGGAAAGGCTTAATCTGCATTCCGGCAAGTTCAACCCCTTCACAGCCGACGACGCCGCATTGGAATTTTCCGGTCAGGCATCCCATATCGTCCAGAGCGTTCAGCGTTCCGTTGGAGGAATAAACCCGGATATGATAGCGGGAAGCAAGGACACGAAGCCCGCTCACATGGTCGGAATGCTCATGCGTCACAAAGATGGCCTGAACAGAGCAGATATCAATTCCGCAGGAATCAAGCATATTGACAATCTGCTTTGCCGATCTTCCGGCATCAATCAAAATTCCGGCGGTTGCCGAACCTATGTAATAGCTGTTCCCGCTGCTTCCGCTGAAAAGCGGACAAAAACGTGTCATAAGTACCCCCATATACAAGAAAAGGGAAAGACTAACGTCTATCCCCATCTATTCCTTATAGAATCCGGTTCAGATCGCCTGCGCAATGGACGGTTCGGGAACATGAACCCGCTTGATATCCGCTCCCAGATTGCGGAGCTTTTCCTCCACGTTCTCATATCCGCGCTCTATGTGGTTGATTTCCTCAACCTGCGTTACGCCGCGCGCCGCCAGTGCAGCTATGAGCATTGCGGCCCCCGCACGAAGATCGGTGGCTTTTACCGGCGCCGCATTTAAATGATCGACACCCTCAACCACGGCAAGCTTGCCATCTACCGAAATCTGCGCGCCCATGCGTTTTAATTCCTCAACATAGCGGAAACGGTTATCCCATACGCTCTCGTTTATAATACTTGTGCCGTTCGCAATGGATAAAAGCACCGCAATCTGCGGCTGCATATCAGTGGGAAAGCCCGGATGCGGCATTGTTTTGATGTTACATTTATTGAGCTTGCCTTTGCGACTCACGCGCACAGCGTCATCAAATTCTTCCACCGTTACGCCCATTTCCTCCAGCTTTGCTGAAATGGATTCCAAGTGCTTTGGAATTACATTTTTTATGAGGACGTCGCCGCCCGTTGCCGCAGCGGCTACCATATAAGTACCCGCTTCAATCTGATCCGGTATAATGGAATAGGTGGTGCCGTTGAGGTGATCCACCCCGTAAATTTTAATTACGTCGGTGCCTGCACCTCTGATATCGGCACCCATGGAATTCAGGAAGTTCGCAAGATCAACAATATGGGGTTCCTTGGCGGCGTTTTCTATAACTGTCATGCCTTTTGCCTTTACAGCTGCAAGGACAATATTCACGGTAGCGCCCACCGACACAACGTCAAGGTAAATGTTCGCTCCAGTCAGGTTTTTTGCATAAACGTCCACCATACCGCCTTCCAGCTTATTGCTCGCTCCCAGAGCGGCAAAGCCTTTCAGGTGCTGGTCAATCGGGCGTACGCCGAAATCACAGCCGCCCGGCATCGTGACAACCGCGTGTTTACAACGGCCCAGAAGCGCCCCCAGCAAATAATAGGAGCCGCGGATATGACGGGCAAGCTCATAGGAAGCCACATGGGTACGGATCGGCCTTGGATCAATTTCAATCGTGCATTCGTTGACATTCCGAATTTTTGCTCCCATATCATACAAAATGCGGGTGATGGAGGATACATCGGTAATATTCGGTATATTTTCAATACGGCAAACGCCGTCCGAAAGAATTGCTGCCGGTATGATTGCGATAGCGGCATTTTTTGCTCCGCTAATGCTGACTTCTCCAGTCAGGCGGTTGCCACCTTTAATAACAAATTTGTCCAATGCGGCACGCTCCAATCTTAAATTTGACAATAATATTATTGCATTTTTTCGCATTTATTAAGCGTTTTCAACGAATATATTATTGTTAATATTTTCAATTTCAAAATATAAAAAAGAAGGAATATTCATACATAATTATTTCATATTTACACTCTTACTGATAATAATACACATATATTAAAAAGTCAATAAGCATCGAAACAAAGAAATCTCTGATATGACCGTAAATTATAGCAAAATTAAAGAAGCGTTCTATAAAAAACGCTTCTTTTAATGCGGTTAAACCGACAGACTGCGACAATGGAAGCGAAGCACAGCCCCCATTATTGTCAGTCTGAGAATTACCTTCCCACGTAGCTGAGCGGATTCACCTTGGTTCCATTTTTGATCACTTCAAAATGGCAGTGCGGACCGGTTGAATTTCCGGTGCTGCCCACCCTTGCGATTGCCTGCCCTTTGGACACTCTCTGCCCCGATGAAACAAGCAGCCGGCTTGCATGGCCGTAGAGGGTCTGAATCCCGCTGCCGTGGCTAATCTGCACACATTCTCCGTAACCGTTTTTCCAGCCGGCATAAACAACTACGCCGCCATCTGCGGCAACAATCGTCCTTCCGTATGCGCTGCCTCCGGAAATATCGATTCCGGTATGAAAGCTTCCCCAGCGCCAGGTAAAATATGTGGTAATGGTCCTCAGGGATGGAACCGGCCACATCAGCCTTCCGGTAGCTTCTCCCAATCCGCTGACCTTCGGTCTCTTTTTCGTTCCGGTAATAACGACCTTGTCAACGGAAGGAACCACAACCGTCCTGCTGATAATTTCACGCCTTGACTCTGTCCCGTTAATAAGGTAAACCTTGTCCACGCACTGCTGTACTCCGTTGATACCTTCGTTCTTCACCTTAGAATAATCCGTGTACTGGGAATCATCCTGAACCGTAACGGTTTTATAGGAAAGCGGAACGCGGTAGGTCAGGCTTTTCACCATTTCCACGCTGAGCATCGGTGTGGAAACCTGAAGTGTAATCAGGTCGCCCGGGTGCAGTTCATCCCCGAGCTGGTTCCCGTTCAGCTTATTCAGTTCGGCAATCGTTGTATTGTTTTCCTTTGCGATAGAGGTAACGGTATCTCCCAATTTTACCGTATAGGTCACGGCGGACTTGGAAGTTCCCGTCAGCAGCTTATTCATCGCATCCGACGTCATAAGCGTAGTCGTGGGAAACAGGCCGGTAATCGTTTGCACATCCTGAGTGAATGCGGCGGTCGAGGTCGTATCCCCTTTGCGCGCCTTATTCAGGATATTCTGCAGAATATACCGAAGATCTGCGCTGCTTTTTACCGCGCCGATCAGCTGATTATTTACATAAAGCCCGCTTGCTTCTTCAATAATGCCGTTTGACTGCTGAATGATTTTATCGCAGACAAAGTTCACCGTGGAATACTGGTTCGTATCCACAACGGCAAGCTGAAAAGCCGGGGTGTATTTTACGCCGATATCGCTGGCGGCCGTATCGTGCACCATGCGCTGGCTCACCATTTCCGTCGCCTGTTCGTAAACCTTTTCGTTTTGTATCGTGGCAACCTGCTTGCCGTCATAAGAAAGGACAAGGCCGTAGTTCAAGCCTGTCCAATACCGAACCGTCATAACAAGCAGAATAACGGAAGCGGCCGGCGCCAGTACATTCAGAATTGAACACAGAAACGCTTTATGGCGGACTAAACTTTTGCCCGCAACCCAGAGATATGTGGCAAACGTACGCCAGAAGCCCTGTTTCCGCGCCTCGGCAATTCTTTCCCCCGCAATGGATATTCCTTCGTGGATGGAATCGATCTCTTTTTGCAGGTTTTTGATCTGTCTGCCGACGGTTACGGCATAAAGCCGCTTACTAAGATCGATTGCCGGTTTCAAAAAGCGGAGCAGCCTTCGCCTGACACGCTTTATGATTCTAACGGATTGTATTCCGACGATATATAAAAAGCGATTTGAGTCTTCACAAACGCTCTTTAGAAGCTTTTTCAGCTTAGCAAACTGCATGGAGCCAAATCCTTTCGCATCACTGAATTGTAACAAATTTGTAATATACATTATAATATATAACTTTATGAACGATATTGCAACCCAATTTGCTCTGAATTCACAAATATGCTACAATTTGGCTCTAATACTGCCATCCCACTAAAGAATAGGTATCTTCGCGGTTGAATTTCCGTCCTGCTGCGTCCTCGTCCTTGCAAGGCGAAAAATATCCTCGCGAATCTTGTCTCCCTTTAATGGGATGACAGTATAAAACAGCTTAATAACTTAGCTTTTCAACACTCCAGCCGCGTATAACCGGAAGAAATTTTTCCGCCTCTTGCTTTGCCCCATTTAAATCGTGCTCAAGATAATTCCCACATTCCTCTGCTTTTGTGCCCGGCACGGTACCTTCAAATTTGGATATATACTCAAAAGTTTCAATAATTAATCCGATCGCGTCCGCTTTTTCCATATCCCGGGCTAAAAAATAAAATCCCGTGCGGCAGCCCATCGGGCCAAAATAGATAATCTTGTCCCGGAAAGCGGAATTTCGCACATAAGTCGCAAAAAGATGTTCAATGGTGTGCATCGACGGGTTGGAAAGGAACGGCGGCACGTTTGGCTTCCTCATCCGAATATCGTAAGTGATGATGTCGTCGTCAATCCTGGAAACATAAATACCCGGCAAAAGTTTGTTGTGGTCAACGCAAAAGCTCGCAATCCGATCCATAATAAATCGCTCCTTAAATAAATGATTGATCGCCCGTTTCTTTTTCGAAACGGGTCACATCGGAAAAGTCCTGAATGAATTCCAGACTTTCCTGTACTGATTGGTCATAGAGGCTGAAAAAGTCCTCGTTCCTTACCGTGCGGCTGTCCGGCGGCCAGCGCCAATCCGAAGGCAGAATATTGGCATAATCATATTCGTCGCTTTCGCTCACCGGGCGGAAGCAGCATGACACATTCCCCGGCTTTTTTCGCTTTTCAAAGCGTTCAGCCAGTGCTTTTTTCATAGTCGTGCGGTCATTCAGCAGCCCGAATATCCTGCGGCAGTCCTCCGTGGCCTGAAAGAGCGCCGTGCCGGAATCCTTGAGGCCATAGAGCCGGTTAAGCATAAACGCATAAAGGTCCCCTATTTTAAACTGTACTTCCCGGTTTTTAGGTACCGTCCATTTCAAATTGAATTCCACCGGCAGCCGGGCCTTTTCATAGCGAAGCATAATCGTATCAAGCACAGACTCAATCTGATTGTGCAAAAATGCTTCATTCTGCTCCGGATCCTTTTCAAGAAGCACTTGTGTATGATACTGAATATATGGATGGCCGATACGGTCAAGGGAGTAATGGCAGAGAAATCCGTAAAGATAGGACTCAACGATTCCGTCATGATTCCCGGCCGCGGCATATTCCCGCATCGCGCTGAAAAGTCCGGATGGACTTTCCCTGTGCAGTCTTTCAGCATATTGTTTCAGGCTGATTCCGCGCTGCCAGGGAAGGTATCTGTGGCAATACAGAAAATCCGGCCCCTGCGCGCCCCATAGAAAAGCATCCCGATTAACAGAATGCCCTGTGCCTTGCTTTTCCAGTTCAGCTATCACTTTTTCCGCTTGAAGAAAGTGAGTTATTGCAGCCGGCATGAAAACACCTCAAAAAAATAAAATACACAGCAAGCTGCTGTGCATTTTATTCTATCATAATAAATTCAATTATTAAAGAACTTTTGATAAAAAGTCCTGCAATCTTGGATTTTTAGGATGATCAAAGAATTCATCCGGTCTTGCTTCTTCAAGTACCTGACCGTCATCCATAAAGAGCACACGTGTGGCAACTTCTCTGGCAAAGCCCATTTCATGTGTAACCACAGCCATGGTCATGCCGTCTTCCGCAAGCTCTTTCATAACCTGGAGCACCTCGCCGACCATTTCTGGGTCGAGCGCGCTGGTGGGTTCGTCGAAAAGCATTACATCCGGGTTCATGGCAAGCGCGCGCACAATCGCGATACGCTGTTTCTGCCCGCCGGAGACCTGCACGGGGTACGCCTGGGCTTTATCTGCAAGCCCGACGCGGTCTAAAAGCTGCATTGCCTGCTTTTCGGCCTCCTGCTGTGTTTTCAGCTTTAAAGTGACTGGGGCAAGCGTAATATTTTCCATAACGGTCAAATGCGGAAATAAGTTAAAATGCTGGAATACCATGCCCATCTTCTGACGGAGCTGGTTGATGTTGCAGTCCGGTTTGTTGATTTGTACGCCCTCGAACCAGATTTCTCCGCCTGTTGGCTGCTCCAGTAAATTCAGGCAGCGGAGAAAAGTACTTTTACCGGAACCGGAAGGCCCGACGATAACCACTTTTTCTCCCTTTTCAATGACCTGATTGATTCCTTTTAAAACAGGAAGATCGCCGTTCAGTGTATGAAATGTTTTTTGCAGGTTTTTAACGGTAATCACTCTTATGCAGCCTCCTTTCAAGCTTGGACAAAGCGGCGGTAAGCCCGATCACGATGACGAGATACACCCCAGCGGTCGAAAGCAGTGGGGTAAATGCATCGTAAGTGATACTGCGAATGATATCTCCGCCTTTAGTCAGGTCCTGAACGCCGATATAGCCGGCGACGGAGGTTTCTTTTAACAGGGCAATGAACTCATTTCCGATCGCGGGAAGAACATTTTTCAGCGCCTGCGGGAACACAATTTTGATCATTGTGTCGCGTTCGTTCAGCCCAAGGGAGCGTCCGGCTTCCACCTGGCCTTTATCGACCGACTGGATTCCGCTGCGGATAACCTCCGCCACATAGGCACCGGAATTGATACCGAAAGCAAGAATCGACGCAGTAATTTTATCAACACTGGTTGAGCTTAGGATAACATAATACATAATCAGCAGTTGAACAATAACCGGAGTTCCTCTTATAACCGTCAGGTACAGACTGCAGATCGAATTCAAAATACGGAATTTTTTATTGTTATTGCCATGAGCCACCTTTACCAGCGCAACCATCGTTCCGAGAACAATTCCCAGCAAGACGGCAAAAGCAGTAATAAGCAGCGTATTTCCCAGTCCTGCAACTATGTATTTATACCTGCTTTTTACAATAAATGCGTCGTTTATTTTCTCGGAAAATGACAAGTAAAATGAGAGCGGCAAGGATGCGAAAAGGGTATTCATAGATAGCCTCCTATATTAAGCTAAGAAAAGCAGGGCAGCGAATTTTTCCGCTGGCCCTGCGTTCCTATCAAGAATTACAGATAAATCAGCCGCCCAAAGCCGCCTTGTATTTATCAACAACTTTTGTGAGCTCCCCGCTCGATTTCATCTCAGCAAGTACCGCATTTACAACCTTCAGCATAGCCTCGTCGCCCTTCTTCACTGCGATTGCGTACTTTTCTACTGTTAAGGAATCGCTGAGCTTTGCAATTTTTCCGGCATTCTTATCTGCAAACTTTGTCGCCGGGAAATCATCGATTACCACCGCGTCAATTTTACCGTTTACCAGATCAGTTACCGCGTCAACCGCTTTATTATAACGCTCAACGGAACCGACTTTGATGTCGCTCTTGCCGTCTTCATTTGTGCAGAAGGTGTCACCGGTTGTACCCTGCTGAACGCCGACCTTTTTCCCGTTCAGATCCGTACGGGATTTTATTGCGCTGCCCTTAGGAACCAGAATGGCCTGTGAAGCGTCAAAATAAGTGTCGGAGAAATCAACGTTCTTTTTCCGGTCGTCTGTAACCGTCATACCGGCTGCAACAAAGTTTGTTTTTCCGGTATTCAGTTCCGTAATCAGCGTATCAAAAGCAATATCGTTTATTTTGAGTTTTACGCCAAGCTTATCTGCGATTTTCTGAGAAATCTCTGCATCAATACCGATTACATTTTCGCCGTCCTTATACTCGAACGGTTCAAACTCCGCGTTGGTCGACCATGTTACAAAGCCGTCCGTTTTAATCTTATCAACCGAAGTGGAAGCCGCTGCAGATGCTACCGCGCTGGCTGCCTGACTTTCCGCCGTACTGGCTGCGGTGCTTGCCGCTGCGGAAGAAGCGGAGCTGCCGCCGGAACATGCTGCCATAGAAAAGGTCATTGCTGCTGCAAGGAGAAATGCAGAAACCTTTGCAAGCTTTTTCATAATAATTACCCTCCGTTTAGAACCCTCTGCTGTTTGATCATTCAGAATTGCTGAATGAAGCGAATTAAGGTTCGGATTTATTTTTAATGTGATTGTATTATAGCGCATAATTATACATTAATCAAGTGGTTATTTAAATAAAAATACATTTTTATTCAATCGTGTGCTTCCATGTCGGTTAAATGATATGATTTTGTACACTTTTCATATGACAGACATCAAGAAGCTTTTTCATATCCTCCGGTAAGCGGCAGACAAATTCAAGGTTCTGCTTTGTAACCGGATGAAGAAAGCTGATTTTTCCGCAATGCAGCGCCTGCCTTGCGATAAAATCAAGGCTCCCGCCGTACATATCGTCGCCGGCAAGCGGGTGGCCAATATGGGAAAGATGGACGCGTATCTGGTGGGTCCGACCGGTCTCCAATTCGAGTACCACAAAGCTGTGGTTCCGGGAAACGCAGAGCGATTTCCAATTTGTAAGGGCCTTTTCCCCATTGGGATTCACTTCACGCTGAATCCTGTGACCTTCTTTCAGGCCAATCGGTTCATCTACTTTCCCGCAGCCGCAAAGCTCCCCCTCGCAGACTGCAAAGTATTCTTTTTCTACAGAACCGGAAAGACAGGCTGCGGTAAACGGGTTTTTAGCCAGAAGAACCAAACCGGATGTATCTTTATCCAGCCGATAGACCGGGCGAAACGCGATTTTCTGGTCGCTGCCAAGGTAATAGGCAGCCGCCGCATTGGCAATGCTGTCCCGGTCATGGCCGGGCGTGGGATACATCGGCATATCCGCCGGTTTATTTATGACAAGCACGTCCTGATCCTCAAAAACGACGGACAGCGGCAGGCTTACCGGTTCCGGCTGCTTTTCATCATCCGGCATAAGAATACGTACCACGTCGCCCGCTTTCAGAATATCCGTAGCGATGGCATGAAACCCGTTTTTTGTAATCCCCATCGGCTGCCGTTTTAATTTAACCAAAAGCCGGGCGGATAATCCGCAGTACCTACGGAGATAATTCTTCATCCGGATTCCGTCATATTCCCGCGGTACGGGGAACGCTAGCTCGCGCATAAAACCTCTCCAAAAAACAAAGGCGACGACAAAATGCCGCCGCCTTTGACGTTATGTTTTCTGTTATTTAACTTCAACGGTCCAGCCAAACGTATCCTTGATCTTGCCCCACTGAATTCCGGTCATGGTATCGTAAAGGCGCTGAGAGATCGGCCCGATTTCCCCATTGTTGATATTCATGATCTCGTCCCCCCACTTCAGGTGGCCGATCGGAGAAATAACCGCGGCGGTACCTGTGCCGAAGGCTTCCTTAAGCTTTCCGCTTTTGGAGGCTTCTGCAAGCTCCTCAATGGAGAGCCTGCGTTCCACCACATTCATGCCCCATGATTTCAGCAGCTCAATGGAGGACATACGCGTAATGCCGGGAAGAATGGAGCCCTGCAGGGCCGGAGTCACGATTTCGTCGCCGATTACAAAGAAGACGTTCATGGTACCGACTTCTTCGATGTATTTGCGTTCTACGCCGTCAAGCCACAGAACCTGGGTGTAATTCTGTTTTTCCGCTTCATCCTGCGCCTTGAGGGACGCAGCATAATTTCCCGCCGTTTTTGTATAGCCCATGCCGCCTTTTACTGCGCGGACGTAATTCTTTTCCACATAAATTTTTACCGGATTCAGGCCTTCCGGATAATACGCGCCGACCGGCGAGCAGAGGACAATAAACAGCAAATGCTGCGCGGGATGCACACCGATGTGAGGATCGACGCCGATAATGAACGGGCGGATGTAAAGGGAAGTTCCTTCCGCGGACGGAATCCAGTCCTTCTCAATTGAAACCAGTTTTTCAATCGCCTTCTCAGCGAATCCCTCGTCAATCAGAGGAATGCAGAGACGATCGTTGGAGGAGTTCAGGCGCGCCATGTTTTTATCCGGGCGGAAAAGCAAAATTCTTCCGTCTACGGCGCGGTAAGCCTTCATACCCTCAAAAACAGATTGTCCGTAATGCAGGCACATTGCAGCCGGTGAAAGCTCGATTGGTCCAAACGGGACAATTCTGGCGTCATGCCAGCCCTCTCCCTCGTCATAGTCCATTAAAAACATATGATCGGTGAAAATTGTACCAAAACCAAGCTTATTTGAATCGGTTGGCTTCTGCTTCGGATGATCGGTTAATTCCACTCTGATTTCCTGCATAGTATATGCCCTCTTTCAAATTAATTAACGATTATTATAGCATCATTTTTTAGCCATTTCAAGATTTTAACGAGTTAAAGTGACAAAATATCTGCTCTTTCCTTTATTCTTTCAGTGGTTTCTTAGGCCCTTTGGATAATGATTTTTCAGGCGGCCGTTTGAACATTTGCCAAAGCCGGTAAGAATCCCGTCCACCGCTACACCGGCGTAGCCCTTTAAACCGGGGTCTGCCTCAATTTCTTCGCCGCGCAGAAAAGCCGCAATCCGCTCGGAATCATGTGAAAGGTTTACCGTAAGGTTCAAATCTTCCGGTCTAGCCGCCATGAATACCGCATGTTCAGGCTCCGCCCGGTTTGTCTTTGCCTCTCCGAGCAGGACACCCGCGCGAATCACGCCGAGATTCCGAAGCTCCGGAAGAATTTCCGGCAGTAAAAGGAAATGCGTTCCAATCTGATCAATAGGTCGTTCCGGCCCGGATTTGAAAATCTGCCGGTACAAGTCCTGCGCGCAATCCGGTCTGGACTGTTTTTTCGGCGAATAGGGCTGGGGACGGCAATCATTGGGCGAAAGTCTGCGCATCAGCGCGACAAAATGTCCTTCCCCGCCATCCATCGGATAGATGCGGCGGGCCTTTTCAAGAGCTGCAGGCCGGCCGAAGGTTTGCCGGCAGTCGACCATCTCAAAATCACTGTGACGTTCTAAAAAGGATTTTATTACGCCCTCGTTCTCTTCCGGGGAAAACGTACAGGTGGAGTAGACCATCGTTCCGTTTTCCTTCAGCGCGTTTGCCGCGCTCTCTAATATAGCGAGCTGACGCACCGCGCAGGCCTGCGCGTGTTCCGGGCTCCAGTCCTCTATCGCTTTTTCATCACGGCGGAACATTCCCTCCCCTGAGCAGGGCGCGTCCACCAAAACCTTATCGAAATATCCGGCAAGGGCCGTGCATAATTGTTCCGGGTGGCAGCAGGACACCACCGCGTTGGGAACGCCGCAGCGTTCGAGATTGGAAAGCAGGATGCTTGCGCGGCTTTTTACAACTTCATTGGACCACAGCAATCCCTGTCCGCACAAAAGAGAAGCGATCTGCGTTGATTTCCCGCCGGGCGCGGCACACAAATCCAGCACAATATCGCCCGGCTCGGGGGCAAGCACGGTAACCGCGGAAGCAGCGGACGGTTCCTGCGAATAAAACGCGCCGGCGTGATGCATGGGAAGCGAACCGATTCTTTCGACGTCTGCGGGAATGTAATAAGACAGAGGCGAAAAAGGGGCGGGGACAATTATGAATGGCAGGGCTTCCTTCAGGGTCTGCTCCGAACACTTCAGCGTGTTTAGCCGGATACCGCGATAATACGGTTTTTCATAGCACGCCAGAAAGGGCTCGAATTCTCCGCCGAGCATTTCTTTCATTCTGCCTGTAAATTCCGGCGGCAGCGAAACGGGCTGTATATTCAAATTGATCAACTCCAAAATTTCATCGTAGACGCAAAGAACAAACCGGATCGGAATTTAATGGTATATTTTTAACCATATGAGGGATAATAGCGATAAAAGGGGGTGATTTTACGGATAAAGACAGACAATCTTCAAAGACAGGCCAACAGTCAAATTATAATCCGAGCGACAGCACCAAAACCTACGGAACTTCAAAAACAGGTTCCAATCCCGCGACTCAGGTAAAAGGTTCCGGTACAAAGGACATGCAATCCACAGACTGCAAATAACAGCCATATTGTAAATGATTTAACAGGCAGGCGGATTTGTTGCTACACAAAGCCGCCTGCCTCAATTATTTTTTCTTTACTTTCGTAATTAATTCCTTCAGTGTTTTATCTTCCTGCTTTGCCTCACGGAATCCTTCACCGGAAATCTCACCTGCGTCGCCGACGATCATAAACGCGTTTTTATCGTGGTGACGGACGATATCCTTTACTTTCACCACCTCATAGCGGCGAAGCGCACAGAGCAATACTTCTCCCTCGCGCCCGCTGTAGGCACCGCGGGATTTTAAAACCGTTACCCCGCGATCCATATCGTTTAATATATCCTTCGCAATTTCATTGTTTTTTGCGGACATGATAAACAGCATTTTACCCGTTCCGATATCGGTGCCGTACAGAATCGTATCGATCAGCTTTGTGGTTACAAAAATGGTAATGACAGCGTAAAGAGCGCTCTCCATACTTTTGTAGATGAACGCGGAAACAAGCACAACTGTCAGGTCGATTCCCAGCATCAGCTTCGCCATGGACAAATGACGGATTCTCCGCCCAAGCACCCTTGCGGCCAGATCGGAACCGCCGGTCGTTCCGCCCCGCATAAATACCAAGGCTAAACCGATCCCCCCGATAACCCCGCCAAAAATAGAGGCAAGCATGGGGTCGCCCTTGTAAGGCGGCACAATCAAACCCGCCGTATCAATCGCCACGGAAACCAAAACCGTAGCAATCATTGTTTTGCCCACAAGCTTATATCCAATCTCGATAATCGCCCAGATAAAAATAGGTATATTAATCAGCAGGCCCGTCGAACCGATCGGCCAGCCTGAGATGTAATTGATCATCGTACTGATACCGGTAACACCGCCCGGCGCAATATTGTTCGGCGCCGTAAACTGGACGACCGATATACCGTAAATAAAGCTTCCAACTGTAAAAAACAGAAGGTCCTTTACGATTTCGATTGCTTTTTCTTTTGCATTATTGGGAAACACACAAACACCCCCAATATTCACTCATTCAATATTTTCACACATTAAAGTAAACAGTTCCCGCAGGCGTTCGATTTTCCCGGATAAATAAAGGTAGCCGAACAATGCCTCAAATGCGGTAGCCGCATGGTAATCGGCAGGGCTTGCATTTTTCGGGACATGATTCGTATGTGCATTTCTGCCGCGTTTATACACTTCTTCCTCATCCGGTTCAAGGATGGAAAGAATTTTCTGAGCGGCCGCTGCCTGGGCAGAACAGCAAACCTGTGCAACTGATTTTTTATGAAGCAAATTTACGGGGCAATTTCCCTGGCAAACCAGGCGCTCCCGAACAAACAGTTCAAAAACGCAGTCCCCCACAAAAGCAAGCGTAAGGGGACTTAAAAGCTTCGGTTCGCAGTCTGCCTCAAATAAGCGTTCCAATCAAACACCCCATTTTACTTTTTGAGCTTTCCGCCGATACACGGATTTTTTATTCCATAAAATCAAATTCAATATCATAAATACTTACCGTGTCGCCCTCCTGAATCCCGGCTTCCCGGAGCGCATCAATCACACCGGAATTGATCAGCACGCGCTGGAAATACTGGAGCGACTCGTAATCGTCGAAATTCACGGAGTTAATCACCTGAAGGAGCCATTCGCCTTCCACAACAAACACGCCGTCATTATTGGTTACTTTCACTTCGTTGTGTCCGATTGCGTCTACAGGAACCTGCGGTGCCGCTTCGGGTTCAAAGTGTTTTACCGGGGGCAGCTTGCTGAGCATTTCCGTGATACGGTTTAAAAGCGGATCGACCTGATAGCGGATTGCCGCCATGATGGGGAAAAACTCATAGCCCTGCTGTTCGACAAAGCTTTTGAAACCGGCAATCTGCTCTTCGGTTGCAAGGTCGCATTTGTTTCCTGCCACAAGCATCGGCCTTTTAGCCAGTTCCGGGTTAAACTTTGAAAGTTCCTCGTTGATAATCTTAAAATCCTGCTTCGGGTCGCGGCCCTCGCTGCCGGAAACATCCACAATATGAACAAGCATCCTGCAGCGTTCCACATGGCGCAGAAACTGGTGGCCAAGGCCCACGCCTTCCCCCGCACCCTCAATCAGGCCGGGAATATCCGCAATGACAAAGGATTGGCCCTCACCCATGCGCACCACTCCGAGAACCGGGGTGATCGTTGTAAAATGATAATTGGCTATGGTGGGCTTGGCTTCGCTGATGACGGAAACGAGCGTGGATTTTCCCACGTTCGGGTAACCGACAAGACCGACATCCGCAAGCAGCTTTAACTCAAGCAGAAGCTCCATTTCCTCCCCCGGAGTCCCCGGTTTTGCGAAGCGCGGGGTCTGGCGGGTAGGCGTGGCAAAGTGGGAATTTCCCCAGCCGCCGCGGCCCCCCTTTGCGATAATCTGCGGTTCATCGGAGGACAAATCCGCTACCAGCCTGCCAGTTTCCGCATCCTTGAGTAAAGTGCCGCGCGGCACTTTAATAACAAGGTCTTCCGCCCCTTTTCCAAAGCAGCGGCTCCCCATGCCGTTTTCACCGTTTTGCGCAACATATTTGCGCTTATAGCGAAAATCAGCCAGAGTGGAAAGATTGTCGTCAACCTGAAAAACGATGTTTCCGCCCCGTCCGCCGTCGCCGCCGTCCGGGCCGCCGGAAGCCACAAATTTCTCACGGTGGAAAGAAACCTTTCCCGCGCCCCCGTCACCCGCTTTTATTTTAATCTTTGCACTGTCAATAAACATTATGGAATATACCGCCATTTCTTAAAAGATAATTACAAGGTTAGTATATCATATTTTACGGTAAAAAGCCAAAAAATCCCGGGCATTGAAAGCCCGGGATTTTCATTCACCTTATAAGGCTTATTGCTCAGTCGCGTATACGCTGACTTTCTTGCGGTCACGGCCATAACGCTCAAACTTTACGTTGCCGTCAATCAGGGCAAAGAGAGAGTCATCGGAACCGATGCCTACGTTCTCACCCGGATGAATATGTGTGCCGCGCTGCTTCACAAGGATGTTGCCGGCAAGCACGAACTGACCGTCGGAACGTTTTACGCCAAGGCGCTTTGATTCGGAATCGCGGCCGTTCTTGGTGGAACCCATTCCTTTTTTATGAGCAAACAGCTGGATATTTATTTTCAGCATAACTTACACCTCCGTATAGCTTACTTTAATATTCTGAGGATACTTTTCTTCAAGCCCCTGCATATGAAGCTTGAAGCCCGCAAACAGAATGCGGCAGGATTTCGCTTCCTGAGGCGAAACCTTCACAAGCATGTAACCGTCTTCAACGGTAATCCGGGCGTCAGCCTTTATCACATCGGTCACGGTATTCGCAGCCATATAAGCTGAAGACGAAACCGCAGCGCAAAGAATATCGCTGCCCGCTTCCCCGTTGTGACCGCTGATCTGGAATCCGACCAGTTCACCGTCCGGTTCTGTAAAAAACTCCGCGCAAATCATTTTGCCGATTATGCGTTAATTGTGGTGATCTGTACCTTTGTGTATGGCTGCCTGTGGCCGATTTTGCGTTTTTCACATTTTTTCGACTTGTAAGTCAAAACTGAAATTTTCTTGCCTTTGCCGTTCTTTAAAACTTTTCCTGTTACGGTTGCGCCCTCTACATAAGGAGCGCCGATTTTGAGTCCGTCGTCGCCGTCAAGTGCAATCACTTTGAAGTCGACCGAGGATTCCGGTTCTGCTGCAAGCTTCTCGATATAAATGACATCGTCATTCTGTACCTTGTACTGCTTGCCGCCTGTTTCAATTACTGCAAACATGAATAAAAGGTCCTGCCTTTTCTATAATCTCGCTACTACCGGGCGGGTTTCCCGCTTGTAAGCCCGTAATATGCGGCTTAACAATATTATCATATAGCGTCAATTTTGTCAATATTGTGATGGACAAAATTCCTTATTTCTGCCGCTTTGCAAGCTCTCCGGCAAGTTCGGCGAGGTAGTCCGCACCGCGCCCAAAGCACGCAAGCGAATCAACCGCCTTTCGGGTCAGGTCGTCAACCGCTTTTTTTGCGTTCTCCAGCCCCATGAAAGTAACATAAGTGCATTTGTCGTTTTCCTTATCGCTGCCCGCCGGTTTTCCAAGCGTTTCCGTATTTCCCGTCACATCAAGGATATCGTCGACAATCTGAAACGCGAGGCCGATCGCCCTGGCGTAATTTTCAGCGGCGGCAAGCTGTTCTTCCGTTGCATTGCCGAGTACGCACCCCATTTTAGCCGCCGCAACAATCAGCGCCCCGGTTTTACACTCATCCATTTTCTTCAGCGTATCAAGCGGGATCACTCTTCCCTCGCTCATCAGGTCGATGACCTGACCGCCGACCATCCCGTGCGCCCCCGCGGCAGCGGCAAGAATTCCGGCCGCTTTGGCCGCGCGCTGCGCACCGGCAAGCCGCACGGTTTCCTCCGAGAGCATCGTTTCAAACGCCAGCGTCAAAAGCCCGTCCCCGGCAAGCAGCGCCATGCTTTCCCCGAACACCTTATGATTGGAGGGGCGTCCGCGCCGCATATCATCGTCGTCCATACAGGGCAGGTCGTCATGGATCAGCGAATAGGTGTGGATCATCTCGACCGCGCAGGCAAAAGGAAGCGCAGCTAACTCGTCGCCGCCGCAGATTCTGCAGAAATCCAGAACAAAAATAGGCCGGATACGCTTCCCTCCCGCAAGCAGACTGTAGCGCATCGCGTGAAACAGGTCGGCCTGCATTACATCCTGTTCCGGCAGATATTCGGACAGTTTACGGTCAATCAGCGCGATATATTCTTTTTGGCGAAGGTTATACATTTTTATCACCGTCAGTACCCTCAAGCTCAGAAATCTGTTTTATTTTCTGTTCCGCGCTCTGTAGCTTTCCGTAGCAAAGGGAAGCTAGCGCAGAACCTTCCTCAAACAGCTTTAATGAGTTTTCAAGGGACTCGTTTCCGCTTTCCAGCTTATTTATGATTTCCTCCAGTTTTACCATTGCCGACTCAAAAGTCATGTTTTTATTCATGGATTTCCTCCTTACAGGTGACCGCGCATTCCAGAATTCCATCCTGAAGACGAACGGAAACCGGTTCGCCGACCTGCACGTGTTCCGTTTTTGAAACAGATTGTTTGCCGCGGTAAACGATTGCATATCCTCTTGAAAGCGTTGCCAGCGGGCTGAGCGCGTTCAGTCTGCCGCTCTTTTCGGAAAGCTCCGACTTCGCTTCCGCAGCCTTGTGATTTATCCTGTCACAAAGCCTCCCGTACAGCCGATCTGTGCGGATACGCTGCAAATCGATGATATCCTGCGGCCTGCGGAAAGGATAGCTGCCCGCGGCGGCATTCAGCCGCTTTTTCAAATCATTCAGTTTTACCGTTAAGCATTGTTTTAAGATCATCTGATCGTATTGAACCGTTTCCAATAATTCGGCGCTGTCCGGCACCGCCAGCTCCGCCGCGGCGGAAGGAGTGGGAGCACGCAGATCGGCCGCAAAATCACAGATCGTAAAATCCGTTTCGTGCCCGACCGCGGAGATAACCGGAATATTGGAAGCGGCCACAGCGCGTGCGAGACATTCCTCGTTAAATGGCCACAAATCCTCCAGCGAACCGCCGCCGCGGCCAAGGATGATTACATCCGCACAGCCAAGCCGGTTAAACCGTTCCAGCGCATCCACAAGCTGCGGCGCAGCACCCGTTCCCTGAACCAGTACGGGGCAGAACACCACCTGAGCCAAAGGGTAACGGCGGGCCAGTATTGTTATGATATCGTGAACCGCTGCTCCGGTCGGCGAAGTAATTACGCCGATCCGTTCCGGAAATTTTGGAAGCGGCTTTTTCCGAGCCGCGGCAAACAGCCCTTCTGCCTCCAGTTTGCTTTTCAACTGTTCATAAGCCAGGTTCAGAGCACCTAGGCCGTCCGGTTGCATATCCTCAATATAAAGCTGATACTGGCCGGTCGCTTCATAAACGCTCACCCGCCCGTGAACAATGACGCTCATGCCATTCTGCGGCAGAAAGCGGAGCCGTTTGGCACTCTGCGCAAACATAACCGCACGAATCACGCTTTTCTCGTCTTTCAATGAAAAATACAGGTGTCCGGACTTATAATGGTCGGTAAAATTCGAAATTTCGCCCGCCAGATAGATGTTCGTCAGATTTCCGTCTCCGTCAAACAGAGATTTGATATAAGTATTCAGCTGCGTTACGCTCAGCATGACCGGTGAATAGCCCATCTTACAGCGCCCCCTTGATCGAGGTCAGAACCGCTATCCCCGCGGCGTTGTCGGACGAAAACTCCGGCTGAGCAAACAGCGCGCCGTATTTTTCGGTGAGCGCTTCCCGGATGATACGGTTGGACATCACCCCGCCCGCGAATAAGAGCGGTAATTTTCCGTATTGCTTTTGTAATTCAGCCGTCATCACATCGAGCGCGGCTAATATGGATTGCAAACAATAAGCGGCGATTTCTTCCTTGGGACTGCCTTCCCGCAGCATTTTTCCGCACTGATTTTCGATTCCCGAAAGAGAACAGTCCGCGCCTTTCATCGCTGTTTTTATTTTGAACCCGATATTGGTATTTAATGCAAGCTGCTCCAATTCTTTTCCGGAAGGAAAGGAAAGTCCCAGCATTGCGCCCACGCGATCCACAGCCTGTCCGCCTTTCAGATCGAGCGACTGCGCAAGAATCCGTATTTTGAAAACGTTTTGTTCATCCGGTTCAACCAGAACCGCTTCGGTCGTACCGCCGGACACATGGAAAGCAATAAACCTTTCCGCCATCAGGTCAAGCCTTCCGGTCGAATAAAGAGCCGCGGCGATATGCCCTGCCTGATGAGAGAACGTATAAAGCGGGATTCCGAGTGTAAGGGCAATTGCCTTTGCAGTACCGAAGCCCACCGTAAAGCACGGCATATACGAGCCTTCCAGATCACGCGGGCGCAAAGATGCCCCTATTGCTTCAATTCTTACATTGGAAGGCAGCAGAGCTTCCAGAACCTGCGGGAGCTGCTGCACATGATGAAATACCGCGTCGCTTTGGCGCAGTCCAAGTTCGCCATGCCTGACTGGCAGAAGCAATTTTCGCTGTGCAATCGTACCGGTCCGATAAAGAGCGGCGGAGGTTGTGTAGTTGCTGGTGTCAATGCCGAGGGTATCAGGCATTTTTATCACCGGAATTCTCCAGTCCTTTGGCAACCGAGCCGAGAACGCCGTTGACAAAAGGTGCATCGTCAGCGCCGCCGTATTTTTTGGCAAGATCGATCGCTTCATTGATCGAAACACTAACCGGGATATCCTCAACAAACATGATCTCATAGATGGCAAGCCGCAGCAGGGCAAGTGACACCTTGGAAAGCCGGTTCATCTTCCAGCCGCGTATGTTTTTCTCGATCTGCGCATCTAAGGCCTCTTCGTTTTCCTCAACACCTACGGCAATTTTTTCGGCAAACTCATCAATAATGGTATCGTCCGCCAAGCCCGCCGCGTCAATAATCTGCTGGGTTGTGTCGTGGTTGATGCTTCTTTCAAAAATCAGAACAAATGCCTGTTCCCTTGCCTCGCGTCTTTTCATATTTCCTCCGTAACCAAAAAACCCTCCACGTTCTGTGGAGGGTTCTCATTAATCCATTATATTGTCAAACATCCACTAATATATTATACCACAATCTTTGCCATAATCAATAAATATATGATCAATCCGCAAATGGAAAAGGTATAATGGAAGAAAATTTATTTGCTCTCGATAATTTTGATTTTCTCATAGGTTACTCCGGCCTGACCGGCTACAATATCTTTGATGACAACCGCATTGTTCGGGTTGGAATCCTTGGTTTTTACCACAACGCTGCATTCGGAATTCTGCAGGAACACAACGCAGTCGGTAAAGCCCTTTGCTTTAATCAGGCTTTCGATATTGCTTTCCCGCAAGGTATTCTGCGCAACCGCGGCAGCCTGCACAACCGCCTCTTTTTTAGCGGTGTCATTCGATTTTGCGTTGGAAAGCGTTTTTTCCAGAAGCTCTACCGCCTGATCCCTTGCCTTCTGGCGGGAAAGGCGCGCCTCACTGAAATATGTATCTGTACCCGCGTTGGCCTGAACGGCGGATGAAGCGGATTTCGGGGCACCCGACACCGCGGAACCGTCCACAAGACGGGCTTCTCCCAGCTCACGGTCGGAAGTTGAGGTTACCGCATTGGTTGCCAGCAGCTGATTATCGCCGGAAAACTGCCAATTCAAATATACCGCCGCACCAAGCGCGACTACCAAAGCCGCAAGAACGAGCTGACGTTTTCCCATAGTCATAATAATGTTTTCCTCCTGTTTAAAATTATTTTGCTTTTATCACGCACACGCGCACAGAAGTAATATCAAGGGCCGTTGTAACGGCTGAAATGATATTCTGCTGCACGGTCGGATTATCGCCGCCGTCACATACAACCACCACACCCTTTATAACCGGCTGGACCTCGGTAATCGGAATTGCTTTCTGGGCGCCGTCGGCATCCTTTACAAGTATGTATGTTGTTTCAGTGTCCGCATTCGCCTCGTTTTTTGTGGCTGAACCGCCGGACTTATCCTCGGCAGTCTGGTTACTCTTTTTTTCCTCGGTTGCGTAAACATACTCAGTACTCCGTTCCAGCGTAACAAGCACTTTCGCCGCCCCGGCCCCCTGAATGCGTGAAACGATATCCGTAAGGCTTTGCTCCAGGTTCGCGGCATACTGCTCGGCCGTTATCCCGGCCTGGCTTGCGGACGTTTTGGTTGCGGCGGCACCGTCATTTCTAAAAAAAGAGGAGAGAAAAATAAGGGCGATTCCGACAAACGCAGCAATTATAATGGCCCTGCGGTAAGTTTCATTTTTGGCCAGCTTGTCAAATATTGTTTCTTTCCCCTTCTTTTCAGCGTCATCCTTTACCGTCATTTGCAGTAACCTCCATTTTGATCCCCAGTGTTTTTTCCAGATGATTCTGCGCCTTTTGGCAATCACCGTCATATCCTTTTGCGAGTATTACAACCACTTTGTTAATTGATATGCTGCCATTTTCGTTTGTATCCATAATCACAGTAACATTTTTGCATTTTATATCCAATTTATTTAATTCTGCGGCCACTAAGTTCCGTATGCTTTCCTCCGCTGCGTCAGAATACTGCTTTTCCACCGTACCGGCCAGCTGGGAATTCACTGATTGTTTCTTCGCTTCATTCAAATTCACCTTTACTTCGGGAATTACTCTGGAAAGCGGCTGAATCAGTGCGCAGATTACAAACGCGCCGATAATAAATTTGATCATGCGTTCCATGGAACCGTTTGGAACCAGGCTTTGCAGTATGCTCGCGGCAAGCGCCGCCATACAGATTGCGGCCGACCATATTCTGACTGAATTCATGACGCTCCTCCGATAATCAGCATGATGACTGTTGAAACAGTCAAAACGGTCATGCAGCTGAGCAAAATTGCAAGCATGGTACTCAAGACGGTGGAACAGGCTCTTAAAAGCGAAGTGATTTCCTTCTGTTCGAATATATCCCCGATCGCAGCGCAGATGTTTGAGGTAAGCAGCCACATCAGGCACTGAACAATCACCGGCAGAAAGATAAAAACTCCGGCAAGAAGACCAAACGCGCTGACCCCTGATTTCAGCATCTTGACGCAGCCAGTAATCGTGTGCAGCGCTTCCCCCAGCGCATTGCCGACCACCGGCACAAAGCTGCTTACAACAAATTTTGCCGTTTTGGAGCCCGCTCCGTCAACGGAACCGGCAACAATGCCATGCACGGTAAGGAGCCCGGTAAAAACCGTCATACAGAACCCGATCACCCATTTGACGGTTTTGCTGAAAACATCGCACAGCCCCTTCAGGTTAATATTCGGCGAAACTGCCGAGACAACCGAGAGTGCAAGAAAAATATTCATCATCGGGACGAGGATGCCTGCGGACAGAACGGAAATCACGTTCCCCGCGGCCATCATCAGCAGCTGATAGGAACCGGCTGAAACCGGCTGCCCGGCAGCGATCATGATTCCTGCCAAAACCGGTATGCAGGCAAGCAGGAAGCCCGCCGCTGCTTTCATTACGCCTGCCGAATTCGCAATACAGGACACGATAGGCTGTACCACAACCGAGCAGATGCACAGCGTTCCGACCATGCCGATTACCCCGCCCATCGGTTTTTCCCCAAAGGACAGTTTCATTCCGTTCAGAAGCGCACACAACAGCATAATTGCCGTTACGGAAACCGCTGCTTTTAAAGGCTCGGACGATTTCCCTCCCGCAATGGAAAGGATCTGTAAAAATAAATTTCCTGGTGTGACAGAAGTAATGTTTTTCCAGTCGATTCCGTTTATGCCGAGATTGTCCAGGGCTTTGCGTGTATCATTCGGGAGAGAATCCGGCAACTCTTCCGCGCCGCTCTGTTTCAGCTGCTGATCATAATAACCATTCTTATCCGCTGCCCGGACACGCATCGGGAAAGCGAGGACAACCATCAGTAAGAGGAAAAAACATAGAATTCTTTTCATTTCATGCACCTATCAAGCCTACCGCGGTGTTCGCAATATTTTCAAAAAGAGGCAGCGACAGAATTACGATCGCGATCTTTCCGGCAAGTTCAACCTTTGAAGCCAGCGCGCTCTCGCCCGCGTCGCGGCAGGAATCGGCGGCAAACTGAGCTAAAAAACAGATTCCAAGCGCTTTGAATAAAATAGCGGCATATTCCGTGGAAAGCCCGGAGGAAGAAAGGAGTGTACTAATTTGCCTTACTGCCGGCGCTATATTGGCAAATACTTCAAACAGAATGATTACTCCTGCGGCAATACTGAGAATCACCGAATATTCCTGATGGTAACGCCTGAGCATTGCGGCAAGGATTGCTGCAAGGATTGCGATTCCGGCGATTGCAACGATATTCATAGCTTATAACCCGAATATCGATTTAACCGTTTTAAACAGGATATTGATCTGCTGTATGATCATCATCAGCACAACGATCAGCCCGGCGAGCGTTGTCATCATGGCCTGCTCTTCGCGCCCGGAACGAATCAGCAGCTGATTCAGGACCGAAACCAGAATCCCGATCGCGGCGATTTTAAAAATTAAATCCACATCCATTTTGTTTCCTCCGTTTTTAAAAAGCACTTGATTAATCCAAGTCGTAGAACGGAATTTATTCAGCAGTTCCTGAATTCAGCTTAAGAGCAGCGCGACAGCCATACCGGAAAAAACGCCCAGCACCTGATACAGCTTTGATTTCTGTTGCTTATCTTCCCTTGCGTTTTTCAGATTTTCACCTACCAATTCGGAATATAAGCCACAGTGGGAAAGCTGACCTTCCATATCGCTTGCGCCGAACCCTTCGCCAAAACGGTAAAACAGGCTCAAATCCGACTCGGTAAATCCAAAGCCCTTTGTCCCGAAACGGACTCCCTCTTCCCAGGCGGTTAAAAAGCTCTTTCCTCCCTCGCATTTTTGACCACACAGCTTTAAAAATTCCACATCTCCGCAATGCCTCTGCACAATTTCTTCCACCGGCAGCGCCGCAAAACGGATTTCCGTCTGCGCGGCTGAAAGGAACCGCAGAAATGCTTCCAGCTGCTCCACCCTTTTGGAAAGCTTATGCGACTCCATATACCCCGCGAGTGTCCCCACCGCAATCAGAATCAGCAGTCCCGTTAATTTTAGCAAGTAAATCACCCGTCCTGTAAATCTCTTTTACTTTCCCCGGTCTGTCGTGTCCGTTCAGCAGAACCACACTGCCGAATGCACCTGTTTCCAGCAAAGCGATTGCCTGCTTCCTTTTTAAGAACTCATCGATACTGCCCGCATGGATACTGGAAATTATGCTGACGCCCGCGTTTAAGCCCTGTTCCACCGCACGTACTTCATCGTTTCCGCCCAACTCGTCACATATAATAAATTCGGGAGAAAGACAGCGGATCGCCTGCATGATTCCGTCCGCCTTCGGGTATCCGTTCAACACGTCGCTGCAAAAGCCCAGATCATTCTGCGGGATGCCCATGTAGGTACCCGCAAGCTCGCCGCGTTCATCAACCACCGTTACTTTTTTGATATTTCCGCAGGTTCCACTGGAAAGCTGACGGGCGATATCGCGCAGCAGAGTGGTCTTTCCGCTCGCGGGAGCCCCGGCAATCAGCAGGCCGGAAGAAATATTATTCTTCAACACGCTGAATAGTTCATCCGCGGAACCGGTAATTTCCCGCGCGATACGGATATTGACTGAGGAAATATCGCGCATACCGATCAGGATTCCATCGTGGTATACCGCGGTTCCGCTGATGCCCACCCGGTGTCCCCCGCAAAGTGTGATAAAGCCGTTTTTAATTTCGTTCTGATGACTGTGTATCGAGTAGCTGCAGATACTGCGGAAGCTTTCATCGATATCCGTTTTATCCGCAAGAATCATGTCGCTGTTCGGACAACATACAAGTCTGCCGTACCGGCTTAAAAAATAGATTCCGTTTGTGCAACAGACTGAAACCGGGTTATTCACACGCAGCCTCAGTTCCTGTGCCTGGCTTTTTATATCATGCGGCAAAATTTTAAGAAACTTTCCGATTCGGTCGCTGAGTACATTTGCAGCCGAATCAAATCTTGAATCGCTGAATTGCTCCATTAGGCTGTCCTTCCTTTCAATAACATAGATATGGACAACTTAACCCGCTTAGAACCAAAAAATAAAAGCCGATAACACCGGCTTTTATTTTTTAGCTCTTTTCTTATGATGATTCCAAACTATGCCGATTGTTTCACAGAAGTTTTTGTTCATTTTCTCACTTAACTTTTTAATTGAAATTGGAATTATATTTGCGGAACCAATTTTTCCTCTGCTGAATACCATACAGATAAAACGATTGAAAGGATGAAGCACCCATGCACTTTCTCTCCCCCGCACTTTTTGTAATCTCAGCAAACATTGACAGCTTCGCCGTCGGTGTCGCCTATGGTATCAAGAAAATTAAAATCGGGATATTAAGCAGCGTCCTGATCTCCGTTATTTCTGCAGCGGGAACCTTTTTTTCCATGACTTTCGGTCTTGTAATCCGCAAATGTATGCCTGTGTACCTTTCCAATGCCTTCGGAAGCATCATACTGATTGCAATCGGAGTTTGGGTCATCGCGGAAGACTATCTGAAAAAGCGCATCACTAAAACGCAAAATACATATCAAAAAAAAGAGCGAAATGAATATCTGGATTTGCTGGAGCACCCGGAAAACGCGGATGCGGATCGATCCGGAACCATCGACGTAAAGGAATGCATTACGCTTGCCTTTGCGCTTACAAT